>NZ_SLYP02000001.1:1463333-1817500 GCF_004341505.2 Sphingomonas sp. JUb134
GCTGGCCGACCGCCTCGGCAGGAGCGACCTTCTCCCAATAAGCGACGACGGCTTCCTGGACCCAGGACAGGTACACCGCATTGTTCACATGACCCATGTGATCGATGTCGGCAGGTGCCACGGCGAGCGGGTGGAGGTGCATGGGAAACGCCTGCGCGCCACTGACAATCCTGTCAATTGCTTTGGGTGGAACCGTCGATGCGCTGCGCTGCATTCACCACGTCGGCCGCCCGAAGCGCCGCCAGCAGGCGCATCAGGTGGGTCGCGTCCCGCACCTCCAGGTCGATGGTGTTGGTGTGGAAGGTGGTGTCGCGGTTGTCGAGCCGCAGCCCCAGGATGTTCGCCTTGTGCGCGCCGATGATGGTCGCGATCGCGCCCAGCGCGCCCGGCTCGTTCTTCAGCGTCACCGCGATGCGCGCAGTGCCGCCTTCCGCACCGTCGCCCCAGGCGACGTCGATCCAGTCGGCGTCGTAGCGGTCGGCGAGCGAGGGGCAGCTGATCGCATGCACCTCGATGCCGCCACCGGGCTTGCGCAGCGCAACGATGCGATCGCCGGGGACCGGGCGGCAGTCCTCGGCCAGGTCGAAGGCGACCCCCGGCGTCAGCCCCTCGATCAGGATCGGGGCGCGCTGCCCGAGCAGCTGCTTGGCACGGGCGCCCGCGGCGGTGCCGGGCATCAGCGCCTCGATCACGGCTTCGTCGTCCAGCTTGCCGTTGGCGATCGCGTCGCGCAGCGCGTTTTCGTCCGACAATCCCAGCCGCTTGAGCGCGTCCTCCACCGCTGCCGCGCTCAGCGTGACCGGCAGCCGCGCGACGATGTCGTCATAGAGCTTGGCGCCGAGCGCCAGCGTCTCCTCGCGCTCCTTGTGCCGCAGGTGGCGGCGGATCGCGGCCTGAGCCTTGCCGGTTACCGCGAAGTTCAGCCAGTTGCTCTGCGGCTCCTGCGCCTTGGAGCGCAGGATCTGCACCTGGTCGCCGTTGCGCAGTTCGGTGCGCAGCGGCACCACGCGACCGTTGACCTTGGCGCCCACCGCCTGGCTGCCGAGATCGGTGTGGACCGCATAGGCGAAGTCGATCGGCGTCGCGCCCTTGGGCAGCTGGTGCAGCTCGCCCTTGGGCGTGAAGGCAAAGATTCGATCCTGGTACATCGCCATGCGCGTGTGCTCGAGCAGCTCTTCCGGGCTCTCGGCCGTGTCCAGGATTTCCACCAGGTCGCGGATCCAGCTGACCTGGGTGTCGGGTCGCACCGCGTCCTGCTTGTAGGCCCAGTGCGCCGCCATGCCGAACTCCGCCTGGGCATGCATGGCGCGCGTGCGGATCTGGATCTCCACGCGCATGTTCTCGGAATGGATGACGCTGGTGTGCAACGAGCGATAGCCGTTGCGCTTGGGCGTGGAGATATAGTCCTTGAACCGGCCCGGGACCATCGGCCAGCGCCGATGGATGATGCCCAGCGCCCGGTAGCATTCCTCCTCGGTCTCCACGATCGCGCGGAAGGCCATGATGTCGGTCAGCTGTTCCATGCTGACGTGGCGCTCCGACATCTTGCGCCAGATGGAATAGGGGTGCTTTTCGCGGCCGGAGACCTCGGCCTCGATGCCGCTGCGCTCCAGCAGCTGTTTCAGCCCGCCCGCGATGCTCTCGATGCGCTCGCGGCCGCCGGTCTGCAGCTGCTCCAACCGGCGCGTGATCGACTCGTACGCCTCCGGCTCGATCTGCTGGAAGGCGAGCGTCTGCATCTCGTTCATGAATTCGTACATGCCGATCCGCTCGGCGAGCGGGGCGTAGATCTCCATGGTTTCGCGCGCGATCCGCCGCCGCTTCTCGGACTTGGCGATGTGATGCAGCGTGCGCATGTTGTGCAGCCGGTCGGCCAGCTTCACCAGCAGCACGCGGATGTCGTCGGACATCGCCAGCAGGAACTTGCGCAGGTTTTCCGCCGCGCGCTGGTTCTCGGTCTGCGCCTCGATCTTCGACAGCTTGGTCACGCCGTCGACCATGCGCGCCACCGACGGCCCGAACTTCGCCTCGATCTCCTCCGGCGTCGCGACCGTGTCCTCGATCGTGTCGTGGAGGATCGCGGTGGCGATCGTCTCGTCGTCCAGGTGCAGGTCGGTCAGGATGCCCGCCACCTCGATCGGGTGGCTGAAATAAGGGTCGCCCGATGCCCGTTTCTGGCTGCCATGGGCATGCATCGAAAAGACATAGGCGCGGTTCAGCAACGCCTCGTCGGCCTCCGGGTCATAGCCTTTGACCCGCTCCACCAGTTCATATTGTCGCAGCACGGGAACTAGATGGGGTGGCTCGCTGCTGCTTTGCAACGAAATTCTCCCGCTTCAGGGGGAGATTTGCTTCGTTGGCTCTCGGCGATGCGGCGCAGCATCGCCGGGCTGGCGGCGGAGCGAAGACCGGCCTCGCTCCGCCCCTGGATCAGCCGGCCGCCTGGCCGGGCGTGTTGACGCCCATCGACTGGAGGTAGCGCTTCACGTTGCGTGCCGCCTGGCGCAGCCGCTGCTCGTTCTCGACCATGGCGATGCGGACATAGCCCTCGCCGTTCTCGCCATAGCCGACGCCGGGTGCCACCGCGACCTTGGCATGGGTGAGCAACTGCTTGGAGAACTCCAGGCTGCCGAGGTGGGCGAGCGCCGGCGGCAGGGGCGCCCATGCGAACATCGAGGCGGGCGGGGAGGGGATGTCCCAGCCGGCGCGCGCGAAGCTCTCCACCATCACGTCGCGGCGCTTGTGATAGAGCTGTCGGTTGCGCTCGACGATGTCCTGCGGGCCGTTGAGCGCCGCACAGGCCGCCGCCTGGATCGGGGTGAACGCCCCGTAATCGAGGTAGGACTTCACCCGCGTCATCGCCGCGATCAGCTGCTTGTTGCCGACCGCGAAGCCGATCCGCCAGCCCGCCATCGAATAGGTCTTCGACAGTGAGGTGAACTCGATCGCGACATCCTTCGCGCCCTTCACCTGCAGGATGGAGGGCGTCGGCTTGCCGTCGAAATACAGCTCCGAATAAGCGAGGTCGGACAGGATCCAGACCTTGTTCTCCTTCGCCCAGGCGACCAGCCGCTCGTAGAAGGCGAGGTCGACCGCCTCCGCGGTGGGGTTCGACGGATAGTTGACCACCAGGATGCTCGGCCGCGGCACCGTGAAGTTCATCGCGCGCTCGAGGCTTTCGAAATAGGCGTCGTCCGGCGTCGTCGGCACCGCGCGGATCGTCGCGCCCGCGATGATGAAGCCAAAGGTGTGGATCGGGTAGCTGGGGTTGGGCGCCAGCACCACGTCGCCCGGCGCCGTGATCGCGGTGGCGAGGCTGGCGAGCCCCTCCTTCGATCCCATGGTCACGACGACTTCGGTCTCGGGATCGATGTCGACGCCGAAGCGGCGGCCGTAATAGTTGGCCTGCGCCCGCCGCAGCCCCGGGATGCCCTTGGACGCCGAATAGCCATGGGCGTCGGGCTTGCGCGCCACTTCGCACAGCTTGTCGATCACATGCGGCGGCGGCGGCAGGTCCGGATTGCCCATGCCGAGGTCGATGATGTCCTCTCCGCCCGCGCGCGCGGCCGCTCGCATCGCGTTCACTTCGGCGATGACATAGGGCGGCAGGCGCTTGATGCGGTAGAATTCCTCGGACATCGGTCCCTCGTTGCTTGATGGAGCGTTCTTCTACGCCATTCGCGGGCTTGCGGGAAACAAAGTTGGCGTCCCGCACGCACCGGCCGCAACGAAAACACGCCCGCCCGATCAGGCCTGACGCAACCGCTGGCTTGCGCTACACCCGCCGGACGGCACCAGATCGAGAGGAATGTCATGGCAGACGATGCCGCACCCCCGCCGCCGGAGCAGCCGGCGATCCCCTCGCTCGCCGACCTCCAGCATTGGACGGCGGTGTTCGGCCGCGCGCAGCAGATGTTGCTGGAGCATGGCTTCGCCTTCCCGGCCGACAAGGACGCCAAACCGGCTCCGGCCGGTGACGCTGCTACCGCCGCTCTGCCCGCCTGGGCCGATCCGTTTGCCCTGGCGCAGGCCAGTGCCGATTATTGGGCGGACACGCTCAAGCTATGGCAGCGCTTCGTCGATCCCGCCCATGCCGAGCCCTATGTCGAGCCGGAGGCGCAGGCCCGCGACCGCCGGTTCAAGGCGCCGCAATGGCATGAGCAGCCGGTGTTCGACTTCATCCGCCAGAGCTATTTCCTGGCCTCCGAGCATCTGATGAAGGGCGTCGATGCGCTCGAGGGCGTCGAACCGCGCCAGAAGGAGCGGCTCCGCTTCCTCACCCGCGGCTTCGTCGACGCGATGAGCCCGACGAACTTCCCCGTCACCAACCCGCTGGTGCTGGAGCGGATCGTCGAGACGCGGGGCGAGAACCTGCTGAAGGGCCTGCAGAACCTGTTGTCCGACATGGCGCGCGGGCAGATGACTCACAGCGACGCCAGCGCGTTCGAGGTCGGGCGCAACATCGCGACCACCCCGGGCAAGGTCATCAAGCGCACCGAGCTCTACGAACTGATCCACTATGCCCCCACCACCGAGAAGGTGCTGGCAACCCCGCTGCTGATCTTCCCGCCGTGGATCAACCGCTTCTACATCCTCGACCTGACCGCCGAGAAGAGCTTCATCCGCTGGGCGGTGGAGCAGGGGCTGTCGGTGTTCGTCGTCTCCTGGCGCTCGGCCGACGCCAGCATGAAGGACGTGCGCTGGGACGATTATGTGCTGCGCGGCCAGATCGACGCGATCGACACCGTGCGCGCGCTGCTGGACGTGCCGGCGGTGCACACGGTCGGCTATTGCGTGGCGGGCACGACGCTCGCGGCGACCCTGGCGCTGCTGGCGGCGCGGGGCGAGTCCGAGAAGGTCGCCAGCGCGACCTTCTTCACCGCGCAGGTCGATTTCTCCCAGGCAGGCGAGCTGTCGCTGTTCGTGGACGATGACCAGCTGGAGCTGATCCGCACCCTCTCGGCAGAGGGGTTCCTGGACGGCCGGGTCATGGCCGCGACGTTCAACCTGCTGCGCGGGCGCGAGCTGATCTGGAACTATGTCACCGCCAACTATCTGCTTGGCGAGGACGCCCCGCCGTTCGACCTTCTCCACTGGAATGCGGACGTCACCAACCTGCCGGCGACCTGGCACCTGAGCTACCTGACCGATCTCTATCGCGACAACCGGCTGGTGCAGCCCGGGTCGATCGCGATCGACGGGACGCCGCTGGACCTCACCACCGTCCGCACCCCCAGCTACATTCAGGCGGGGCGCGAGGATCATATCGCGCCGGCGGAAAGCGTGTGGCGGATCACCCACCACTTCGAAGGGCCGCTCCGCTTCGTCTTGGCGGGCTCCGGCCACATCGCCGGCGTCGTCAATCCACCGTCCGCGGGCAAGTACCAGTATTGGCTCAACGACTCGCCCGGAGTGGAGACGCTCGCCGACTTCCTGGCCGGCGCGCGCGAGGTGAAGGGCAGCTGGTGGCCCGACTGGATTGAGTGGCTGCGCGGGATCGATGCTGCGGAGGTGGAGGCGTTGGGCGCACGCGTTCCGGGCGAAGGTGCGCTCCCGGCACTGGGGCCGGCCCCCGGAGAATATGTTCTGAAAAGATAAGCCTTCCCGGGCCGTTAGCGGTTTCGTGAGCAGCGATGCTGCGCCGCACAATCCCGATTGCAATGGGCGGCAACAAGGCGTATTTGTTGCAGCGCAGCAGCGTTACGCAGGAGGCCGTTCGCATGGCAGGCAAGGAACCCAAGGCAAAGGCGCCCGCGCCATTGGCTCGCAAGGCTCCGCCGCTTCGTGCCAAGCCGGCCGTGTCCCCGCCGCCTGTTGCCGCCGCCGCCGAAAAGAAGCCTGTCGAAGTCCCGTTCGTGGCAGCCGCCGCGCCGGAGCCGATCGAACAGCTCGTGGCTCCGGTGACCGCGCAGTTGGAAACCATCGCCGACAAGCCCGCCGACACCGCTGCCGCCGCGATGGCCGCAGCCGATGTGCAGGCGCATGCCGGGGAAACCAGCCCGGACGCCGCCCAACCGGCCGCGCCCGCGCCAGAGGAACGCACCATGATCCACACCAACGAAGCTGCCGAAGCCACCACCGACAAGGCGCAGGCCCTGTTCTCCGACTTCAACGCCCGCACCAAGGCGGCGATGGAAAAGAGCGCCAAGAGCGTCGAGGAAATGACCGACTTCGCCAAGGGCAACGTCGAAGCGCTGCTCGAGGCCAGCCGCATCGCTGCCAAGGGCCTGGAGTCGATCGGCCATGACGCCGCCGACTTCGGTCGCCGCAACTTCGAGAACGCGACCGCGACCATGAAGACGCTGGCGTCCGTCAAGTCGCCGACCGAGTTCTTCAAGCTCCAGTCCGACTTCTTCCGCGGCGCGTTCGACTCGTTCGTCGCCGAGACGTCGAAGAACACGGAAGCGATGCTGAAGCTGGCCGGCGATGCCGCGCAGCCGCTGTCGAACCGCGTCGCGCTCGCGACCGACAAGTTCAAGGTCGTCGGCGCCTGAACCCATCCACGCGTCGCATCCGACGCGGGAAGAAAAGGGGCGTTCGCGCAAGCGGGCGCCCTTTTTTCATGTCCGTTGCTCCGCTGTGACGGTGGTCCGGCTGTGCTGGTCCGGCACGGCCAAATCCATTGGTCCGCGCCCGCGCGGCCTTGCCCTTGCAGCGTGCGATGCCATATTTGCCGTTCGTGATGATCGATGCTTCCACCCTGCGCCCCCGCCTTGCAGAAGGCGGCGAGAACGACGACGATTCGGGCTCCGTCTCGGGTGTCGCCACGCGCACCCGCACGCGGACCAAGAAGCCGACGCCCTATCGCGTGCTGATGCTGAACGACGACTACACGCCGATGGAGTTCGTCGTCCTCGTCCTGCAGCGCTTCTTCCGCATGAACATGGAAGAGGCGACTCGCGTGATGCTCCACGTCCACCAGAAGGGCGTCGGTGTCTGCGGCGTGTTCAGCTACGAGGTGGCGGAAACCAAGGTCGGGCAGGTGATGGACTTCGCGCGCCAGAACCAACATCCGCTCCAGTGCACGCTGGAAAAGGCCTGATCGCCAGGCGCTGATCCCCGTCGCCCCTTGTGCTCCTGCGCAGGCAGGAGCCCAGGGCCGCACGCACCACCGACCATTGTTCTGCCTGGCCTTGGCTGCCGCTTGCGCGCCGCCCGCAACTGAGTAAAGCCGCGCCATGGACCGTATCCTCATCCGCGGCGGCAACCGTCTGAAGGGCCGCATCGCCATCTCGGGCGCGAAGAACGCTGCCCTCACGCTGCTGCCCTGCGCGCTCCTGACCGAAGAGCCGCTGACGCTGCGCAACCTGCCGCGTCTCGCCGACGTCGACAGCTTCGGCCACCTGCTCAACCAGTTCGGCGTCTCGACCATGATCGAGGGCGCCCATCCCAGCGACTTCGGCCGCGTGATGACGATGCGCGGGCAGCGCCTGACCTCGACAGTCGCGCCCTATGACATCGTCCGCAAGATGCGCGCTTCGATCCTGGTGCTCGGGCCGCTGGTCGCGCGCGCGGGTGAGGCGACCGTGTCGCTGCCGGGCGGCTGCGCGATCGGCAACCGCCCGATCGACCTTCACCTCAAGGCCCTGGAGGCATTGGGCGCGGAGATCGAACTCGCCGCCGGCTATGTGAAGGCGACGGCGCCGAACGGCCGTCTGCCGGGTGGCCGCGTGACCTTCCCGATCGTCTCCGTGGGCGCGACCGAGAACGCGCTGATGGCCGCCGTGCTCGCCTCCGGTTCCTCGGTGATCGACAACGCCGCGCGCGAGCCCGAGATCGTCGATCTGTGCCGCTGCCTCGTCGCGATGGGCGCGCGCATCGACGGCATCGGCACCGAGCGGCTGGAGATCGAAGGCGTTGATCGCCTCCACGGTGCGACCTATGCCGTCATGCCCGATCGCATCGAGGCGGGCAGCTATGCCTGCGCGGCCGCGATCACCGGCGGTGCGGTTGAACTGGCGGGGATCGCCGCCGAGGACATGCGCGCGACCATCGACGCGCTGGTCGAGGCGGGCGTCACGGTCGAGGAGCGCCGCAACGCGCTGTTCGTAGAGGCGACCGGCCCAATCGGCCCGCTTACCCTGTCGACCGCGCCGTTCCCGGGCTTCGCCACCGACATGCAGGCGCAGTTCATGGCGATGCTGACCAAGGCCAATGGCGCCAGCGTGCTCACGGAGACGATCTTCGAGAACCGCTACATGCACGTGCCGGAACTGGCCCGCATGGGCGCCGACATCCAGGTGCGCGGCCGCGTCGCCGTGGTGCGCGGTGTCGACAAGCTGGTCGGCGCGCCCGTGATGGCGACGGATCTCCGTGCGTCGATGAGCCTGATCATCGCCGGCCTCGCCGCCGAGGGCGAGACCTCGGTCAGCCGCATCTATCACCTCGACCGCGGCTATGAGCGGCTCGAGGAGAAGCTCCAGGCCGTCGGCGCCGACATCCAGCGCGTCGGCGGGGAATAAGGGGAGGGGGCGCACGGCCCCTCCGTCAACCCGCTAACGGAGTCGAGCAGCCGGGATCAGACCGTCCGCTCGCCCATGCCGCAATCCGCGGCTTCGGACAGCTCGATCTGCAGCGTGGCATGGCCGATCCCGAAGTCGTGCGACAGCCGGTGCTGCGTGCTCGCCAGGAACGCATCGCCCGGGTGCCCGCCCGGCATCACCAGATGCGCGGTCAGCGCCGTCTCGGTGGTGCTCATCGGCCAGATGTGCAGGTCGTGCAGCCGCGCCACGCCGGGCAGCCCCTCCAGCATCGCCGCCACCTTGTCCGGATCGATCCCCGGGGGCACCGCCTGCAGCGCGAGCACGGTGGATTCCTTGAGCAGCCCCCAGGTGCTCCACAGGATCACCGCCACCACGAGCAGGCTGACCGCCGGATCGATCCACGCCGCCCCGCTCCACAGGTAGAGTGCGCCAGCGACCACCACGCCTGCCGAAACCGCGGCGTCCGCGGCCATGTGCAGGAACGCGCCGCGGATGTTCACGTCGCCCTTGCGGCCGCTCGCGAACAGCATGGCCGTGCCCAGGTTCACCACGATGCCGATGGCGGCGACGATCATCACCGGCCCCGCCTCGATCGGCTGCGGATCGGACAGGCGTCGGAATGCCTCCAGCGCGATGGCGCCCACCGCCACCAGCAGCACCAGCGCGTTCGCCAGCGCCGCCAGGATCGAGGAGCCGCGCAGGCCATAGGTGAAGCGCTTGGACGTAGGCCGCTTGGCAAGCTCCGCGCCGCCCCAGGCGATCAGCAGGCCCAGCACGTCCGACAGATTGTGCCCCGCGTCCGCCAGCAGCGCCACCGAGTTGGTGAGGAAGCCCGCACCACCCTCGATCGCGACGAAAGCAAGGTTGAGCGCGGTGCCGATCGCAAAGGCGCGGCCGAAGTCGGCGGGCGCATGGCTATGCCCGTGGCCGCCGTGCGCATGGCCGTGGCCGTGGCCGTGACTATGTCCGTGATTCGCGTGGTCGTGTCCCATCCCGGCCTGGGTAGCTGGCCGGGGGGAGGTGATGCTAGCCCATCGGTCGCGCCTCAGACGCTGCCCTTGCGTCCCATCTTCTCGACGCGCGCGACCACGTCCTCGCGCACCGCGGGGCACACGAACTTGCTGATGTCGCCGCCGTAGAGGGCGATCTCCTTCACCAGCCGGCTGGCGATCGGCTGGAGCGAGACGTCGGCCATCAGGAACACCGTCTCGACCCGCGGATTGATCTGCTGGTTCATGCCGGCCATCTGATATTCGTATTCGAAGTCGGCGACGGCGCGCAGGCCTCGCACGATCACGCTGGCATGCTCGCGCTCGGCGAAGTCCATCAGCAGCGAATCGAAGCTCACCACGCGGATATCGCCGCCGATGTCGGCGACTTCGCGCTCCACCATCGCCAGCCGCTCGGCCAGCGAGAACATCGGCGACTTGGACGGGTTGGTGGTGACGCCGATCACCAGCCGGTCAACCAGCTTGGCGCCGCGGCGGATGATGTCCATGTGACCGCGCGTGATCGGGTCGAAGGTGCCGGGATAGACCCCGATGCGCACGCTCACCGATCGCGCTCCAGCACATAGCGGGCGATGTCGCACAAGAGGTCCGCCTCCGGCCCGAAGGCGTGGAGATGCGCCACCGCCTGGTCGATCAGCATGCGCGCCTGTTCGCGCGCGCGCTCCTGGCCCAGCAGCGAGACGAACGTCTCCTTGCCGGCGTCGCCATCCTTGCGAAGCGCCTTGCCGACCGCCGCTTCGTCGCCCTCGACGTCGAGCAGGTCGTCGGCGATCTGGAAGGCGAGGCCCAGGTCATGCGCATAGCCGCGCAGGCCGGTGCGGCCCTCTGCCGGCAACCGGCCGAGGATCGCGCCCGCCTCGACCGAGCAGGCGATCAGCGCGCCGGTCTTGAGCGCCTGCAGGCGGGTCACGGTGGCAAGGTCGAAACGGGTGCCCTCCGCCTCCAGGTCCATCGCCTGGCCGCCCGCCATGCCCGCCGGGCCGGCCGAGCGCGCGAGGTCCGCGATCAGTTCGACGCGCACCCGCGGATCGGCATGGGTCTCCTCGTCTGCCAGCAGCTCGAAGGCGAGCGCGTGCAGCGAATCACCCGCCAGGATCGCCGTCGCCTCGTCGAACGCCTTGTGCACCGTCGGCTTGCCGCGGCGCAGGTCGTCGTCGTCCATCGCCGGCAGATCGTCGTGGATCAGGCTGTAGACGTGGATGCACTCGATCGCGGTCGCGACGCGCGCCAGGCAGGTGCGGTCCACCGCGAACAGCTGGCCCGTCGCGAACACCAGCAGCGGGCGCAGCCGCTTGCCGCCGCCGATCGCGGCATGGCGCATCGCCTCGTACAAGGGTGCGCGTGCATCCTCGGGCACCGGCAGCAGCAGGTCGAACTGCCGGTCGATCTCCGCCCCGACCTCGCGCAGCGCGGCCTCCAGCGACGAGAGGGTTTCGGCGGTCGCCACGTCAGCCTGCGGCAAAGGGCGTGGTGCCGATCGGGCGGCCGTCGGCGCCCAGGCGGATCGCCTCGATCCGCTCCTGCGCGGCATCCAGGCGGGCGGCGCAATGCTGGCGCAGCTTGTCGCCCCGCTCATAGAGCTGGATCGCCTTGTCGAGCTCCTCGTCGCCCGTTTCCAGCCGGCCGACGATCTGCTCCAGTTCCTTGAGCGCCTGCTCGAAGCTGAGCCCCGCGACGTCCTGTTCTTCTGTCATGCGCGAGCTATGCGGCAGGTGCGGCAAAGGCGCAACCGCCGGACCGATCGCCGCGCTGCCGCGTTACTGCGGCAACCCCGAACCGTCGAGAAAGCCCCCATGTTCACCAGCATCAACCCCGCCACGGGCGAGACCGTCGCCACCTATCCCGAGCTGACGGACGCCGAAGTGGAGAAGAAGGTTGCCGCCGCCCACGCGGCGTTCGCGCAGTGGCGCACGACCGATCTCGCCACCCGGACGGCGCTGCTCTCCGCGATCGCCGACCAGTTTGAGGCGCACAAGCAGCGCCTGGGCGAGATTGCGACGCGCGAGATGGGCAAGACGCTCAAGTCCGCGATCGCCGAGGTCGAGAAATGCGTCAGCGGCTTTCGCTACTATGCCGAGCACGGCCCGAAGCTGCTGGAGCCGGTCGAGGTGCCGCTGGCCAAGGGGACGGGCACCGCGCGCTGGCTGCCGATCGGCGTGGTGCTGGCGATCATGCCGTGGAACTTCCCCTATTGGCAGGTGGTGCGCTTCCTCGCCCCCTGCATCCTCGCGGGCAACGTCGGCCTCCTGAAGCATGCCTCGCTCACCCAGGGCTGTGCGCAGGCGATCGAGGAGATGGTGACGGCGGCCGGCGCGCCGGAGGGGCTGTTTGCAAACCTCGGAATCCCGTCGCGCCGGGTCGCGCCGCTGATCGAGGACGACCGCATCGTCGCCGTGACCCTCACCGGCAGCGAGGGCGCGGGCATCAAGGTCGCGGAGGCCGCAGGCCGTGCGCTCAAGAAGGTGGTGCTCGAACTCGGCGGCTCGGACCCGTTCATCGTCATGCCCTCCGCCGATCTCGACGCGGCGGCCCAGGCGGCGGTCACCGGCCGTATCCAGAACGCCGGGCAATCGTGCGTCTGCGCCAAGCGGATGATCGTCCACGCCGACATCTACGACGCCTTCCTCGACAAGTTCGCGCAAGGCATGCGCGACGCCAGGGTCGATGACCCGATGGCCGAGGACACGACCATGGGGCCGCTCTCCAGCGTGGAGCAGCGCGACACCGTCCTCGAACAGGTCGCGACCGCGCAGGAGAAGGGCGCGCGGCTGCTGATGGGTGCCGAAAAGATCGATCGCCCCGGTGCCTGGATGACGCCCGGGGTGCTTGTCGACGTGCCGCTCGACGATCCGGTCGCGCAGGAGGAACTGTTCGGGCCGGTCGCGATGGTGTTCCGCGCCGCCGACATCGACGAGGCGATCCGCATCGCCAACGACGTGCCCTTCGGCCTCGGCTCCAGCGTCTGGACCAAGGATCCGTCCGAGCAGGAGCGCTTCGTGCGCGACATCGAGGCCGGCATGACCGCGATCAACCAGATCCTCGCCTCCGTGCCGGAGGCGCCGTTCGGCGGCATCAAGCGCTCCGGCCACGGCCGCGAGCTCGGCCCCTGGGGCCTGCACGAGTTCATGAACCTGAAGGCCGTGCTCCGCGCGCCGGAGACGGCGCCGAAGGACGCCGGCAGCGCCGCCAGCGAATAGCGAAATAGCGGTTTGGGCGTACCCCGGCGGAGGCCGGGGGCCAGTTGAGGTGGCCGCGCGAGGTTCGCTGCCCTTTCAGCCGACATCGCAACTGGACCCCGGCCTTCGCCGGGGTACCGGAACCAACGGCCGACGGACCGTGCGCCGCGCGCGAACCCGCCCCGGCGGAACTACGGCGTCGGCGTGCCCGCCCAGCCGCCGCCCATCGACTGGTACACGGCCACCAAAGCGGTCAGCTGGTCGGCGCGCGCCTGGGCAAGCGCCAGCTGCGCATTGAACAGGCTGCGCTGCGCATCGAGCTGCTCCAGATAGGGGCTGTAGCCGGCACGATAGCGGTTGGTCGCGTGCCGCAGCGTTTCGGCCAGCGCCACCCGCTGCGCCTCCAGCCGGCGCTGCTGTTCGCCCAGCCGATCGACCGCGGCCAGTGCATCCTCCACCTCGCGGAACGCGGTCAGCACCGTCCGCTGATAGCCGAACGCCGCCTGGTCCCGCCGGGCGGCCGAAGCCTCGACGCCGCCCCGCAGCCGTCCGCCCTGGAAGATCGGCGCGAGCACGCTTGCCCCCAGCGACCAGATGCCGACCGGGCTGCCCAGCGAGCTGGAGAACAGCTCACCCGTCGATGCCGCCAGGTTGAGCGAGGGAAGAAACGCCGCGCGCGAGGCTGCGAGCGTCGCGTCCGACGCGGCCAGGGTCAGCTCGGCCTGCGCGATGTCCGGCCGCCGGCGCAGCAGTTCGGAGGGTAGGGTGGCCGGGATTGCCGGCGCCTGCAGCGTCGCGAGCGTGGCCCCGCGTTCGATGGCGCGGGGCGACTCGCCGATCAGCACCGCCAGGGCATCCTCCTGCCGCCGCGCGGCGAGTTCGAGCGTCGGCAGAGTCTGCGCGACGTTCTGATACTCGGCTTCCGCCTGGCGGAGCTCCAGTTCGGAGGTGTAGCCGACTTCGGCGCGATTGCGGGCGATGCGCAGCGCCTCGCCGCGGGAGGCGATCGTATCGCGCGCGATGGCGATGCGAGCATCCAGCCCGCGCAGGGTGATGTAGCCGGATGCGGTCGCCGCAGCGACGCTCAGCCGCGCGGCGTCCGCCGCAGCGGCCGCGGATTCGGCGGACAGCCGCGCCGCCTCGACCTGGTTCGCGATGCGCCCGAACAGGTCGATCTCATAGGCGGCCTGGAATACCGGCTGGGCCGAGGTGCCGACCCCCGGCTGGCCGAGCGCATTGACGCTGCGCGATTCGGTCAGGCTGGTGCCGGCGCTGAGGGTCGGCAGCCGGGCGGCGCGGGCGATCGTCTCCTGGGCGCGCGCCTCCCGCACCCGCGCGACCGCGATCCCGATCTCGCTGTTGCGGGCAAGCGCTGCCTCCACCAGCCGGGTCAACACCGGGTCGCCGAAGCGCTGCCACCATTGCGCGTCGACCGTCGCGCTGGCCGGCAACTGCGTGCGCCATGCCGCCGGAGGCGTGACGGAGGCACCGGCGGGCGGGGGCGTCTCGGGTGGGGTGCAGCCGGCAGCCAAGGCGACCGCCGCAAGCGCGCAGAGGCTGCGCCTCATCGCGCGGTCGGAGCGGGGGTGCCCCGCGTGTCCACGCGTGCGTCCACCGACATGCCCGGCCGAAGCCGGCCGAACAGCGGGTCGTTGCGGTCGATCGCGATCCGCACCGGGATACGCTGCGCCACCTTCACGAAGTTGCCGGTGGCATTGTCGGGGCGGATCACGGTGAACTCGTTGGCGGCGGCCGGCGCGATGCGCTCGACCCGGCCGTGCAGTTCGGCGCGGGCGAGCGCATCGACGCGGATGGTGGCTGGCTGGCCAGGCGCCATGCGCGCGGTCTGCGCTTCCATGAAATTGGCCATGACCCACACGGTTGGCGGCACCAGGAACACCAGCTGCGTGCCCGCGGTGACATATTGCCCCAGCCGCACGCCCACCTCACCCAGTCGCCCGTCCTGCGGTGCCCGGATCACCGTGTTCGCGAGGTCGATCTCGGCGAGGCGCAGCGCCGCGCGCGCACCTTCGACCGCCGCCTCCAGCCCGCCGCGGCCGACCGAAACCGATCGTACCTGTTCCTGGGCGACGCTGCGCTGCGCCTCGGCTTGGTGCACGGCGGCTTCCGCCTGGCGCAACGCGGCGAGCGTCTGGTCGCGCTCGCGCAGCGACACCGATCCCTCGTCCACCAGTTCGGCGACGCGCCGCATGTCCGCCTGCGCACGGGCGAGCTGGGCGCGCGCATTCTCGACCGCCGCGGCCTGGCCGCCCAGCGTCGCCTGGCTCGACCGCTGGCTCTGGGCGGAGTTGCTGAGCGTGGCCACCTGGGTGGCGAGCTGCGCGCGCGCCTGCTCCACCCGCTGGCGATAGATGCGGTCGTCGATCCGAGCGAGCACCTGCCCCTTCTTCACCACCTCGAAGTCGCGGACGGCCACCTCGGTGATATAGCCGTTGACCTGGGGCGCGATCACCGTCGTCTGCCCGCGGACATAGGCGTTGTCCGTTTCCTGGAACGCCGTGGTGAAGGGCGGCAGGCCCCAGGCGTAGAGTGCCAGCAGCACGCCCGCGACCAGCATCGCGACGAAGCCGATGGTCGCACGCAGGCTGCCGCGCGGCGGTGCCCAGCCGCGGGAGGGCGCCGGCGCGGGAGCGGCGGCCGCGTCGGCCTCGCGCGGCACCTCGATCGGATCCTTCAGCCGCTCGTGCGGCTCCGGGGCGGGGGTGCGGGTGTCGCTCACGTCGTCTGTCGCATCCGTTGCACTGCCAGGAGTTCCTCTGCGAGCGGGTTGACCCCGCGCACCTTGTGATAGAGCCAATAGCCGCCGAGCCACACGGTCAGCACGACCGAGAGCATCGCGACCATGAGGAAAACGTCGTTGTACGCCAGGATGTTCGCCTCGCGCGTGACCAGCTGGGCAAGCAGGCTCGTGCCCTGCGCCTGCTGCCGGACGGGATCGCCGATCGCCGACGCATAGGCGCCGCCGAGTTGCCGGATGCGCGACACGACCTGCGGGTCCGTCGTCGTCAGCGCCTGCGTGATCTGAAACGCGTGGAACTTCTCCCGCACGATCTGCAAACTGCCCAGCAGCGACGACCCGACCAGCCCGCCCATCGTTTGCGAAATGCCGAACACGGCGGAAAAGCTGATGATGTGGCTCGGCCCGCGGGCGAGCGCGCGGAAGATGCCGATCATGATCATCGGCCCTAGGAAGAACAGCGCGGCAAAGGCGATCAGCGCCTGGCTCAGGTAGAGGTTGGCCGGCCGGGTGAGGTTGGTCGCGTGCGAGTCCATCCACGCCGCGATGCCGATCAGCACCACCGACGCGATCACCGGCAGCCCCAGCTCGTTAGGCGTCAGGGTCGCCAGGCTCACGCAGATGCCAGCGATCGAGGCGAACACCACCACCACGTTCAGCGTGACCAGCTGCTCGTTGCCCATGCCCAGCGCGGTCAGCAGGCCGATGGACCCGAAATTCTGTTCGGACAACAGGATGCGCATCGATGCTGCGACGATTGCGAAGCGCAGGATGTTGCCGTTGCGCATCCAGCGCGTGTTGAGCAGCGGGTTGGCCCGGTTGTGCTCGATCAGCAGCGCGGTCCCGATCAGCGGGATCGCCGCGGCGATCGCATAGCCCAGCCATTCGGTCGTCCACCACTGAATGCGGCCCTGCACCAGCACCGCGCACAGCAGCGCCATGCCCGGCGCGAACAGGGCAAAGGTCAGGAAGTCGATCCGCTCGAACGCCTGAAACCGCTCGCTCGGCGGCAGGCGGAGCAAGCCGACCGAGGCAAGCGCGGCGAGGGTCAGCCCGAGCTCGAACAGGAACAGGTTCTGGATATGGCCGTCCAGCAGCAGCAGCGGTGAGATCACCCGCGCCAGCGGCAGCGCCACCGTGGAGGAGCCGAAGCCGATGATCATGCCCGACAGGCGCATCGACGCCGGCAGCGACTGCATGATGTACATGAAGCACAGCGTCGTGAGCGCGCTTCCCACCAGCCCGGCCGCCCCGCGGACGATCAGCTGGGTCACATAGCCGTGGACAAACAGCTGGAAGACGTTGAGGCACAGGAACGCGATCAGGAACACGCGGGTGAAGCGCTGCAGGCCGAACTGCTGGCGGAACTTGATCAGCAGCATGCCCATGCACACGCTGGTCATCGCGTTGATCGCGGTCAGCCAGCCGCCCTGCACGGGTGTCAGGCCAAGCGAACCTTGGATCTGGGGCAGGTTGGCAGTGAGCAGCCCGTTGTTCAGGCCACCCGTGATCCCAAGCAACGTGCCCACTGCGAAATAGGCATAGCGGCGGCCGAGCGGATGCTCGGGCGTCGCCGGCGAACCCGGAAGCAGCGGCCGCTCGTGCGGCTTGAATTCATAGGCGGTGGCGACGGCTCGACTCCGCTCAAGGACGACGGCTGGGAGACGATCAACTTTTCGCGCGGGAAGTCGTTCCGTTGCGGAGATGAAACGGCCCGCTGACGCGGAACCTTGCCGATCCTCGCGCGTCGCACCGACAGGCGCGGGCAGACCCCCTTTTCGAGGCCGGGCGCCGCGCCGGCAGGAGACAGACATGGCGGAACAGAATCCCGGTAACAGCACCTCCGAACCCGCAGGCGACGGTGCCGCAACCACGGGAGCGGGCATCGGCGGCGCGGACAACGCCTTCGGCGGCGACGGCATGCCGGGCGGATCGGGCGATGCGGCCGGCGGCATGGCCGAGGGGCTGCGCGCCGCGGGCGAGCGCATGCGCGCGGCCGGCGGGCAGATCGCCGGCCAGGGCAGCGAGCTCGGCCTCAGGATGCTCGACCAGGCCGAGACCAACACCCGCGAAGCCTTTCGGATGATGCGTGCCGCCGCCCAGGCCCACGACATGACCGAGGTGATGCGCCTGCAAAGCGAATATCTGCGCGAACAGAGCACGCGCTCGGTCGCCCAGGCCCGGGAAATCGGCGAACTCATCGCAAGCTTCGGCCGCGCCACCATCGGCCAGATGACCGGCAAGTCCTGACGCCCCTGGTCGGCCGCGGCTGGCCAAGCGACAGGTGCAACCGCCTCCGTCTCCCGCTAGGAACGGCGGAATGAGACGGAGACGGGGATGTTGAGACGAGGCGTACTCGCTGCGCTCGCGCTGCTGGGGCTGGCGGGTGCTTCCGCCTTCACGCCCGTTGCTGCACAGCCGCGGTCGCCGCTGGTGCTCGCCGCGGCCAGCCTGCAGGAGTCGATGAACGCGGCGGCCGACGCCTGGGCGCGCCGCGGCCATCCCCGGCCGCGGCTGTCGTTCGCCGCCAGTTCGGCACTCGCCCGGCAGGCGGCTTCCGGTGCGCCGGCAGACCTGTTCGTATCGGCCGATCGCGATTGGATGGATGACCTCCAGCGGCGCGGGCTCGTCGTGCCCGGCACGCGCACCGATCTTCTCGGCAACCGGCTGGTGCTGATCGCGCCGAAAGGCAGCAGCGCTCGCGTGGCGTTGCGCGCCGGCGTCGATCTCCGCCGCGCGCTTGGGCCTCGCGGGCGGCTCGCCATGGCCAATCCCGATGCGGTGCCGGCGGGCAAATACGGCAAGGCGGCGCTCGAAAAGCTCGGCGGCTGGCAGCAGGTCGCGCCGCTGGTGGTGCGCGGCGAAAGCGTCCGCGCGGCGCTGGCGCTGGTGGAGCGCGGCGTGGCCCCGCTCGGCATCGTCTACGCGACCGACGCGCGCGCCTCTGCAAAGGTGCGGATCGCCGGGGTGTTTCCCGCCGGCAGCTACCCGCCGATCGTCTATCCCGCGGCGCGCCTGAAGAACGGGACCAGCCCGGATGCGGAGGCGTTCCGCCGCTTCCTGAACAGCCGCGAGGGCAAGGCGATCTTCGCCCGCTTCGGCTTCTCGACGCGCTGAACGGTGGAATTGTCGCCCGAGGAGTGGACCGTCGTCTGGCTGTCGCTGCGCGTCGGCGGAGTGGCCGTGGCAGCGGCGCTGCCGGTCGCCTTCGCGCTCGCCTGGCTGCTCGCCCGCGGGCGCTTCCCCGGACGGGTGCTGCTCGACGGCATCGTCCACTTGCCGCTGGTGCTGCCGCCGGTGGTGACCGGCTGGCTGCTGCTGCTCGCCTTTGCGCCGGCAGGCCCGATCGGCGCATTCGTCGAACGCTGGACCGGCGAGACCGTGCTGTTCCGCTGGACCGGGGCTGCGATCGCGGCGGCGGTGATGGCGCTGCCGCTGATGGTGCGCGCGATGCGCCTCTCGATCGAGGCCGTCGATCGCCGCCTCGAATCGGCCGCGCGCACGCTCGGGGCAGGGCGGGTGCGCGTCTTTGCGACGATCACCCTCCCGCTGAGCCTTCCCGGTGTGCTCGCAGGCGCCGTGCTCGGCTTCGCGCGCGCGCTCGGCGAATTCGGCGCGACCATCACCTTCGTCTCCAACGTGCCGGGGGAGACCCAGACGCTGCCGCTCGCCATCTATGATGCGCTCCAGGTGCCCGGGCGCGAGCCGGCGGTGCTGCGGCTGGCGCTCCTCTCGGTGGCGCTCGCCCTGGCGGCGCTCGTCGTCTCCGAGGTGCTGACCCGCCGTTCCGGGCGGAGGCTGCATGTCCTTTGACGTCGATGTCGTGCTCCGCCGCGGCGACCGCAGCTTCGCGTGCCGGATCGCGCCGGCACCCGGGCTGACGGTGCTGTTCGGACCGTCCGGAGCCGGCAAGACCACGGTGCTGAACATGGTAGCCGGCCTGGTCCGCCCCGATCGCGGCCATGTCAGGGTGCGCGAGCGCACGCTGTTCGACTCCACTACGGGCATCGACGTGCCCGTCGCCCGGCGGCAGGCCGGCTATGTCTTTCAGGAGGCGCGGCTGTTCCCGCACCTGCGGGTGCGCAGCAACCTGCGCTACGGCGCCCGCCGCGCGGCGCGGGAGGGCGCGCTGATCGGCTTCGACGAGGCGGTGGCGCTGCTGGAACTCGAACCCCTGCTCGATCGCTGGCCGCGCACGCTCTCGGGCGGGGAGGCGCGCCGCGTCGCGATCGGCCGAGCGCTGCTTTCGGGCGCGCGCTTCCTGCTGCTGGACGAACCCATGTCCTCGCTCGACCGCAACCGGCGCGAGGAGGTGATGCGCACCATCGAGCGGCTCCGCGACGAACTCGCGCTCCCCATGCTGATGGTCACCCACGATCCCGGAGAGGTCGAACGCCTCGCCGGGACGGTCGTGGAGATGTAAGCCTTCTCCTGCCCCGGCGTGCCGCTTACCCCCGGTAGCGCAGCCCCACCCACAGCGTCCGCGGCGACGCCCGCTCGATCACGTCGGCGCCGCTGATCCCGGTTTCCACCCGCTCGTTGAGCAGGTTCTCGCCCCGCAGCTCCACCGAGAAGCCGGCGCGAATGGGTGCCGCGAAGAAGGCGTCGACCGTGGTCGCAGGCGCCAGCGCCTCCTCATTGGCATCGTCCTCGAACTGGCGGGCGGCGTGGCGCAGCGTCAGTGCGGCGCCCCAGCCGCCCTGCCGCCAGTCGACGGTCGCCGACACCAGGTCGCGCGGCGTCTGCGCCGGCCGCAGCCCGTCGAGCGCCGCGGCGCTGCCCGACGCCTCCACCAGCGGATCGGTGTGCGACCAGGACACGCGCGCGCCGACCGGCCCCGGCCGGTAGCTCGCATCCAGCTCGAACCCCTTCGACTCGATCGCGTCGAGGTTGCGCCGCACCCGATAGACGCCCGCCGCCGACACGAAGCCCACGCCCGGGAAATTGCCCGGCCCGCGGCCCTCCGTCACATTGGCGATCGCATCCTCCAGCCGGTTCCAGAAGAAGGTGCCCGACAGCTGCATGCCCGGCAGCGGGGTGAGGGTGACGCCACCCTCGGCCCCGGTCAGCTGCTCCGGCGCCAGGTCGGGATTGGCCGCGGTGGCGTCCGGCCCCACCCGGAACGGCCGGTAGAGTTCGTTGAGCGTCGGCAGCCGCCACCCGCGATAGGCCGCCGCGCGCAAGGCGATCGCATCGCTCGCCTGCCACGCGATCCCCGCACGCCCAGTCGCTTCGCTGCCGTCGCGATCGGCAAAGCGCGTGTCGGTCAGCGCCGCGCCCCCGGTGAGCGCGCGCTCGTCGAGATGCCCGTCCTCGATCCGCCACCAGTCGACGCGGCCGCCCAGCGACAGGGTCAGGTCGCCCAGCTGCGCCGATCCGTCCGCAAACAGGCCCAGCGTCTGCGTCCGTCCGCCGGTCTCCCGGCGCCGGGTCGGGCTGCCAGCGACGAAGGTGTAGCGTTCCTGCGTGCGCCCCTCGAGCGCCCGCACGTCGCCACCCAGCCGCAGCGAAACGCCCTTGCCGACCGGCGGCGCGACTTCGAAGCGCGCGCCGATGCCGGTGGCCGGCACGTTATACTGGTCCAGCGACTGGGTGGCGGTGGTGCGGGTCGCGTCGATGCTCGCAAAGCTGCTCGCAAACGCCCGCGTCTGGACGTAGCCGAGCGCCGACCAGCCCCAGCGGCCGCGCCCGACCAGCCGCACGCTCGCGTCCGCGCCCTCGCTGCTGTTGTCGGTGAAGGCAGTGCCGCGCTCGCGCCGGTCGGTGAAGGCGCTGACGTTGACCTGCACTTCCGTCTCCGGCGCGAGCGCGATGCCCGCTCGGATCGCGCCCGACGCCTGCTCATAGGGGGCTGCGCGATCGGCGGGGCCGCGGTCTTCCGCCACGGTCGGCACGAAGCCGTCGCCCCGGGCATAGGCGCCCGACACGGTCGCAAAGCCGCTGCCGCGCACCAGCGTTGCCGATCCGTTGGCCTCCACCGAGTCGCGGCTGCCATAGGCGATGCTGCCGGTGAGCGGCGACAGCTGGTCCGGCGTCGCGCTCTCCAGCTCGACCGTGCCGGCGAGCGCGCCGGAACCCCAGAAGCCGCTGCCGCCGCCGCGGGTCACGCGGATGCGGCCCAGCCGCTCGGTCGCATAGGCGGGGAAGGCGACCCAGCCGCCGAACGGGTCCGCCTGCGGCACGCCGTCCAGGATCAGCAGCGCGCGGCTCGACGCATTGCCGCCGACGCCGCGCAGCGACAGCCCCTGCGCGGTCGGATGCGCCGATCGCGAGTCGGCGCGGCGGAACTGCTGCAGGCCGGCCGCATCGGCGAGCAGGGTTTCGAGCCGATGGCTCGCCTCCGACAGGATGCGCTCGCGGTCGATCTCGACCACTGCCACCGTCGCTTCGGCGGGTGTCTCCAGCCCGCGACCGGTGACCACCACTTCGTTCGCGGGCGGCGTTGCCTCCTGCGCCGCGGCGGCGGCAGGAGCGCACACCGCGAGCGCGGCGATGGAGTGCGACAGCTTCATGGTGGAAATCCCCTTGTGTCCGGCCCGCGCCCTATTGCCTTCGCGCGCCAAGCTGAACCGAAAAGCGCGGGCATCCAGCGAATGCGGGTTGGCCCGCCCGTAGCATCGCTTGCTTGTGCCCGCGGCGGCTTGCACCCATGTAGCCGTCATGCACACCGCTCCCAACTCGCTCGCCCTGATCGGCAACACTCCGCTCGTCCTGTTGAAAGGTCCAAGCGAGGCTGCGGGCGCGGAAATCTACGGCAAGTGCGAGTTCACTAACCCCGGCGCCTCGGTGAAGGATCGCGCGGCGCTTTCGATCATCGAGGATGCCGAGGCACGCGGCCTGATCGCGCCCGGCGGCACCATCGTCGAGGGGACGGCCGGCAACACCGGCATCGGCCTGGCGCTGGTCGCCAACGCCAAGGGCTATCGCACTATCATCGTCATGCCGGAGACGCAGAGCCGGGAGAAGATGGACACGCTGCGCGCGCTGGGGGCCGAGCTCGTGCTGGTGCCGGCGGCGCCCTATTCGAACCCCGGTCATTTCGTGCACACCTCGCGCCGCATCGCTGAGGAGACGCCGAACGCGATCTGGGCCAACCAGTTCGACAACATCGCCAACCGTCGCGCGCACATCACCGGCACCGCGCCCGAGATCTGGGACCAGATGGACGGCCGCATCGACGGCTTCACCTGCGCGGCTGGGACGGGCGGAACGCTCGCGGGCGTCGGCTTGGCGCTCAAGGAGCGCGATCCGAACGTCACTATCGCGCTCAGCGATCCGCACGGCGCCGCGCTCTACGAATATTATGCCTGCGGCGAGCTGAAGTCCGAAGGGACCTCGGTCGCGGAAGGGATCGGCCAGGGGCGCATCACCGCCAACCTGGAGGGGGCGCCGATCGACACCCAGTTCCGCATCTCCGATGCCGAGGGCTATGAATGGGTCCGCCGCCTCCTGGACGAGGAGGGGATCTGCGTCGGCCTGTCGTCGGGCATCAACGTCGCCGGGGCCGTACGCTTGGCGCGGCAGCTCGGGGCCGGCAGCCGGGTCGCGACCATCCTGTGCGACACGGGCTTTCGCTATCTCTCCACCCTCTACAACCCCGAATGGCTGGCGGCGAAGGGCCTCGCACCGCGACGCGAAGCGGCGGCAGCCTGACGCCACGGTCGACAGTGCCGGACGATTCGACTAGTTCTCCTTCACGCATGCCGAATGCCAATGAACAGCTGAGCGCGATGCAGCGTGTGCGGGTCGGGATGACCGGCCTCGCCGTCGTGCTCATCCTCATCCTGCTGGCGAGTGCGCTGGTCAGTTCCGCGCGCAACGATGCGCCGGTGGTGGCGGTCGGCGCGCCGAACGTGGAGACGGTCGCCAACATGACCGGCACCGACAAGGGCGTGAGCACCGCCGACGCCGGTCGCGAGCCGCTCGCCGAGCTCGGCATCGCGCCCGCCGCCACCAACAGCATCGCGCCCCCTGCCAAGCTCGCGCCGATGGAGCCGCCGGCTTCGATTCCCCAATAGGGGCGGTTTCCACCCGCTGACGGACGAGCTCGCGCATCGCCATCCGGCGTTCGCGTTCCCGCGCCTGTGCCCGCGATCGGGCGGCGTTTCCCATTCTCTCCCACTGCCATTCGCCCGCTCCCGCCTCCTCCACGGGAGCCGGGTTCTTGCGCGTGCCAGTGAATCTCGGACCAAGCGGGAAAAAGTGGCGGTAAATCCCACTCTCACCCAGGTTAGCCCATTGTGGGCCAAAGATGGATTTGATACGAATGTGTCAACGAGGGGGCAGCACCTCCGCCGCGAAGCCGAAGCGCGACTGGCCGGCGCCAGCATCGTGAGGACAGCGGGGAAGGCGACGCTGCGCGACCGATTGGGGCAGCGTGTCAGACCGAGAACTCTATCTGAGCTACGGGCTGCAAGCAGTTGACGCCAAAGGGCGAGTCGCTGTTCCCGCAAAGCTGCGCGCCGCACTGGAGCGCAACGCGGACGCTCGCGACCTGCTGATCGCGCGCGACTCCCAGCACGGCTGCTTGGTCGGGTTCGACGTCAACTGGCCCCGCATCCTGCACGCGCGCATCGATCCGCGCGAACTGGCGGTCGAGGACAGCGGGGAGGCGGTGGACTACAACGTGGCGGGCAACGCGTTCGGCAACCTGGAATCGGCGCCGTTCGATAGCGCCGGCCGCTTCGTGCTGCCGACCTTCTTCCGCCGCCGTGCCAAGATCGAGAAGTGGGCCTTCTTCCACGGCCGCGGCAACACCTTCAACATCTGGAACCCCGAAGCGCTGCTCGCCGACGAGAGCATCGCCGAGGAGACGCGCGAGCTCGTCGAGTTCTGCATGGAAGAGAAGGGGCTGCGATGAGCGACGCGCCTCACATCCCCGTGCTGCTGGACGAGGTGCTCGAGGGCCTCGCGATCGAGGCCGGCGAAGTGCATGTCGACGCCACCTTCGGTGCCGGCGGCTATACGCGTGCGATGCTCGGCCGGCGCGCGCGGGTGATCGCGTTCGATCGCGATCCCGATGCGGTGGCGAATGCCGCGCCGACGCTTGCCGAGGCGGGCGAGCGGCTGACGCTGGTCGAGGCGCCCTTCTCCTCCATGGCCTCGGCGCTGGCGGATCTGGGTGTGGTGCCCGTCGACGGCGTGACGATGGACATCGGCGTGTCCTCCATGCAGCTCGACCAGGCGGAGCGCGGCTTCTCCTTCCAGGCGGACGGGCCGCTCGACATGCGGATGAGCCAGTCGGGGCCCACTGCTGCCGACTTCGTCAACACCGCCGACGAGGCGGAGATCGCCGACGTGCTCTATCACTATGGCGAGGAGCCGCGCTCCCGCCGGGTGGCGCGCGCGATCGTCGAGGCGCGTCCGATCACCCGCACGGCCGAGCTGGCATCGATCGTCCGCCGCGCGCTCGGCCACAAGCCGCACGAGAAGAAGGATCCGGCGACCCGCACCTTCCAGGCGCTGCGCATCCACCTGAACGCCGAGCTCGACGAGCTCGAGCGCGGGCTGGAAGCGGCCGAGCGCGTGCTGAAGCCGGGCGGGCGGCTGGCGGTAGTCACCTTCCACAGCCTGGAGGATCGCATCGTCAAGCGCTTCCTGCGGGAGCGCAGCGGCAGCACGCCTTCGGGATCACGGCACATGCCCGCCCAGGCGGCAGGCCGCGCGCCCAGCTTCGGATCTCCCGCCAAGCCGGTCCGCGCCGGCGAGGCGGAGCTCGCGCGCAACCCGCGCGCACGATCGGCAACATTGCGAACCGCCCGGCGTACGGCCGCCGCGGCATGGACAGAGGCAGGAGTGAAGTAATGGCAGCGTTCGGGTTCAAGACACTCGGCTGGTGCCTGTGCGTGGCGGTGGTCGCGCCCGCCTTCTACCTCGTCACCTCGCAGGTGGCCGCCGAGCGCAGCCGTGTCGAATCGGTCGAGCGCGCGATCGTGAAGGCGCGCAACGACATCCGCGTGCTGGAGACCGAGTTCGACACCCGCGCCAACCTCGCCCAGCTGGAGCGCTGGAACGGCGACGTCCTCTCGCTGGCCGCTCCGCGTGCCGAACAGTTCGTGGGTGGCGAGGCGATGCTGGCCCAGCTGCCCGGCCGCACGCCCGGCGACGATGTCCAGTTCGCCTCCTATGTGGTGCCGAGCGCCGGGGTGGTGCTGACCGCCGCGACCATGGCGCAGGCGGAGGCGGACGCCGCCGCAGCCAAGGTCGCAGCCGAAGCGGTGACCACCCGCGCACCGGTCGCCACCGCCAGTGTCGTGTCGGCCAAGCCCGCCGCCGCAGCAGCACCGGTCACCGTCGCGCGGACGCAGCCGGCGCCGCGCAAGGCTGCCGCCGCACCGGTCGCCGTCGCAAGCGCCGCGCCCGCTGTGCGCAAGCCTGCCGCCGCCCCGGTCCGTACCGCCGGCCTGGTGACTGCTGCCCCCAGCCGCCCGGCCGAGCGCAAGGCACAGGCCGTGGCGATGCTCGATCAGACGCTGCTCAGCGACCGCACCTTGCGTGATCTCGCCCGCGGCGCCCGGCAGGAGGCGGTGAAGAACCGGTGATCGTCGTCGTCGCGCCCCCGATGACTCAGCGCCAGGGCGATGGCGGCCGGCATTCGCTGGTCGCCATTGCGCATGTGCGGCTGATGATCGTGCTGCTGCTGTTCGCGGCGGGCGTGGCGATGGTGCTGCTCCGGCTGGCGACGCTCGCCATTTCGACCTCACCCGCCTCCTCGCGCGATGCGGCGGCGGCGCTGGTGCCGCTGCGCGCGGACCTCGTCGACCGCAACGGCGCGCCGCTTGCCCGCACCATCGACGCCTGGTCCATCGCGGTGCGGCCGAACAAGGTGATCGGCGACAAGGCGCTGCTCGCCGAGCAACTCGCGGCCGTCCTCCCCGAGCATGACGCCGGCTATTACCGCCGCATCCTGCAGAGCGACACGACCTTCCGTTATCTCCGCCGCCGTGCGCTGCCTGAACTGGTGGGGCAGGTGAACGCGCTGGGCGAGCCCGGCATCGTCTTCGCGCGCGAGCCGGAGCGGCTGTATCCGCAGTCGACGCTCGCCGCCCATGCGCTCGGCTATCTCGACATGGACGGCCGCGGCATGCGCGGCATGGAGCGCTACCTCGACACCCGGCTGACCGACCCGGCAGAGCGCGGCCAGCCGGTCGCGCTGTCGCTCGACGTGCGGGTCCAGGCGGCGCTGGAGAGCGAACTCAGCCAGGCGATGGCGCGCTTCCAGGCGGTGGGTGCCGCCGGCGTCATCCTCGACGTGGACTCGGGGGAGGTGATGGCGATGACCTCGCTTCCCACCTTCAACCCGAACAAGGTGACGAGCGGCGGGTCCGAGCTCAACATCCCGACCCAGGGCGTCTACGAGCTCGGCTCGACCTTCAAGCCGCTCACGGTCGCCGCCGCGATCGAGACCGGCGTCGCAAGCTCGATGAGCAAGCGCTACGACGCGACCCAGCCGCTGCCGATCGGTCGCTTCCGCATCCACGACGACCATCCCGAACGCCGCTGGCTCAATATCCCGGAGACGCTGGTCCACTCGTCGAACATCGCAACCGCCCGCATCGCCGACGAGATGGGCGAGGCGCGGATGCGCACGCTCTTCCGCAGCCTGGGCTTCGACACGCCGCCCAGCATCGAGATCGAGAAGGCGCGCCCGATCTGGCCGACTTTCTGGGCGCGCACCACCACCATGACCTCCGCCTATGGCCATGGCATCGCGGTGACGCCGCTCCACCTCGCGACCGCCTATGCGACCATGGTCAACGGCGGCATCTGGCGCCCCGCGACCCTGTTGAAGCGCGCGCCCGGCACGGTTCCGAAGGGACGACGCGTGTTCAGCCAGGCGACCAGCGACCGCATGCGCCAGCTGCTGCGCCTGGTGGTACAGGAAGGCACCGGCCGCCGCGGCGAGGCTCCCGGCTTCCGCGTCGGCGCCAAGACCGGCACCGCCGAGCGCGTGTCGGGCGGCGGCTATTCCAAGAAGGTCAACGTCTCGACCTTTGCGGCGGCTTTCCCGATGGACCACCCGCGCTATGTGGTGATCGCGATGCTCGACTCGCCCAAGGGAACCAAGGAAACCTACGGCTTCACCAGCGCCGCCTGGACGGCAGCGCCGGTGGCGTCGCGGGTGATCAGCCGCACGGGGCCGCTGCTGGGCGTGATCCCGGATGCGCGGGCCGACGTCGACACGAGCGAATTGCGCGGGCTGCTGTGGCATCCCGCTGGCCAGGAAAAGAGCGCGGGACCGGAATGAAGTTGGGAACTCTCCTCGGCACCGATGGCGGCCCGGCCGTCACCGGCTTCGCCATCGACCATCGCAAGGTGGCCCCGGGCACGATCTTCGGCGCGTTCGAGGGCGCGACGGTGAACGGCGAGGACTTCATCCCCGCAGCCGTCGCTGCCGGCGCCATTGCCGTCGTCGCGCGACCGGAAGCGGTGGTCGAGGGGGCGGTGCACATCGCCGACCGCAACCCGCGCGAGCGCTTCGCCCGCCTCGCCGCTGCGTTCTTCGCGCCGTTCCCCGAGACCGCGGTCGCCGTGACCGGAACCAACGGCAAGACCTCGACGGTCGAGCTCACCCGTCAGCTCTGGCGCATGCAGGGGCATCACGCCGCCTCGATCGGCACGCTCGGAGTCACCACCGCCGACGATCGCGTCTCGACTGGCCTGACGACTCCCGACGTCGTCACCTTCCTCTCCAACGTCGCCGGTCTCGCCCGCGAGGGCGTGACCCATGTGGCGTTCGAGGCATCGAGCCACGGCCTGTCGCAGTACCGCACCGAAGGCCTGCCGGTGCGCGCCGCCGCCTTCACCAACCTCAGCCGCGACCACCTCGACTATCACGGCGACATGGCGACCTATTTCACCGCCAAGCTGCGCCTCTTCTCCGAAGTGCTCGACCCGGATGGCGCGGCCGTGGTGTGGGTTGACGATCCCCACGCCGATCGCGTGATCGACCTCGCACGCATGCGGGGCAACCGGCTGCTCACGGTCGGCGAGCATGGCGAGACGCTGCGCCTCGTCGGCCGCGACCCCACCTTGCTGGGTCAGACGCTCACGATCGAGGCGGAAGGGGAGACCCACAAGGTCAACCTGCCGCTGATCGGCGCCTATCAGGCTGCCAACGCGCTCACCGCCGCCGGGCTGGTGCTGGCGACCGGCGGCGACCTGAAGGCGACGCTCGCTGGCCTTTCCCGGCTGCAGCCGGTGCGTGGCCGCCTGGAGCGTGCCGTCATCACCCGCAGCGGCGCGCCGGTGTACGTCGACTATGCGCACACCCCGGACGCGCTGGAGGCGGCGATCGCTGCGCTGAAGCCCCATGCCGCCGGCCGCCTGATCGTGGTGTTCGGCGCGGGCGGCGACCGCGACACCGGCAAGCGCAAGCCGATGGGTGCCGCGGCCGCGGCCGGGGCCGACCTGGTCATCGTCACCGACGACAATCCGCGCAGCGAAGATCCGGCCGCCATCCGTGCGCAGGTGCTCGAAGGCGCGCCGGATGCCCGCGAGATCGGCGGCCGCCGCGACGCGATCGCCGCCGCCATCGCGGAAGCGGGACCCGAAGACATCGTGCTGCTCGCCGGCAAGGGGCACGAACAGGGGCAGATCGTCGGGGATTTGGTGCTGCCGTTCGACGATGTCGCGGTGGCACGGGAGTGTGCGGGGACGGCATGACACCCTTGTGGACCTCGGCCGAGATCGCGGCTGCCACCGGCGGCACCGCCTCGGCCGAATTCGCGGTCGGCGGCGTCACCTTCGATTCGCGGGAGGTGGCTCCCGGAGACCTGTTCGTCGCGCTGAGCGGTGAGGCGACCGACGGCCACCGCTTCCTCGACGGCGCCTTCGTTCGCGGCGCCGCCGGCGCGCTGGTGTCGGCCGATACGCCGCATCCGAGCGTGCGCGTGGAGGACACCATGGCCGGGCTGGAGGCGCTCGCCCGTGCCGCGCGCGCCCGCACCGACGCGACGGTGATCGGCGTCACCGGCTCCGTCGGCAAGACCGGCACCAAGGAGGCGCTGTTCGCAGCCCTCGATCGCGGCGCGCCCGGCAGCGCGCATCGCTCGGTCAAGAGCTACAACAATCACACCGGCGTGCCGCTGAGCCTCGCGCGCATGCCGGCGGCGACCCGTTTCGGCGTGTTCGAAATGGGCATGAACCACGCGGGCGAACTGGCGGCGCTCACCCGCATCGTGCGCCCGCACATCGCAGTCGTCACCACCATCGCCCCGGCGCACACCGCCTTCTTCCCCTCCGAAGCCGCCATCGCGGACGCCAAGGGCGAGATCTTCCAGGGCCTGGAGCCCGGCGGCACCGCCATCATCCCCTTCGACAGCCCGCACCGGGATCGCCTGATCGCCGCGGCGCGCCCGCATGCCGGCCGGATCGTCACCTTCGGGCTGGGCGAGGGCGCGGACGTGCGCGCGGTCGAGCATGTCGCGATCGGCACCGGCGGCACCTTCGTCATCGCGAAGCTCGGCGACCGCGAACTGAGCTTCACCCTGGCGCCTCCCGGCGTGCACTGGGTCGCCAACGCGATGGCCGTGCTCGCCGCGGTCGAGGCGGCCGGCGGCGACCTCGCCCAGGCCGGGCTCGCGCTTGCCGACCTGCCGGGGCTTCCCGGCCGCGGCGCGCGCACGCAGATCGCGATCGGCGAGGGCAGTGCGCTGCTGATCGACGAGAGCTACAACGCCAATCCCGCCTCGATGCGCGCGACGCTCAAGGTGCTGGCCGAGGAGCCGGGCCGCAAGCTCGCGGTGCTCGGCGAAATGCGCGAACTGGGGGAGGCGAGCGACCGCTTCCACGCCGAGCTGGCGGGTCCGCTCGGCGAAGCGGGGGTTTCGCACGCCATATTGGTGGGCGCGGGCATGAAGGCCCTTGCCGAAGCCCTTGAGGGCACGGTCGATTTCGTCCATGTGCCCGACGCCGCTGCCGCGCAGGACCGCCTTTCGGCGCTGCTTGCGCCGGGCGACGCGGTTCTCGTCAAGGGCTCGAATGGGGTGGGGCTGGCAGCCGTGGTCGCGGCGCTGGCGGAAAGAGGCTGATGCTGTATCTGATCGCCGAGACGCTGGGCTTTCCGGGCGTCCTCAACCTCGTCCGCTATCTGAGCTTCCGCAGCGGCGGCGCCGTCGCGACGGCGCTGTTCCTCGGCCTCATCATTGGCCCCTGGTTCATCGGCTGGCTGCGCGTCCGCCAGGGCAAGGGGCAGCCGATCCGCACGGACGGGCCCCAGACCCATCTCGCCAAGGTCGGCACGCCCACCATGGGCGGCCTGATGATCCTGACCTCGATGACGCTGTCGATCCTGCTGTGGATGGACCTGCGCAACCCGTTCGTCTGGGCGTGCCTGTTCGTGACGCTCGGCTTCGCGGCGATCGGGTTCCTCGACGACTATGACAAGGTCCGCAAGGCGAGCACCGCGGGCGTGCCCGGGCGCGTCCGCCTGCTGCTGGAATTCGTGATCGCCGGCATCGCCAGCTGGCTGATCATCCGCGAGACCGGCACCCAGCTCTATGTGCCCTTCTTCTCCAACGTCGCGATCGACCTGGGGCCGTTCTACGTCGTGTTCGCCGCCTTCACGATCGTGGCGTTCGGCAATGCCGTGAACCTGACCGACGGTCTGGATGGCCTCGCGACCATGCCGGTCATCATCGCCTCGGTCGCGTTTATGGTGATCGCCTATCTCGCGGGTAACGCCAAGTTCGCGGGCTATCTCGGCATTCCCTATGTGGCGGGGGCGGGTGACCTCGCGATCCTGTGTGGGGCCATTGCGGGGGCAGGTCTCGCCTTCCTGTGGTTCAACGCGCCCCCGGCGGCCGTGTTCATGGGCGACACCGGCAGCCTGGCGCTCGGTGGCGCGCTCGGCGCGATCGCGGTGACCGCACACCACGAAATCGTGCTCGGCATCATCGGCGGCCTGTTCGTGGTCGAGGCGCTCAGCGTCATCATCCAGGTGTTCTTCTACAAGCGCACCGGAAAGCGGGTGTTCAAGATGGCGCCGATCCACCATCATTTCGAACAGCTTGGCTGGGCGGAGGCGACGGTGGTGATCCGCTTCTGGATTGTGGCGCTGGTGCTGGCATTGGCCGGCCTGTCGACGTTGAAGCTGCGATGATCGTCGCGGGCGGCTGGTCCGGCAGGCGCTATGCGGTGCTGGGGCTTGCACGCTCCGGCATCGCCACGGTCAACGCGCTGCTTGCAGGCGGCGCGAGCGTCACCGCCTGGGACAGCGATCCCGCACGCCGCGACGCCGTGAGTGGCGCCACGCTTGCCGACCCGCTGGAGATCGACCTCGCCGGCTTCGACGGCGTGATCGTGTCGCCGGGCGTGCCGCTCAACAGCCATCCGATCGCCGCCAAGGCAGCCGCCGCGGGCGTGCCGGTCCTCGGCGACATCGAGCTGTTCGCACAGGCCCGCGCCGACCTGCCGCCCCACCGCGTCGTCGGCATTACCGGCACCAACGGCAAGTCGACCACGACGGCGCTGATCCACCACATCCTCCAAACGGCGGGCATGCCCGTCCTGATGGGCGGCAACATCGGCCTGCCGATCCTGGAGCAGCAGCCGCTGCCGGCGGGCGGCGTCTATGTGCTCGAACTGTCGAGCTACCAGATCGACCTCACCACCACGCTCGACTGCGACGTGGCGGTGCTGCTCAACATCACCCCCGACCATCTCGACCGCTACGATGGGTTCGAGGCCTATGCCGCCTCCAAGGCGCGGCTGTTCGCGATGCAGTCCGCTGGCCACGCCGCAATCATCGGCATCGGGGATACGCCCTCCGCGCTGATCGCCCGTCACGTCGCACAAGCGGGCCGCAGCGCCGACCTGACCAAGATCGCGCCCGGCGTCTGCATGGACCAGTCGCGCTGGCCGTCGCTCCAGGGCCCGCACAACGCCCAGAACGCGCTCGCCGCCATCGCCGCCTGCGAGGCGCTGGGCGTCGACAATGCCGCCATCGACGCCGGCCTCGCCAGCTTTTCCGGCCTGCCCCATCGCATGCAGCGGGTGGCGGAAGTGAACGGCGTCGCCTTCATCGACGACAGCAAGGCGACCAACCCCGAGTCCGTCGCACCCGCGCTCGCGGCTTTCCCGCGCATCCACTGGATCCTGGGCGGCAAGCCCAAGGGCGACGATCTCGACGCCTGCCGCCCCGGCTTCGGCCATGTCGTGCGCGCCTATACGATCGGCGAGGCCGGGACCCACTTCGCCGAGGTGCTGGCCCCCGTCATGCCGGTGGAGGAAGCAGGCACGCTGGACGCAGCCGTCCGCGCCGCCGCCGCCCGTGCGAAGCAGGGCGAGGTGGTGCTCTTGTCGCCGGCCTGCGCCTCGTTCGATCAGTTCAGCGACTATGCCGAGCGTGGCCGCGCCTTTGCGCGTGCGGTGGAGGACCTGCGATGACCGATGTTGCGCGCGCCGCTTCTCTCCGTGCCGATCCGCTGCGAGAGCGCGTCCAGCGCCACGTCGGCCGCGGCGCCCGCTCGCCGATCGGCCTGTGGTTCCGCGACATCGACCGGGTGCTGCTGCTGATCGCGATGCTGCTGGTCGCGCTCGGACTGGTCGCCGTCGCCGCCGCCAGCCCCGCCACCGCGGTGCGTTACTCCAGCGGTGCGGTGAAGATCCCGGCGATGGCCTATTTCTGGCGCCAGGCGCTGTGGGTGGTCCTGTCCTTCCCGGTGATGATCGGCGTCTCGATGTTGCCCGCGACGGCGGCACGGCGTTTTGCGCTGGGCGGGGCCGCCGTGTTCCTGGTGCTGCTGATGGCGACGCCGCTGATCGGGGTCGAGATCAACGGCGCCCGGCGCTGGATCGGGGTCGGGATCAGCCAGTTCCAGCCCTCCGAGTTCCTGAAACCGCTGTTTATCGTTGCCACCGCCTGGATCCTGTCGTTCCGCGCCAAGGACCCGCACCTGCCGGTCGTGCCGATCACCGGCGCGCTCACCGCGCTGGTGGGATGCGTGCTGATGCTCCAGCCGGACTTCGGCCAGACGATCATCTTCGGCTCCGTCTGGCTGACGCTGCTGATGATCGCGGGCATCTCCACCCGGATCATGGCGCTGCTGGGCGCGCTGGGCGCAGGCGGCGTGGTCGCGGCCTATGTCTTCTACGACACGGCGCGCATCCGCATCGACAGCTTCCTGTTTCCCGATCCCAACGCCGTCCACACCGACAGCTACCAGACCGACATGGCGCACGCGGTGCTGACGGCCGGCGGCATCACCGGCACGGGTCCCGGCGGCGGCCGCATCAAGTTCAAGCTGCCGGAAGCGCACACCGACTATATCTATGCGGTCGTGGGCGAGGAGTTCGGCCTGATCGCCTGCGCCGCGATCGCGCTCCTGTTCCTGGCCTTGGTGGTCCGCGTGTTCGTGCGGCTGCTGGACGAGGAGGACGCCTTCCGTCTGCTCGCCGCCGCCGGACTCGCCGTGCAGTTGGGATTGCAGGCGCTGATCAACATGGCGGTGAACACCGGCATCGCGCCTTCGAAGGGCATGACCCTGCCGTTCATCAGCTATGGCGGCTCTTCGATGATCGCGCTGTCGCTCGGCATGGGACTGCTGCTCGCTTTCACGCGCCGGAACCCGTATCTGACGCGATCTCCCTACGGTACCCGGTGGAACGGTTGATGCGCGGATCGAAACATTATGTCCTGGCAGCTGGCGGCACGGGGGGGCACATGGTCCCCGCGGCGGCCCTTGCTACGGAGCTGACCGCGCGCGGCCACCGCGTCGCGCTGGTCAGCGACGAACGCGGCGTCCGTTTCCCGGGGCTGTTCGACGGCGTCCAGACGCATGTGCTTCCTGCCGGCCGCCTCCAGGGCGGGCCGCTGGGCTGGCTGCGCGCCGGGCGCGAGATGCTCGCCGGCCGCGCGATGGCGATGGCGCTCTACGACACCTTCCAGCCGTCCGCCGTCGTCGGCTTCGGTGGCTATCCCGCGCTTCCGGCGCTGCTCGCGGCCTTTGCGCGCAAGGTGCCGACCGTGATCCATGAGCAGAACGCCGTCCTCGGCCGCGTCAACCGCTTCGTCGCCGGGCGCGTGAACGCCATCGCGACCTCGTACGAAGACGTGCAGCGGCTGAAGCCCGCCTATGCCGGCAAGGTCCATCTGGTCGGCAACCCCGTGCGCGAGTCCGTGCTCGCCCTGCGCGATCGCCCGTTCCCGACGCCGGAGGAAGACGGCCTGTTCCGCGTGCTGGTGACCGGCGGCAGCCAGGGTGCGAGCATCCTCAGCCAGGTCGTGCCCGACGGCCTCGCGCTGCTTCCGCTGCACTTCCGCCGCCGTCTGCAGGTGACGCACCAGGCCCGGCTGGAGGACATCGACCGCGTGCGCGCGCAATATGCCGAGCACGGCATCCCGGCGGAGATCGCCACCTATCTGCCCGACCTGCCCGAGCGCCTCGCTTGGAGCCATGTCGTGATCGCCCGCGCCGGTGCCTCGACCATCGCCGAGCTCACCGCCGCCGGCCGTCCGGCGATCCTGGTGCCGCTCCCCAGCGCCACCGACGATCACCAGACCGTCAACGCGCGCGAGATCACGCAGGCGGGCGGCGCACGCACCGTCCCGCAGACCGCCTTCACCCCGACGGAGCTCGCCAAGCAGATCCAGAAGCTTGGCCTCGAGCCGCAGGCGCTGGAGAATGCCGCGCTTCGGGCGCGCAGCTGCGGCCGCCCCTATGCCGTCCGCGACCTCGCCGACCTGGTCGAGAGCATCGACTCGCCTCCGGCCAAGATCCCGAGCGGATCGGCCAAGCCCGCCGTGCGGGAGGCGCTGGCATGAAGGGCGTCGCAACCGACATCGGTACGATCCACTTCGTGGGCATCGGCGGCATCGGCATGTCCGGCATCGCCGAGGTGATGAAGAACCTGGGCTACCGCGTGCAGGGCTCCGACGTGGCCGAGGGCTATGTCGTCCAGGGCCTGCGCGACCGCGGCATCCCGGTGGCGATCGGCCATGCCGCCGCCAACCTGGGCGACGCGGCCGTGGTGGTGACCTCGACCGCCATCCAGCGCGGCAACCCGGAGGTCGAGGCTGCCCTTGCGCGCCGTGTGCCGGTCGTCCGCCGCGCGGAAATGCTCGCCGAGCTGATGCGCCTGAAGTCCACGGTCGCGGTCGCCGGCACCCACGGTAAGACCACCACGACTTCGCTGATCGCAGCCCTGCTCGACGCCGGCGGGGTCGATCCCACCGTCATCAACGGCGGCATCATCAACGCCTATGGCTCCAACGCGCGACTGGGTGCCAGCGACTGGATGGTGGTGGAGGCCGACGAGAGCGACGGCAGCTTCCTGCGCCTCGATGGCACGATCGCGGTCGTTACCAACATCGATCCCGAGCATCTCGACCATTATGGCTCGTTCGATCGCGCCAAGGACGCGTACGTCGAGTTCGTCGAGAACGTGCCTTTCTATGGCGCGGCGATCCTGTGCCTCGACCATCCGGAGGTGCAGGCGATCATCCCGCGCGTGCGTGATCGCCGCATCGTCACCTATGGTTTTGCCGCGCAAGCCGACGTGCGCGGCACCAACATCGTGTCGAAGGACGGCTGCAACCGCTTCGATGCGGTGGTGCGGGAACGCGACGGCAGCCAGCGCACCATCGCCGGCATCGTCCTGCCGATGGCCGGCCGCCACAACGTCCAGAACGCGCTCGCCGCCATTGCCGTCGCGATCGAGATGGGCATCGACGATGCCACTATCGCCAGCGGCTTCGGTGCCTTCGGCGGGGTAAAGCGCCGCTTCACCAAGGTCGGGACGGTCGCCCAGCCGGCGATGACGGTGATCGACGACTATGCGCACCACCCGGTGGAGATCCGCGCCGTGCTCTCCGCCGCGCGCGAGGCCTCTGCCGGGCGCGTGATCGCGGTCGTCCAGCCGCACCGCTATTCGCGGCTCGGCGCGCTGATGGATGAGTTCGCGCAGGCGTTCAACGACGCCGATGCGGTCTATGCGCTCCCCGTCTATGCGGCGGGTGAGGCACCGGTCGAGGCCGTGAGCGGGGAGGCGCTGGCCGAGCGCATCTGCCGGCGCGGCCACCGCTCCGCACGCTCGGTCGCGGATGCCGCGGCGCTCGCACAGCTGCTCGCCGCCGACGCGCGCGAGGGCGACCTGATCGTCTGCCTGGGTGCCGGCGACATCACCAAGACCGCCGCCGGCCTCGCGGATGCGATCGTCCAGGCGGCGCGCGTGGAGCAGGTGGCATGAGCGACTGGTTCAAGACCGCGACCGAGGCGCAGCGCGAGCTCTTCCGGGCCCATGAGGCGCAGGTCGATGCCGTCCGCCGCATGCTCCAGGCCGGTAGCCAGGCCGCTGATTTCCAGGACGCCGGCCGTCGCGCGGCAGAGGCGCAGTGGAAGGCATGGCTCGCCTGGGCGAAGCTGTGGGGCTGGAGCAAATGAGCACCGCCCTCCGCCTTGACACGGGCGCGCTGCCCCCGGTCGCCGGCAAGGTCGAGCCGCAGGGCTCGCTCGCCGACTTCATCTGGTTTCGCACCGGCGGGCCGGCAGAGTGGCTGGTGCGCCCCGACACGGTCGAGGCGCTGGCGGATCTCCTCGCCACGCTGGACCCGCAAGTGCCGGTGCTTCCGGTGGGCGTCGGCTCCAACCTGATCGTGCGCGACGGTGGCGTGCCGGGCGTGGTCGTGCGCCTGCCCAAGGGGGTGGCGCGCGTGTCCGTCGAACCCGGCAACCGCGTGCGGGCAGGAGCGGGGGCGATGGGGATCACCGTGGCGTCCGGCGCACGGGACGCCGGCATTGCCGGCCTGGAGTTCCTGCGCGGCATTCCCGGCACGGTCGGTGGCGCGGTGCGGATGAACGCCGGCGCCTATGGCCGCGACACCAGCGATATTCTGGTCGAGGCGACCGTGGTCACGCGCCAAGGCGCGATCGAGACCTGGCCCGCCGCGCGGCTGGGCTACACCTATCGCCATTCCGAGCTGCCGGCCGGCGCCGTGGTGGTCGAGGCGGTATTCGAGGGCACGCCCGGGGATCCGGCTGCGATCGGCGCGGAGATGGATCGCATCGCCGCCGAGCGCGAAGCCTCGCAGCCGCTGCGCAGCCGCACCGGCGGGTCGACCTTCAAGAACCCGGACGGCCACAAGGCCTGGGCGCTGATCGACGCCGCCGGCTGCCGCGGCCTGCGCCGCGGCGACGCGCAGGTCAGCGAAAAGCACTGCAACTTCCTCCTCAACCTGGGGTCGGCCAGCAGCGCCGAGATCGAGGCGCTGGGCGAGGAAGTGCGCGCACGGGTGAAGGCCCATTCCGGCGTCGAGCTGGAATGGGAGATCCAGCGCGTGGGACTTGCCAAGTGATGCCGCGCACCCTCGTTCTGGCCGCGAGCCGAGGAGTTTCCCTGTGACCCAGCGCACCCTTCACATCGCCGTGCTGATGGGCGGCTGGTCGGCCGAGCGTCCGGTCTCGCTCATGTCGGGTACGGGCGTCGCGGACGCGCTGGAGTCGCTGGGTCACCAGGTGACACGCATCGACATGGATCGGGACGTCGCGCTGCGCTTGGCCGAGGCGAAGCCCGACGTGGTGTTCAACGCGCTCCACGGCTCGCCCGGCGAGGACGGCACCGTGCAGGGCATGCTCGACCTGATGGGCCTGCCCTATACCCACTCCGGGCTCGCCACCTCGGTGATCGCGATCGACAAGCAGCTCACCAAGCAGGCGCTGGTCCCGCATGGCATCCCGATGCCCGGCGGCCGCATCGTCGCCACCGAGGAGCTGTTCGAGCGCGATCCGCTGCCGCGCCCCTATGTGCTGAAGCCCGTCAACGAAGGCTCGTCGGTCGGCGTCGCCATCGTCACCGACGAGGGCAACTACGGCAACCCGATCGCCCGCGACGCGACCGGCCCGTGGCAGGAGTTCGACGAGCTGCTGGCGGAGCCGTTCATCCGCGGCCGCGAGCTCACCACGGCAGTGCTGGGCGACCGCGCGCTTGCCGTGACGGAGCTGCGCCCCAAGTCCGGCTTCTACGACTTCGACGCGAAATATACCGAGGGGCTGACCGAGCACGTCTGCCCGGCGGAGATCCCAGAGGACATCGCCGAGGCGTGCAAGGCGATTGCGGTTGCCGCGCACCAGCGGCTCGGCTGCCGCGGCGCGTCGCGCTCGGACTTCCGCTGGGACGACAGCCAGGGCGTCGAGGGTCTGTTCCTGCTGGAGGTCAACACCCAACCCGGCATGACCCCGCTCAGCCTGGTACCCGAACAGGCGCGTGCGGTGGGCATGTCCTATCCGCAGCTGGTACAGTGGATCGTCGACGAGGCCCTCACCCACGGAGCGACCGAATGAGCCGTGCAAGTTCCCGGCGCCCGGCACCCGCGCGGACGGTGAAGCCCAAGCGCCGTCCGCAGCCCAAGCGCCAGCGCCGCGCCTCGATCCTCGACCACGCCGTGGCCCGCGTGCCTGGCGGCGAGGCGACGGTGCGCAAGGCGGCGGCCTGGGGCATCACCGCGCTCGTCGGCGGTGCGGCGATCGCCGCCGCCGGGTGGCTCGGCGTCTTCGGCTTGGTCGGCACTGCGATGGCAGAGGGGATCGGCAGCCTCGGCTTCCGCGTCGCCCAGATCGAGGTCACCGGCCTCAAGCGCATGGACGCGAACTCCGTCTACGCGGTCGCTCTCGACCAGCGCTCGCGCGCGATGCCGCTGGTCGACCTGAACGGCACCCGCGACCGCCTGCTCGAATACGGCTGGATCGCCGATGCGCGCGTGTCGCGGCGGTTGCCCGACACGCTGGTGATCGACGTGGTGGAGCGCGATCCCGCCGCCGTCTGGCAGAACAACGGCCAGCTGATGCTGATTGACCACAAGGGCGTGCTGCTGGACGAGGTGCCCGCCCACGCGATCCCGCGCCTGCCGCTGGTGATCGGCGAGGGCGCCAATGCGCAGGAGCCGGCCTATCAGCGCCTGATCGGCGCCGCACCGGCGCTCCGCCCGATGGTGAAGGCCGCGACCTGGGTCGGCAATCGCCGCTGGGACCTGCTGTTCCAGTCGGGCGAGACGCTGGTGCTGCCGGAAGGCGAAAAGGCCGCGGCCAACGCGCTGGTCAAGTTCGCGCAGATGGACGGCACCATGGGCCTGCTGGGCAAGGGCTATGCCCGTTTCGACCTGCGCGATCCCAGCAAGCTGGTAGTACGCATGGCGCCGGGTGCCGCAGCCGCGCCCGCGGCCGACGATGCCGCGCCCGGCAATGCGGCGGAAGGGGCTGCGCCTGCCGGCCAGGGCAACGAGACAGGCAGCGTAGAGACAGGCAGCACGGGCGTCGTTTAAGGGGCAGGCGATGGCGAAGGTAGCACCGGAAGGATTGATCACCGCACTCGACATCGGATCGTCGAAGGTGTCGGCGCTGATCGCGCAAAAGGGGGACGGCGGCGAACTGGTGGTGCTCGGCACCGGCCAGCGCGAGAGCCGCGGCGTCAAGCGCGGCTATATCGCCGACATGAAGGCGACCGAGACCGCCGTGCGCGAGGCGGTGGAGCAGGCGGAACGCATCGCCGGCCTCAACATCGAGGACGTGTGGGTCAGCTTCTCGGCCGGCGGGCTCCTGTCCGACATCGTCAAGCTCGAGGTCGACCTGGGCGGTCACCGCGTCGAGCAGTCGGACGTGGACGCGCTGCTGAAGGCCGGCCGCAACGCGATCGACCCCGGCGCGCTGATGGTGATGCACGCCCAACCGATGCGCTATTCGCTCGACGGCCTCGGCGGTGTGCGCGACCCGATGGGCCTCCATGCCGACCGTCTAGGCGTCGAGATCCACGTCGTCGCGACCGAAGGCTCGCCCGTCCGCAACCTCGACCTCTGCGTCCGCTCTGCGCACCTGGAGGTGAAGTCGATCATCGCCGCCCCGGTCGCGACGGGCCTTGCCTGCCTGTCCGAGGAGGAGCGCGAACTCGGCGTCGCACTGGTCGAGATCGGCGCGGGCGTCACCAACGTGTCGGTGTTCGCCAATGGCGTGCTCACCGGCCTCGCCTCCATCTCGATGGGTGCCGCCGACATCACCGACGACGTCGCCTCCGCCTTTGGCACCGGCCGCAATCAGGCGGAGCGGCTGAAGTGCTTCTACGGCTCGGCCAACATGAGCCCGCGCGACAACCACGACATGATCGATGTGGCGCCGGTCCGCCCTGACGAGGATGCCGAAGGGACCCGCATCACCCGGGCGCAGCTGATCGCGGTCATCCGCCAGCGGCTCGACCGGCTGATGGCAGAGATCCAGAAGGAGCTGCGCAAGCTGAACTTCGACGATCCCGTCGGGCGTCAGGTGGTGCTCACCGGCGGCGGCGCGGAGCTGAAGGGCATCGCCGACTATGCGCAGCAGGCGCTCGGCCGCACCGTCCGCGTCGGCCGTGCACGTGGGTTGACCGCCTTGCCGGAGGCGCATTCGGGTCCGGGCTTCGCGACGCTGGCAGGCCTGGCGATGTTCGCGGCGTCCGATCCGGTGGACCTCCGGGCGATCCAGCCGACCCATCAGGTGGTCACCCGACCCAGTCCGATGGCGATGTTGCAGCGCCTGATGGCCGCCTTTCGGACCAACTATTGAAGATTCGCTACGGATGGTGCTGATCGGGGGTAGATGCCCCCAAGCCGTTGGTGCAGAAGAAACTAGTTAGGCGGTTGCTGGCCAGCGGCCGGCCCGCTTCGGGAGATCAGGAATGAGCATCGAATTTCTTCCGCCGGACCTCGACGATCTGACGCCGCGCATTTCGGTGATCGGCGTCGGCGGGGCGGGCGGCAACGCCATCGCGAACATGATCCGCGCCGAAGTGCAGGGCGTGGAATTCCTGGTCGCCAATACCGACGCGCAGGCGCTCAAGCAGTCGGACGCACCGCAGCGCATCCAGCTGGGCGTGAAGATCACGCAGGGCCTGGGCGCCGGCAGCCGGCCGGAGATCGGCCGCGCCGCGGCTGAGGAAACCATCGAGCAGGTCCAGGAAGCGCTGCAGGGCGCCCACATGTGCTTCATCGCGGCCGGCATGGGCGGCGGCACCGGCACCGGTGCGGCGCCGGTGATCGCCAAGGCGGCGCGCGAGATGGGCATCCTGACCGTCGGCGTGGTCACCAAGCCCTTTTCGTTCGAAGGCAAGAAGCGCGCCCGCTCGGCCGACGCCGGAATCGAGGAGCTTCAGAAGTACGTCGACACGCTGATCGTCATCCCGAACCAGAACCTGTTCCTGATCGCCAACGCCAACACGACCTTCAAGCAGGCGTTCGAAATGGCGGACGAGGTGCTGCAGCAGGGCGTGCGCGGCATCACCGACCTGATGGTCATGCCCGGCCTCATCAACCTCGACTTCGCCGACGTCCGCTCGGTGATGCAGGAGATGGGCAAGGCGATGATGGGCACCGGCGAGGCAGAGGGCGACAGCCGCGCGATCGAAGCCGCGCAGAAGGCGATCGCCAACCCGCTGCTCGACGGCGTCTCGCTGAACGGCGCCAAGGGCGTGATCGTCTCGATTACCGGCGGCGACGACATGCGCCTGCTCGAAGTGGACGAGGCCGCGAACCACATCCGCGAGCTGGTCGACGACGACGCCAACATCATCTGGGGTTCGGCGTTCAACCCGGAGCTCGAAGGCAAGATCCGCGTCTCGGTGGTCGCCACCGGCATAGAGGCAAGCTCGCCCGCGCAGCAGGCGGCGATCGCTGCCGAACCGGCACGCACCTCCTTCTCCTTCGGCGGCAGCCGTCGTCCCGCTCCGGCGGGCGAGCCGCAGGCGGCCGAGGCTCCGGTCCAGCCGGCAGCCCAGCCCGCACCGGCCCCGCAGGCGGCAGCGCCCCAGGCCCAGCCGGTCGCTGCCCCGCAGCCGGCACCCCAACCGGCGCCGCAGCCGCCCGTGGAGGATGCCGACGAGCTGGTGCTCGGCGCGGACACCATGGTCCCGCAGCAGGCCGCTCCGGCGCCGGCGCCCACGCCGTCTGCCGACGAGCCGCGCCCCGGCTTCGAGGCACGTCGTCGCTGGCTGACCCCGGGCACCGAGGCGGCAGCCGGCGAGGAGCAGGGCAGCGGCCGCAGCCGTCCGGGCGGTACCCTGTTCGAGCGCATGGCGAACGCCGGCCGTGCGCCGGCACGCGGGGACGAGACGGCCAAGGAGCCGCTCGACATCCCGCGCTTCCTGCACCGCCAGAACAACCAGTAAGGTCGGTGGCCGGGCGCCTCCCTGGGGTGCCCGGCCATCTCCCCGCACGCAGTTCGTCCCCTGCGGGCATCGTCTGGTCGCCTGGTCAGCGGCGCACAACTTCCGTATTCCGCTCGCGCCTCTAAGGTGGCTGCACCCATGAACCGTTTCCCGACCACCGGTCGCGGGGCGTTGCTGCCAACGCTGCTCGCCGCCTCCTGCCTCGCCCTGGCGCAGGCGAGTCTGCAGCCCGCATCGGCGCAGGCGATCGTCCAGCAGCCGACCCCGAACGCGGACCGCCTGTCCGAACAGATGCGGATCCTGGCGACCAGTCCCAACGACCTTACCGCCCTGATCGAGGCCGGCCGCCTGAGCACACGCCTCGGCGACCCGCAGGCATCGGTGCAGTTCTTCGCGCGGGCGGAGAAAGTAGCGCCCGGCGATCCGCGCGTGCTCGCCGGACGCGCCTCCGCGCTGTTGTCGATGGAGCGGCCGGGGGAGGCGATGCGCCTCTTCGCCGCGGCCGAGCGCGCAGGTCTGGCGCCTCGTTATTTTGCGGCCGACCGCGGGCTCGCGTTCGACCTGCTCGGCTATCCCACCAACGCGCAGCGCGATTACCGGCTCGCGCTTTCGGTCGATCGAGATGACGAGATCGTTCGCCGCCTCGCGCTGTCGCTCGGCATCACCGGCGACGTCCGCGCCGCCAACCAGCTGCTCGACCCGCTGCTGCGCCAGAGCGACCGTGCGGCGTGGCGCGTCCACGCCTGTGTCCTCGCGATGCAGGGCGATGCGGCCGGGGCCGACCGGATCGCCGCCACCATGCTACCCGGCTTCGGCACCCAGCTCGCCCCCTTCTTCCGCCGCCTGCCGTCGCTCTCGCCGGCCGATCGCGCCTTTGCCGTGCATTTCGGCCGCCTGGGGACCACGCCCGCCCGCATCGCCGATGCCCGGCTCGCGCCCCCGATCGTGCCCGCACCGCGCGCGGAGACGCCGGTCGCCGTCGCCGCAGTAACTACCGCCGTGCAGCCAGCCCAGGCGACCACGCGCACCCGCAAGCTGTCTCGTCGGGAGCGCCGCGAGGCCGCAGCCGCTGCCCGCCGCGAGACCGAGGCTCGCCAGCGCGAGGCCGAACTCGCCGCCGCGCGCAAGGCGGAGGCCGATCGCGTCGCCGAAGCGGCCCGCGTCGCCGAAGCCGCCCGTGCCGCCGAAGCCGCACGCCTCGCCCAGGTCGCGCGTGCGGCCGAAGCGGCCCGCACCGCTGCCGCTGCCGAGACGGCCCGCCGGGTCGAGGCCGAGCGCCTTGCTCAGGCCCAGCGTGCGGCAGAGGCTGCCCGGCTCGCCGAGGCGCAGCGCCTGGCGGAGGCCGCCCGGCTCGCCGATGCGCAACGAGCAGCTGCTGCCGCCGCCGCCCAGGAGGCGCGCGACGTCGCTGCCGCCGAACCCAGGCAGGTGGCCTCTGCGCCCCAGCCGCCGGCGCCCGCGCGCAGCGATGCCGCCGCCGCTGCCACCGACACCACGCTTGCGACCATCATCCGCAACCTGACGATCCCGGCCACCGAGCTGGGCGTCGCGCCGCTGCCCTCCGCCGCGCCCGCGCCCGCACCCTTTACCCCTGCCGCCACGGTCCCCGCTGCGCCCCCGGTTCGTGTCGAACCCGCCCGGCCCGAGCCCAAGCCGACGCCTGCTAAGGCTGCCGCGGCACGCGAGACGGAAAAGCCTGCCGCCAAGGAGCCGGCGGCCAAGGCCAAGGATGCCGCCGCAAAGCCCGGCGGGGCCAAGACGGCGGCAAAGGACGACCCCAAGGCCGCGACCGCAAAGGGCAAGACGAAGACCCCGGCAAAACCCGATCCCGTCAAGCGCGATCCTGCGCGCACCTGGGTGCAGGTCGCGGGCGGCGCCAACAAGGCGGACCTGCCGAAGGCCTATCGGGCGTTGGGCGCCAAGGCCGCGGCGCTCAAGGGCCGCTCGGCGTGGACCACGCCGCTGCGTGCCACCAACCGGCTGCTGGTCGGCCCCTTCAAGACCGACGACGAAGCGCAGGCCTTCGTCAACACGCTTGCCAAGCAGGGGCTCTCCGCCTTTGTCTGGGCCAGCGAACCCGGACAAAAGATCGAGCAGCTTCCCAAGTGACCAGACAACAGGCGCCCTGGGCGGCGGACCCTCGGGCGCATGGCGGACGCCTGCACGACGAGGGCAACGAGACGGCGCGCGGCCCCCGCGACGCGTTTCAGCGCGATCGCGACCGCATCATTCACTCGATCAGCTTCCGGCGCCTGCGTCACAAGACGCAGGTGTTCATGGCGCCCGACGGGGACCATTTCCGCGTCCGCCTCACCCACAGCCTGGAGGTCGCGCAGATCGGCCGCGCCATCGCGCGCGCGCTGGGATTGAACGAGGACCTGACGGAGGCGCTGTGCCTCGCGCACGACATCGGCCATCCGCCGTTCGGCCATGCCGGCGAGGATGCGCTCAAGGACGCGCTGATGGGAGCGGGCGGCTTCGACCACAACGGTCACACGCTGCGCACGCTGACGCGGCTCGACAGCCCGTATCCCCGCTGGCGAGGGCTCAACCTCACCTGGGATACGCTGGAGGGGCTCGCCAAGCACAACGGCCCGATCCGCCGCCCCGGCTGGGCACTGGCGGACGTGGACGCCGCCTTTCCGCTGCGGCTGGGCGAATGGTCCTCGCTGGAGGCGCAGGTCGCAGCCCTCGCCGACGACATCGCCTATGACAACCACGACATCGACGACGGTCTGCGCGCCGGCCTGCTGACGTTCGACCAGATGCTGGGCGTCGGGATCGTCGCCGAGCGCTGGGACGAGGTGCGCGCGCAATTCCCGGATGACGCGCCCGATCGGCTGGTGGGCGAACTGATCCGCGCGCAGATCGGCGCGATGGTCAACGACCTGATCGCCGAAACCCGCCGCCGCATCGCCGACGCGGGCGTGCAGAGCGTCGCGGACGTGCGCGCCTGCGGCCGCTGCCTCGTCGGCTTCTCCGACAAGGTCCGCGAGCAGGAGCGCACGCTTAAGCGCTTCATGTACGCCAACCTCTACCATCACCCCTCGCAGCTGGCAGCGGCGGACGCCGCGCGCACGGTGGTGACGGGGCTGTTCGCCGCCTATCGGAATAATCCGTCGCTGCTGCCCGACGGCTGGCGCACCGATCTCCCCAACGATGAGCCCGGGCGCAGCCGCCACATCGCCGACTTCATCGCCGGCATGACGGACCGCTTCGCCATCGCCCGCTACCGCGAGCTGGTGGGCGAGGTGAGCCTGCCCGAGGGGTTCTGACCCCGCGGCTTGACGGGAGAACCCGTGTTCCCGCGAAGGCGGGAACCCAGGGCCACACGAAACCGCCGCCCGTTGCGTCTGGAACCCTGGGCTCCCGCCTGCGCGGGAGCACTGAGGCGGAATAGGTCCGCAATCCCACTTTCGTCAGGATGATGGTTCAAGCGAACGGAAAACTCCTCTACAGCCGCGCCTGATTTTCACCACCGGAACGCCCATGACGCTGTACGCACGCTTTGCCGCCCATCTCGATGCCGCCCTCGACGCGCTGGTCGCGGCGGGCGACCTGCCGGAGGGGCTGGAACGACGCGCCGTCACGGTGGAGCCGCCGCGCGACCCGAGCCACGGCGATCTGTCGACCAACGCCGCCATGGTGCTGGCCAAGCCCGCGCGCACCAATCCGCGCGCGCTCGCCGAAAAGCTCGCCGCCGAACTCGGCAAGCTCGACGCGGTGGCCGAAGTGTCGGTCGCCGGGCCGGGCTTCATCAACCTGACGCTGACCGACGACACCTGGCGCGACGAGCTGCGCGGCATCATCCAGGCGGGCGGCGACTATGGCCGCTCGACCATGGGGGCGGGGACCACCGTCAACATCGAATATGTCTCGGCCAACCCCACCGGTCCCATGCACATGGGCCATTGCCGCGGCGCGGTGGTGGGCGACGCGCTCGCCAGCCTGCTCGAATTCGTCGGCCACAAGGTCATCCGCGAATATTACGTCAACGACGCCGGCGGCCAGGTCGACGTGCTCGCCCGCTCGGCGCACCTGCGCTACCGCGAGGCGCTGGGCGAGACGATCGAGATCCCGGAGGGCCTCTACCCCGGCGATTACCTCAAGCCGATCGGCGAGAAGCTGGCGGCCGAGCATGGCGCCCGCTTCGTCGACGCGCCCGAGAGCGAGTGGCTGGCCATGTTCCGCAAGGAAGCGGTGGCCGCCATGCTCGTCATGATCAAGGACGATCTGGCGCTGCTCGGCATCCACCACGACCTGTTCTCGTCCGAGGCCGAACTCCAGGCGGCCGGCAAGCCCGAGGCGGCCGAGGCGTGGCTGCGCGAGCGCGGCCTCGTCTACGACGGCGTGCTCGAAGCCCCCAAGGGCGAGACGCCGGAGGATTGGGAGCCGGTCGAGCTGCCGCTGTTCCGCTCGACGCAATTCGGCGACGATCAGGATCGCCCGATCAAGAAGTCCAACGGCCAGTGGACCTATTTCGGCGCCGACCTCGCCTATCACTTTCAGAAGGCGCAGACCGCCGACCAGCTGATCGACATCTGGGGCGCGGACCATGCCGGCACCGTCAAGCGCATCGTCGCCGCCGTCCAGGCGCTGACGGAGGGCAAGACCCGCTTCGACGTCAAGCTCGTTCAGATGGTGCGCCTGCTGCGTGCCGGCGAGCCGGTGAAGATGTCGAAGCGCGCCGGCAACTTCGTAACGCTGGCGGAGGTGGTGAAGGAGGTCGGCAAGGACGTCGTCCGCTTCACCATGCTCACCCGCAAGGCGGATGCGCAGATGGACTTCGACTTCGCCAAGGTGGTGGAGGCGTCGAAGGATAATCCGGTCTTCTACGTCCAGTACGCCCATGCGCGAGTCGCCTCGCTGCATCGCCGTGCGCGGGAGGCGGGGATCGAGTGCGACACGGTCGACCTGTCCCGGCTTGATACGACGGAGCTGCGGCTGGTGAAGCGCGCCGCCCAGTTCCCCCGCGTCGCGGAAGCGGCGGCGACGGCGCGCGAGCCGCATCGCATCGCCTTCTATCTCTATGATCTGGCGGCGGAATTCCACGCCGCCTGGAACATGGGCAACGACGATCCCTCGCGCCGCACCCTCCAGCCGGACGATCCGGCGCTCACCTGCGCGCGGCTTTTCCTGGCCGACGCAATCGGGCAGATCATCCGCAACGGGCTCGCCGTGATGGGGGTCGAGGCCGTCGAGGAGATGCATTGATGGCCGACCGGCTGGCGACGGGCATGCACGCGCGCGACGAGGATCGCCTGCCGTGGCTGGAGAGCGTCGAGCCCCCGCCCGAGGCGACCGCCTCGCTGTGGCGGGTGCTGCTTCTCGTCCTGGTCGGCATCGCCGTGCTCGGCGGCGTCGTGTGGGCGGCGCTCAACTTCGGCGCGAACGTCACGGGCGGCGGCGGTGGCAACGGCGCGATCATCACCGCGGAGAAGGGTCCGTACAAGGTGAAGCCGGACCAGCCCGGCGGCATGGAAGTGGAAGGCACCGGCGATACCGTCTTTGCGACCAGCGAAGGGCGGGACGCGGGCGCCGCGACTGTCGACCTGAGCAAGGTGCCCGAGGCGCCGGTCCTGGGCCAGGCGGCACCGGCACAGGCGCCCGCCGCGACCCCGTCCGAGGGTGCGGCCAAGGTGGTGGCAGCGGTTCCTGCCCCCGCCGGCCAGCTCCAGGCCCGTGCGCCCGCCCGCCAGGCGGCAGCGGCCCCGGCCCGCACCGCCTCCGGCTCGGTGGTCCAGCTCGGCTCCTTCCCGCAGGCAAGCGTCGCCAACAGCAGCTGGCAGCGGCTCACCAAGCGCTTCGGCTACCTGGCCCCGCTCACCCCCTCGATCGAGCAGGCCGAGGTCAACGGCAAGACCGTCTACCGGCTGCGCGTCGACGCGGGCGACGCTCCCAAGGCGGGCGAACTGTGCGGCAAGCTCAAGCTCGCCGGCGAAGGCTGCTACATCGCCCGCTGACGCCTGAGCCGCAGGCAGTACCCCGGCGAAGGCCGGGGCCCAGTTGGGTGACCGAAGCGAAGGCGCAACGCACCTCGTCACCGTTTTCCCTCGTCTCGCGCAGGGCACGGCCAGACCAAACCCCCGCCGTGCTCCTGCGAAGGCAGGAGCCCAGGGTTCCGCGCGCCGACCGCTGTTACGCTGCTCCATCCTGGATTTCCGGCGCCGCAGGGAAACGCCTCCTTCAGAACAGGCTCGCTCCGCAGATGCGCGACGAACCCCGCCCCCGGGGTGTTCTAATCCCGCCTCCAAGCCGCTAGGCAGCGGGCATGAAGCCCGTGATCTTCGGCCTGTCCGGCCCCGCGCTCACCGACGGTGAAGCCGCCTTCTTCCGCGATGTGGAGCCGGCCGGCTTCATCCTGTTCGGCCGCAACGTCGTCGATCGGCCACAGTTGCGCGCGCTCACCGACTCGCTGCGTGCGCTCACCGGCCGCGACGACCTGCCGATCCTGATCGACCAGGAGGGCGGGGCGGTCTCCCGCATGAAGCCGCCCGAATGGCCGGCATTCCCTGCCGGCGCCGCCTTCGCCCGGCTTTGGGACGTCGCCCCGGCCTCCGCGATCGAGGCGGCGCGCGCCAATGCCGAGGCGATCGGCCACACGCTCGCAGAGGTCGGCATCACCGTCGACTGCCTGCCGCTGCTCGACGTGCGGCAGCCCGACACCACCACCGCCGTCGCCGAGCGCACCTATGGCGCCGAACCGCTGCAGGTCGCCGCGATCGGCCGCGCGGTGCTCGACGGCCTCGCCCGCGCTGGCGTGGTCGGCGTCGTCAAGCACATGCCCGGCCACGGCCGCGCCGTGGTCGACAGCCATCTCGAACTGCCCGTGGTCGAGGCCGATGCCGAGGCACTGGAGCAGGACATCGCGCCGTTCCGCACGCTGGCGAACGCGCCGATGGGGATGACCGCCCACGTCGTCTACCGCGCCTGGGACGCCGAGCGTTCCGGCACCCTGTCACCGACCGTGATCGGCGAGGTGATCCGCGGCCGCATCGGCTTCGACGGGCTGCTGATGACCGACGACATCGACATGAAGGCGCTCTCCGGCACCGCGGGCGAAAAGGCGGCGGCTGCAATCGCCGCCGGCTGCGACCTGGTGCTCGACTGCTGGGCCCGCATGGACGAGATGGTCGAGATCGCCGGCCGCCTCGGCGAGATCGCGCCCGAAAGCCGCGCAAGACTGGACCGCGCCATGGCGAGCGTCACCCGGGCCGAAGCAGCCGGCATTGCTCCCCTGATCGCAAAGCGCGACGCCCTCCTGGCGCTCGCCTGAACCAGACGCGCTGCTTCTTCTTCGTACCCCGGCGAAGGCCGGGGCCCAGTTGGGAAGGCGGCGGTAAGGGAGCGCAACCCCCCGCCAGAACACCGCGACTGGGCCCCGGCCTCCGCCGGGGTACGGGTTGCGCGCCAGATCAGTCGCCTGCGATCCTCAGACGCGCAGGACACCGCCCCCTCTGGCAATCCGTACGCGGACCCTGTCTAACACCCTCATGGAAACGGACGACACGCTGACGGTGGAGGTGGAGGGCTGGGAAGGCCCGCTCGACCTGCTGTTGGCGCTCGCCCGCACGCAGAAGGTCGACCTGCGCGAAATCTCGATCCTGAAGCTCGTCGAGCAGTATCTCGCCTATGTCGAGCAGGCGCGCGCGTTGAAGCTGGAGCTCGCCGCCGACTATCTGGTGATGGCCGCCTGGCTCGCCTTCCTCAAATCCGCGCTGTTGCTACCCCGCGACCCGGAGGCGCAGCCCGACCCGGAAGAATTGGCGCTCCGCCTACAACTCCGCCTCGAGCGGCTGAACGCGATGCGCGAGGCCGGCGCCCGCCTGCTCGCGCGCGACCGCATCGGCCGCGACGTCTTCCCCCGCGGCGCGCCCGAGGGGCTGCGCGTCCTGCGCCAGACGATCTGGCAGGCGGAGATCTACGACCTGGTCGCCGCCTACGGCCGCGTGAGCGCGCGGACCCGCCCGGTGCTCCACATCGTCCAGCATCGCCCGGTGATGACGCTGGAGACCGCGATCGAGCGGGTGTCGGCGATGCTCGGCACCCATCTCGACTGGACGGTGCTCGAACGCTTCCTGCCCGAGGATGCCGACGCCGCCTTCCGCCGCTCGGCGCTCGCCTCCAGCTTCCTCGCGGCGCTCGAACTCGCGCGCCAAGGCAAGGTAGAGCTCGACCAGTCCGCGCCCTTCGCGCCGCTTCGCATCCGGGCGATCCGGTGAGCACCGCGCCCGACGAACTGGTGCGCGCGGTGGAGGCGGTGCTGTTCGCGGCCGACTCGCCGATGAGCGTCGCCGCGATCCGCGCCTATGTGGGGGAGGGGGCGGACGTTCCGCGTGCGCTCGACCAGCTCGTCGCCGACTATGCCGGCCGCGGGATCGCCCCCGTCCGCCGCGGCGACCGCTGGCATTTCGAGACCGCGCCCGATCTCGCCCGGTTCCTGCGCCGCGATCGCGAGGAGCCGCGCCGCCTGTCGCGCGCCGGCATCGAGACGCTGGCGATCATCGCCTATCACGAGCCGGTCACCCGCGCCGAGATCGAGGCGATTCGCGGCGTGCAGGTGGCAAAGGGCACCATCGACGTGCTGATGGAGGCCGGTTGGGTGCGTCCCGCCGGCCGTCGCGAAGTGCCGGGCCGGCCGCTCACCTACGCCACCACGCCCGAATTCCTGACCCACTTCGGCCTTCGCACGCGCCGCGATCTGCCCGGAATGGACGACCTGCGCGCCGCCGGCCTGCTCGATCCGATCGACGTTGCCCTTGCGGGCGAGCTAGAAAGCGGCGACGAGAGCGACTAAGTGGGCGCCAACGCGTAATGGAGAGTGACAATGGGCGGTCTTAGCATCTGGCATTGGCTGATCGTCGGGATCATCGTGCTCCTGCTGTTCGGCAAGGGCCGCTTTTCCGACATGATGGGCGATGTCGCCAAGGGACTGAAGAGCTTCAAGAAGGGCATGGCCGAGGAAGACGACGATCTGCCGCCCGCCCGTCCGACCCGTCTGGAGCAGCGCACCGACGCGAACCGCGGCTATGATGCCGAGGTCGCGCCCCCGCGTGAGCCGGTCCGCGATCCGGTAGTGGATCCGGTGCGCGACGCCGACCGCACCCGCGACGACCGCTGATCCTGATCTTCACGGGCGCGCCCGGCGCGCCCCTCGACGCGAACGGGCGCTGAATGTTCGATATCGCTCCGACCGAGCTGATGCTGGTGGCCGTGGTTGCGCTGCTGGTGATCGGCCCGAAGGACCTGCCAAAGGCAATGCGCTTCGTCGGCCACTGGGTCGGCAAGGCACGCGGCGTCGCGCGCCAGTTCCGCTCCGGCTTCGACGCCATGGTGCGCGAGGCGGAACTGGCCGAGATGGAAAAGAAGTGGGCGGAGGAAAACGCCCGCATCCTGCGTGAGCATCCCGCGCTCCCGGCTGCGGACACCGCCAGCCCCGCCGCCCCTGAAACGGGCGCAGCGGACACGGCGCCGTTCCCCACCGACGTGCAGGACGCGCCCGTCATGGTCGAAAAGCCGCATGTCGAGCCCGCGGGCGAGGACGATCGCCCGGCTCAGTCGCCGGCGCTGGATGGAAAGGCGCCGTCGTGAGGGACATCGACGACAGCCAGGCACCGCTGCTCGACCATCTGATCGAGCTTCGCCAGCGCCTGATCTACTCACTGATCGCGATTGCGATCGCGTTCGGCGCCTGCTTCTATTTCTCCGAACAGATCTTTGCCTTCCTGGTCCAGCCGCTGCTCGCGGCCGGGCAGAAGCGGATCATCTTCACCCAGATCTTCGAAGGCTTCTTCGTCCAGGTGAAGGTCGCCTTCTTCGCGGCGATGATGCTGTCCTTCCCGGTGATCGCGAACCAGCTGTGGCAGTTCGTGGCCCCCGGCCTCTACCGGTCGGAAAAGAAGGCGCTGTTCCCCTTCCTGCTCGCGACGCCGGTCCTGTTCCTGATGGGCGCGGCGCTCGCCTATTACGTCACCATCCCGGTCGCCCTGCACTTCCTGCTCGGCTACCAGGGCAATCTCGGCGGCGTGCAGCAGGAGGCGCTGCCCTCGGTCGCCAACTACCTGTCGTTCGTGATGCAGTTCCTGTTCGCGTTTGGCTTGGCCTTCCTGTTGCCCGTGCTGCTGATGCTGCTGGAACTCGCCGGCATCGTCACCCGCCAGCAGCTGGTGAGCGCGCGCCGCTATGCGATCGTGGCTGCCTTTGCGCTTTCGGCGGTGCTGACGCCGCCGGACGTCTGGTCGCAGATGCTCCTCGCGATCCCACTGGTGCTGCTCTACGAGGTCGCGCTGATCGGCATCTGGTTCACCGAACGCAAGCGCGCCCGCAACGCCCCGCCCGAGGAAGAGGACGAGGCAAAGGCCTGAGCCGCGGGGCGGCGGCGTTCCACACACCTCCTGTACCCCGGCGAAGGCCGGGGCCCAGATGGGGGGCGCTCGAGAGGTGAGCAGTCTCTCGCCGCGACGCGGGGAATTTTGAGGGACGGTACCAACCCCTCCACCGTATCCCTACGAAGGCAGGGCTCCAGGGCCAAGCAGAGCAACGGACGAGGGCGTTCGGGACCCTGGGCTCCTGCCTGCGCAGGAGCACTGGAGTAGCCCGTAAGGCCCCCCAGCGCGCCGCAGCGCACTTCCTACGGCGCAGCCAGCGCCGCCGCCTTGTTGATCAACCCGACGAAGCGCGCCTCATCGATCGCCGCCTGCGGGTTGTTCCAGCTCCCGGCCATGGCCACCCAGCCGCCGGACTTGGCCCGCATCAGCAGGGTCATGTTGATGACCCCGGGCTCCGATCCGCCCTTGTAGCCCACCCAGCCCCAGCGGGCGGCGTGCGCCGGAGCAATGCCCGGGTTCTTCGACAGCACCGCGCGCGCTTCCGCTCCCGCCGGCCCTTCGGTATTGCGTCGCAGCCAGTCCATCACCCGCAGCAGGTCGTCGGCCGAGGCGAACCACTCGACCGTCGCGATCCGGATCGGCTTGCCATCCTGGAACAGCGAGGGCGGGATCGCCGACACAGGTGCTTGCGCGACCGCCCCGTCCAGCAGCGCCCGGCGGCCGGCGACGTCCGCCGCCTCCCACTGCCGCCCGAGTGCACCGCCTTCCACGCCCTTGAGCTTGAACGCCTCCAACGTACCGAGGAACGGCACATTCCGCCCGCGTGCATCGTGGATGCCGATCACCGGCAGCATCGCCTCCACCTTGTCGCGCCCCAGCGCGCGCAGCAGGATGTCGGTGGCGGAATTGTCGCTGACGGAGATCATCTGCGTCGCCAGCTCGCGCAGCGAGACGCGCGTGCCTGCAGGCTTGCCCGTATAGCCTCCGCCCGGAAGCGGGTTGCCATCCAGCGTCACCATGTCGTCCCACCCGCGCTTGCCCGCCCGCGTGGCGCGCACCAGCTCCGCCAGGATCACCAGCTTGAACGTGGAGCCGATCGCCAGCGGCATGGCTGGATCGTGCGCCGCCAGAGGCACGGGGCCGCCATCCTCCAGCCGCGCGAGCGCAAAGCCGGTGGCACCCGGCAGGGCACGGATCGCCTCCACCACCGCCTGGATGCTCGCCTCCGACGCCTCGCGTGGTTCGCTGCCCGTGATCCGGAGACCGGTCACCAGGTGCGGAGCGGCGGGATCGACCACGATCTGCCCGACCGCAGTCCCGCGCTCGAAGCCGAGGCGGAAGTCGGCGACATGGGGCGTGCGCACCACCAACGCTTCGAGCCGGGTGGGCTTGCCGAGGCCCCCCGTCAGCTGGTCGCGTACCTGCCGGAATGCCGCCTCCGGGATCGCTGCGCGGAAGCTCGGCGCGAAATAGCGGTCATAGGGGATGTTCCCCGTGATCGCCGCCGCCAGCGCCTCCGCCCGCTGGCGCAACTCGGGCGATGCGGTCACCGCCTGCGCCTCAGGGGCAGGAGCGGGCGCTTCCTGCGCGGCGAGCGGTGTCCCGGTCGCAAGTGCGACTCCCAACGCCGCGGCCCGAAACCGGCGAAGCGGCACCCGCTCAGCTCGCCCGCTGCGGATTCATGCCCGGCGGCGGTGCGTCCATCGTCAGGTCGAGTACCTCCACGCGCGGCAGGCCGGTCGGTTGGGGAATGCGCGACCCGAGTTTCGTCGCCAGGCGAGAGGTGATGGTGTAGCGTTCCACCCGCAGGAGCCCCGGGTCGCCCGGCGGGAGTGCCAGCGGCACATAGCGGCGGGACGCCAGCGATTCGAGCACGCGCTTGTTCCAGCCACCGCTGTAATGCTCGCTTTGCCGCAGCAGCGCTGCGTCGCGGGTGCGGCCGTCCGGACCGATCCAGAAAGCGACGTCGATCCACTGGTCCTCATAGCTCTGGAGCGGCGGATCGTCCCACTTTCCGGCGCCAAGCTTGACCGGCTCGCTATAGAGCAGGCGCGGCGTGCTGGCCGGTTCCGCCTGCACTCGGGCGATCAGCGCATCGACCGCGTCCGCGGCTCCCTCGGCCATCGCCAGCCGGGATTCCAGGACTTCTGTCGCCAGTTGGAAGCCGGTCGCATCGGACGCCGAGGAGGTCTTCAGCTGCCGGAGCGCGGCACGGGCCTCGGGGCGAAACCGCTCGCTGAGCTGCGCAAGGGAGACCTTGAGCGAAGCGGTACGCAGCAACGCGAAATTCCGGATCGTCGGCTGCCCGGCTGCCGCCGCGTCCTCGGCAATGGCCTTGTACTCGCGTTCCGCCCCACGAATGTTGCCCAGTTCGGAAAGCCCATCGGCCAGCTCGATACGGCCATAGAGCGTCTGCGGATCGGTCTCCGAGAGCCCCGCGCGCAGGGAGGCGAGCATGCCCCGCATGGCGGCCTTCATCCCGTCGCCATCGCCCAGGTGGGCGTGGATCCGTGCGTCGGCCCGGTAGAGCACAGCCACGTCCACGGGATTGGTCTTTGCAAAGCCGCGATTGCGCCGGATCGCCTCCGCGATCGTCCGCCGGGCGTCGCGATACGCTCCCGCCACGAACTGGTTCTCGACATGGGAGAGCGAGGCAGCGACGTCCTCGGCAGGCGGGCAGTGCCGCGCGATGCACGCGGCCAGCCTCTGTTCCGTCTGCTCCAGCCGGACGGCGGTGACGACGACCTCGCCTCCCGCGCTCTCCGGCGCCTCCTGGGCCGCTGCCGCCGAAGCCAGCAGCATGGAAAGGGATACGCCAAGTGCAGTTCGCAGCATCGCCAAGACCTCGCCATCGGGAGTTCCGATGACGAGGCTATCAAGCGGCGACGTGGTCTGTCACGCGCTTTTCAGGCGTCGATGACTTCTTCGTCCAATCTTGCCGCATTCTCCTGGATGAAGGCGAAGCGGTGGGCGGGATTATTGCCCATCAACCGGTCGACCAGGTCCTTCACCCCTGCGCGTTCCTCATATTCCTGGGGCAGGGTGATGCGGATCATCGAGCGCGTCTTGGGATCCATGGTGGTCTCGCGCAACTGCATCGGGTTCATCTCGCCCAGGCCCTTGAAGCGTGCGACCTCGACCTTCTTGCCCTTGAACGCGGTGCGCTCCAGCTCGGCGCGGTGCGCATCGTCGCGCGCGTACAGGCTCTTCGCCCCCACCGTCAGGCGATAGAGCGGCGGCTGCGCCAGGTAGAGATGCCCGCGGCGCACCAGGTCCGGCATTTCCTGGAAGAAGAAGGTCATCAGCAGCGTCGCGATATGCGCGCCGTCGACGTCCGCGTCCGTCATGATGACGATGCGCTCGTAGCGCAGGTGGCTGGGGTCGCAGTCCTTGCGCGTGCCGCAGCCCATGGCGAGGATCAGGTCCGCGATCTCCTGGTTCGCCAGGATCTTGGCACTGGTGGCGGACGCCACGTTCAAAATCTTGCCGCGGATCGGAAGGATCGCCTGGGTCTTGCGGTCGCGCGCCTGCTTGGCCGAGCCACCGGCCGAGTCGCCCTCGACGATGAACAGCTCGGTGCCGGCGGGATCGTCGGCGGCGCAGTCGGTGAGCTTGCCCGGCAGGCGCAGCTTGCGGGCCGAGGTCGCCGTCTTGCGCTTGACCTCGCGTTCCTGCTTGCGGCGCAGCCGCTCGTCCATCCGCTCCAGCACATAGCCGAGCAGCGCGCGGCCGCGCTCCATATTGTCGGAGAGATAATGGTCGAAATGGTCGCGCACCGCCTTCTCGACCAGCGCGGTGGCGTCGGGCGAGGTCAGCCGGTCCTTGGTCTGGCTCTGGAACTGCGGGTCGCGGATGAACACCGACAGCATCACCTCGGACCCGGTGAGCACGTCGTCGGGGGTCAGGTCCTTGGCCTTCTTCTGCCCCACGAGTTCGCCGAAGCCGCGCAGGCCGCGCACCAGCGCCTGGCGCAGGCCCTGTTCGTGGGTGCCGCCGTCGGGCGTCGGAATGGTGTTGCAGTACCAGCTGTAGCTGCCGTCGCTCCACAACGGCCAGGCGACCGCCCATTCGACGCGGCCCTGCGCGTCCGGAAACTCCTGCGCGCCGGCGAAGAAGTCGGACGTCGCGCACTCACGGGTGCCGACCTGCTCGCGGAGGTGATCGGCAAGACCGCCCGGGAATTGGAACACGGCCTCGGCCGGGGTGTCGTCGGAGATCAGCGACGGCGCACAGCGCCAGCGGATCTCGACGCCGGCGAACAGATACGCCTTGGAACGGACCAGCTTGTGCAGCCGCGCCGGCTTGAACAGCATGTCGCCGAAGATCTCGGTGTCGGGCGTGAAGGTGACCGAAGTGCCGCGCCGGTTGGGCGCCGCGCCGACCTTTTCGAGCGGCCCGAGCGTCTGCCCGCGCGCGAAGCGCTGGCGGTACAGCTGCCGGTCGCGCGCGACCTCGACCACCGTGTCGGACGACAGCGCGTTGACCACGCTGATGCCGACGCCGTGCAGGCCGCCGGAGGTCGCATAGGCCTTGCCGGTGAACTTGCCGCCCGAGTGCAGCGTCGAGAGGATCACCTCCAGCGCCGACTTGTCGGGGAAACGCGGGTGCGGGTCCACCGGGATGCCGCGCCCGTTGTCGACGATGGTCAGGCGATTGCCTTCCTCCAGCGTCACCTCGATGCGGTTGGCGTGGCCCGCGACCGCCTCGTCCATCGCATTGTCGAGCACTTCGGCCGCGAGGTGGTGCAGCGCGCGCTCGTCGGTGCCGCCGATGTACATGCCGGGCCGGCGGCGCACCGGCTCCAGCCCCTCGAGCACCTCGATCGACGAGGCGTCGTAGCTGTTGCTGGCGGTGGTGGAGGAGGGCGACGCGAACAGGTCTTCTGCCATGGAACAGCTATAGTACGCGGGGAGCGCGGGCGCAAAGCACGCCGGCCATGCTCAGTGCCGAATCGCGTGGGCTAGGGCGAGGTGGAAGCTCTTGGGATCCTCGACCATCGGCGAGTGGCCAAGTGCGGGCAGCCGCACCAGCCGCGCGTTGGGAAAGGCCTTCACCGCGGTCTCCGCCGCCTGCGGCACGGTGCGTACCTTCGGCCGCACCACCTCCGGCGCGGTGTTGGCGCGGAACGCGGTCTTGTCGAGCTGGCCGATGAGGAGGGTGACGGGCACTGCCACGCGCGACAGCTCGGCCGCGACGGGCTGGGTCTCAATCATGTCGGAAAGCCGCGCCTGGGCTTCGCGCACCGTGTCGCCCTCGGCGCTCGCATATTGCCCGGCGAGCATCGCCACCCAGCGATCATAGGCCGGACGCCACTGGCCATGGTAATAGTTGCGCAGCTGATAGGCCTTGATCGAGCCGGCGTCGGTCTTCGCCTCCTCGGCGCGCAGCCCGTCGAGCGGCGTATAGGGCACGCCCTCCGCCAGCGTGTCGTTCAGGCCCAGCGGGTTGACCAGCACCAACTGCGATAGCCGCTTGGGGTAGAGCAGGGCGAAGCGCGTCGCGAGCACGCCACCCGTCGAATGGCCGACCAGCACGATCCGCCCGGCACCCGCCTTGTCGAGCAGGGCCGCCGTCAGGGTCGCCAGCGCGTGGAAGCTGTACTGGAAGCCCGCCGGCTTGGACGACTTGCAGAAGCCGATCTGGTCGGGCGCGATCACGCGATAGCCGCGTGCCGCCAGGTCGCCGATCGTCTCGCCCCAGGTGGCCGCGCAGAAGTTCTTGCCGTGAAGCAATACGACGGTGGTGCCGTTCGCGGCCGCGGTCGGGGCCACGTCCAGATAGGCCATGCGCACCGCCTCGCCCTGCGCGCGCGTTTCGAACCAGCGGACCGGATAGGGATAGTCGAACCGCTCCAGGTTCGCGCCGAAATCGGCTTTCGACTGGGCAAGCGCCGGGAAGGGCGCTCCTGCCAGTGCCAGCGCAATCATCCAACCCGCAGTCCGCATCCTTGCCTCCTCGCAGCCCCGTAAAATGCGATCGCCCCGGAACCGGGTTCCAGGGCGATCCGTGTTTCGTGCTCTGCCTCAGCGGACGCGCGGGCCGCCATAGGGCAGCGGCGGCGGCGGGCGCCGGTCGCGGCGGGGCAGCTGCGCCTGATAGGCGTGGCCGCAATGCTCGACGCAGTAGGGGAAGCCCGGGTTCACCTTGTCGCCGCAGAAGTGGAAGTCCGGCTCGCCCGGGTGGCCGATCGGCCACTTGCAGATGCGGTCGTTGAGGTCGAGCAGCGTGGTCTTGCCGGCGATCGCCTCGCTGGGGCGCGCGGGCACCAGGCGGCGGGGCGGGGCGGGCGTGATCGGCGCGCTGTTCTCGCCCGGGTTCTGGCGCAGGAAGCCGCCGGGGCCGACCGAACGCAGCGTCGGCTGGGGCCGCGACTCGGCGGCCGGCGCCGTGTCGTCCTCCTCGGCCGGTTCCGGCGCGGCAGCGCGCACCGGCTCGGGCGCGCGCACCGGCGCAGGCTTCACGGGCTCGGGAGCAGGCGGGGGCGACGCTTCGACTCGCTTGGGCGCCGGCGGCTCGACCGGCGCGGCCACGGGTGCGGCCGGGGCTGCCGCGGCGGCCTTCTTGGCCTCCGGATCATTGGCGCGAACGGGCGAGGGACGCGACTGGAGCCCCAGCCGGTGCGCCTTGCCAATCACCGCATTGCGGCTGATCCCGCCCAGCTCTTCCGCGATCTGGCTCGCCGTCTGCCCGGCCTCCCACATCTTGGTCAGCGTGGCGATGCGTTCCTCGGTCCAACTCATTCGTCGTCGTTCCCCACTCGGTTTCCGGTGCGGGTTGCGGCCCACGACGCCAGCGACTAGGCGGCACCCATGGCCGATCAGCCCCTCGCATCCGAAAACAGGATTTCCGACCCCGGTGTTCCGGTCATCCGGAACGTCAACTGGGGCGGCTTGCGTGCGCTCTATATCAAGGAGGTGCGCCGTTTCTTCAAGGTGCAGCTCCAGACGATCTGGGCACCTGCCGTGCAAACCCTCCTGTACCTCGTGGTGTTCACCACCGCGCTCGGGGCACGCGGGGCGGTTCCGGTCGGCGGCGGCACCGTCGCCTTTGCCGATTTCCTTGCGCCTGGCCTGATCGTCATGGGCATGCTCACCAACGCCTATGCCAACGCCAGCTTCTCGCTGCTGGTGGGCAAGATGCAGGGCACGATCGTCGATTATCTGATGCCGCCGCTCTCGACGGGCGAGCTGTTGGCGGCGCTGACCGGCGGCGCCGTCACGCGCGCGTTCCTGGTCGGCGGCGCGGTGTGGCTGGCGATGGCGCTGTGGCCGGGCGTGCACGTGACGCCGCAGCACCTCTGGGCGATCCTGTGGTTCGGCTTCCTGGGCTCGGTGTTCCTGGCGCTGGTGGGCGTGCTCACCTCGATCTGGGCGGAGAAGTTCGACCATGCCGCCGCGGTCCAGAACTTCGTGGTGGGCCCGCTCACGCTCCTGTCCGGCACCTTCTATTCGGTCGAGCGCCTGTCGCCGACCTTCCAGGCGATCAGCCACGCCAACCCGTTCTTCTACATCATCTCGGGCTTCCGCTACGGCTTCATCGGCACCGCCGACTCGCCCGTGCTGCTCGGCAGCCTGGTGATCCTGGGCGTCGACGTGGTGCTCGGCATCATCGCCTATCGGCTGCTCGCAACCGGCTGGAAGACCAAGAGCTGAGGCCGCTGCACCAGCCTTGGTGTTGACCGGCTTTGCCGGTCGCGCGTAAAGCAACGGGAGGGCGGCCTGGCTGGGCCGCCTTTCGCGTTTTTGGAGCTTTTTCCACCTAGCCTGAAGGAGGCCGTTCGATGTCGATCACCGCGCTCATGCCCGTTTACCCACGGTGCGGCGTGCGCCCGGTGCGAGGCGAGGGCTGCTACCTCTTCAGCGAGGACGGCACCCGCTATCTCGACTTCGCCGCCGGCATTGCGGTGAACGCGCTCGGCCACGGCCACCCGCACCTGGTGAAGGCGATCGCCGACCAGGCTGCGACGTTGATGCACGTCTCGAACCTCTACGGCAGCCCGCAGGGGGAGGCGCTGGCGCAGCGCATCGTCGACAACAGCTTTGCCGACACCGTGTTCTTCACCAACTCGGGTGCCGAGGCGGTGGAGTGCGCGATCAAGACCGCGCGCCGCTACCACTACGCCAACGGCAATCCGGAGCGGCACAAGCTCATCACCTTCCAGAACGCCTTCCACGGGCGCACGCTCGGCGCGATCTCCGCGACCGACCAGCCCAAGATGCGCGACGGGTTCGAGCCGCTGCTGCCGGGCTTCGACTATGTGCCTTTCAACGATCTGGAGGGCGCGCTCGCCAAGATCGATGACGAGACCGCCGGCTTCCTGGTCGAGACCGTCCAGGGCGAGGGCGGGCTGATGGCCGCGACGCCGGAGTTCCTCCAGGGCCTGCGCAAGGCGTGTGACGAACACGGCCTGCTGCTGGTGCTGGACGAGGTGCAGTGCGGCTACGGCCGTACCGGCACCTTCTTCGCGCACGAGCAATATGGCGTCACGCCCGACATCATGTCGGTTGCCAAGGGCATCGGCGGCGGCTTCCCGCTCGGCGCCTGCCTCGCGACCGAGGAAGCGGCCAAGGGCATGGTCTATGGCACCCACGGTTCGACCTATGGCGGCAACCCGCTCGCGATGGCGGCGGGCCAGGCGGTGCTCGACGTCATGCTGGAGCCGGGCTTCCTCGATCATGTGAAGCAGATGGGCGAGCGCCTGCGCTCGGCGCTCGAGCAGATGATCCCCAACCACGACCATCTGTTCGAGGAGGTGCGCGGCAAGGGGCTGATGCTCGGCATCAAGCTCAAGGCCGATGCCCGCGAGTTCGTGGCGCACCTGCGCGACAACCACCAGCTGCTGACCGTGTCTGCCGGCGGCAACGTGGTGCGCGTGCTGCCGCCGCTGGTGATCGACGAGCGCCACATCGCCGAGGCGGTGGAAAAGCTCTCCGCGGGCGCGCGCACCTTCGTGCCCGTCGCCGACGATTGATCCTCGCCACCTGACATCGACCGGCCCGTCCTGGCCGTCCGCCCTCGCGAACGGGGCGGCCGGTCCGGCGGGGAGCCAAGGGCCTTTGCCATGACCCAGACCCGTCACTTCCTCGATCTCTCCTCCGCCGGCGCCGACGGCGTCGCGGCGATGCTCGCCGACGCGCTCGATCGCAAGCAGGCGCGCGCCGGCTTCCCCAAGGGGCGCCCTGACGCCGACGCGCCGCTCGCTGGCCACACGCTGGCGATGGTGTTCGAGAAATCCTCCACCCGCACCCGCGTGTCGTTCGACATGGCGATGCGGCAGCTCGGCGGCAGCGCGGTGATCCTCGACAGCGGCACCAGCCAGCTCGGCCGCGGCGAGACGGTCGCCGACACCGCGCGCGTGCTGTCGGGCTATTGCGACGCCATCATGGTGCGCACCGACGACCATGCGAAGCTGGAGGAGATGGCGGCCTATGCCACCGTCCCCGTCATCAACGGCCTCACCGACAATTCGCACCCCTGCCAGATCATGGCCGACCTGCTGACGGTGATCGAGGCCGGCCTGGCGCTGCCGGGCAGCAAATGGGCCTGGCTGGGCGACGGCAACAACGTGCTTCACTCGATCATCGAGGCGGGCGCGCTGATGCACTTCGACGTGGTCGCCGCCTGCCCCGAAGGCTTCGACCCCGCACCGCACGTGCTGGAGGCAGCGGGCGCCCGCGCGCGCGTCTGCCGCGATCCGCTGGAGGCGGTGTCCGGTGCCGACGTGATCGTCACCGACACCTGGATCTCGATGGGCCAAGCCCATGCCGATGCGAAGCTCGCGGCGATGGCGCCGTTCCAGGTGACCGAGGCGCTGATGGCCGCCGCCAAGCCGGATGCGAAGTTCCTCCACTGCCTGCCCGCCCACCGCGGGGAGGAAGTGGTGCCGGAAGTGATCGACGGCCCGCAATCGCTGATCTGGCCGGAGGCGGCGAACCGCCTCCACGCGCAAAAGTCGGTCCTGCGCTGGTGCTTCGGCCAGGTCGGCTGAGCGACCCGCATTCATCCCCGTTCGTGCTGAGTAGGGGCTGAGCTTGTCGAAGCCCCGTATCGAAGCATCCTTCGATACGCCATTTCGACTTCGCTCAATGGCTACTCAGGACGAACGTCGGCGCCAGTAAGAGGCTCTTGAGGCGGCTTCGGCGCATGAGTTGCCGAACGCGCGCGGCTTCCTATCTCTATTCCACACCACCGAGCGCCGTTTCGCCCCGCCACGAGGGGCCGCTCTTCTTCTCCCATGCGGGCGGAAGGAGAAGGGCAGGGCTCGGACAGGCTCAGCCCGAACGGTAGACACCATGCAGGAACCCACCGCCACCGATCTCGACCGCGCGATCGGCTTCACCATTCCCGATCGGGACGCCCGCGGCCGCATCACCCGGCTGGGGCCGGTGCTCGACTCGATCCTCTCCGCGCACGCCTATCCGCCAGCGATCGAGACGCTGCTGGCCGAGGCGCTGGCGCTCACCGCATTGCTCGGCTCGACGCTGAAGGGCGAAGAGGGGCAGCTCACGCTCCAGGCGCAGACGCAGAACGGCGTCGTGCGGCTGATGGTCTGCGACTTCAAGGCCGGCGAGCTGCGCGGCTATGTGGACTATGACGCCGAGCGGCTGGCGGCGCTGCCGGAGGCGCCGTCGCTGTTCGCGTTGTTCGGCAACGGCTATCTCGCGATCACCTTCGACCAGGCGGTGACCGGCGAGCGCTACCAGGGCATCGTGCCGCTGGATGGCGAGTCGCTGGCGGACGCGGCGCAGAGCTACTTCCTCCAGTCGGAGCAGATCCCGAGCCTGGTGCGCCTGGGCGTCGGCCGCGATGCGGCCGGCCGGCCGGTCGCGGGCGGGCTGTTCCTGCAGCATCTGCCCGATGGCGAGGAGGGGCGCGATCGTATCCACACCCGGCTCGATCACCCGCAGTGGCAGCACGTCGAGGCACTCGGCGCCACCATGGGTGCGGACGAGCTCACGGATGCGGCGCTTCCGCTCGAGACGCTGGTCTGGCGCCTGTTCAACGAGGAGCGCGAGGTGCTGGTGCAAGGAAGCACGGCGATGAGCCGCGGCTGCCGCTGCGACGTGACCTACATCCAGCAGGTGCTGTCGCGCTTCCCGGAGGAGGAGCGGCGCGAGATGGCCGACGAGAACGGCCTGATCACCGTCGACTGCGCCTTTTGCGCCACCAAGTTCCCGGTGCCGTTCGAGACGGCACTCTCCTGACGTTGCATCCCCGGCAGGCAGCCCCCACATGCGCGGCGGGGGCTGCCGCGCTGCGGCAAACGGAAGGTGAGACATGAGGGGTGGGGGCGCAGGTCGCGCCATTCTGGCCGCAGTGGCGGCGATACTCGGCGCGGCGTCTGCCGTAGCGGTGGTTCCGGGCTCCGGACTAAGGGCAACAGCGTCGATCGAGCCGGGCCTGTGGCAGGTCCGCGAACGCGGTGCGAAGGCGGGGGGACGCAATCTGTGCGTCCGCGACGTCGGCGCGCTGGTTCAGCTCCGTCATGCCGGCGTGCAGTGCTCGCGCTTCGTCATCGAAGATGCCGGAAATCGCGCGACGGTACACTATACCTGTCCCGGATCAGGACATGGGCGGACCACCATCACGGTCAATACCTCGCACGCGCTGACGGTCGAGACGCAGGGCATCGCCGAAGGCTTGCCGTTCCAGGAGGAATACTGGGTCCGGCGCCTCGGCAGCTGTTCGCCCGGCCGCGGTCGTTAAGGCTGGGTTTATGCGGGCCGTTCTACGAAGCGAATAGCCGGATTTCGGCGCATGTTCCCCTAACAACATGATCCTCGGGCCGCTCTTCAGCGGCCCGTTCTTTGCCGGTCTCGCGCTTCGCGGCTGACCGCTTGAGTCGCTGGACGCAATCTCCTAGTCCTCTTGAGGGCGCTACGTAGTAATTCGTACGCGGTTTACCGGAGCGCGGCCACGTACGGTCGCTAAGGGCGTGGCGCGTTTTTGCGGTGCAGCGTATGCCTCCTGTGCTCTTCGGCCTCCGTGGGGGGCGGTTACTTCGGGGCCGAAGCGCATATCAGGGGAGAGTCGGGAGACGATCCGTGGGTTGGCTTTGTATGGTGATGGGCCACAAGCACGCGAAGCGTGTGTGGCACGATGGGGTCGACTTTCGCGCCCGTTGCACGCGCTGCAGCGAGGAGATGCTGCGCGATGACGTCCGGGGCGAATGGCGCCTCTTCGATCCGGTCCGGGACGCCGATCCGACGCGCACCGAGAAGCCGGACCGCCAGTCCCGCGCGGGCTGAGGCGCCGCCTCCGATCCTCACCCGCGGGGGGCGCGCCCCGCAAAGCTGACCAGGCTCTCGCTGCCATCCTTGGCAAGCGCCGACACGCCGACGAAGTGGTCGTCGACGATCACGCCCTTCAGCACATGGCTGGTGCCCGTCACGTCCACCTGGTCCGTCCAGTCCTGGCGATCGTTGCGGCGCCAGCGGATGCGATATCCGGCGGCGCCCGGCACCGGCTGCCAGCGCGCCGTCGTGTCGGTGCTGAGCGCGCCCGCGATCGTCACGCCTTCGGGTGCGGCCGGCGCCGCTGCCAGCCGCGCGAGCGTCGCCACGTTCAGGGCGGTCACCTTCGCGAGATAGGGGAAGTCCATCCGGTCGACCGTGTCGCCATAGACGCGGCCGCTCTCGGTGCGCAGGTCCTGGTGCTGGGCGTCGTAGTTCTCGACCCCCACGGAGAAGCGCACGGCCGGGTAGCCGAGCTTCAGGAACGGCTCATGGTCGCCGCCGCGGCCGAACCGGTCGGGGCGGCGTTCCAGCACCGCGTCGAGCCCGCCCGGCACGGTTCCCGCCAGCCCGTCGACCGCCTTAGCGAGCGACCGGCTGGGCCCGTCGTCCTCGCCGCCGGCCGCGCGGCGCGCGATCTGCTGCTCCAGCGATTCGGAACTGCGGATGCCTTCGGAGAACACCCGCACCCGGTCCGCGACTCGCCGCCCGTCGAGGCCGATCGTGTTGCCGACGATGTCGTTGTTGAGCACCGCGCTCACCGTCCAGCCGCGTTCGCGCGCGGTGTCGGCGAGCAGCTCGCCGCCCCACAGTCCCTGTTCCTCGCCCGACAGCGCCGCATAGACGATGGTCGCGTCGAACTTCTCCTTCGACAAGATGCGCGCCGCCTCCAGCACCAGCGCCACGCCCGATGCGTCGTCATTAGCGCCGGGCGCGTCGCTGGTCGCGTCCATGACGTCCGTCACGCGGCTGTCGATGTGCCCCATCACGATCACCACACGCTTGGGATCGCGCCCTTGCTGGAAGCCGAGCACGTCGACGATCTGCACACCATTGGGCGCGCGCGGACCGGTGAAGCCGCGGGCGATGTTCGCCACCGTGATGCAGCCGCCGCACGCCTCGCCGATCCGGCCCATCTCGTCCGCGAACCAGCGCCGCGCCGCGCCGATCCCGCGGCTGGGGTGGTCGGCCGACGACAGCGTGTGCCGGGTGCCGAACGACACCAGCTTCTCGACGTCCGCCTTCATCCGGTCGGGCCTGGGCGCCTCGCGCGCCGTGGCAGGGGTAGCGAGGGCGAGGAGCGGCAGCAGGAAAAGGGTTCGCATGGCCAAGGGTTTGGCCGCGTTTTTGCCCCGGCTCAAGCGCCGCGTGTCAACTCAGCCGGTCGATCGCCTCCCGGTCCAGGCTGCCGGGGATGATCATCACCGGCACGGGCAGCGTGCCCGCGTCGGTGCCGGAGAAGTGGCTCACCAGCGGCCCCGGGGCGCCGCTCGCCGCCGCGCCCAGCACCAGCGCGGCGATTTCGGGATTGCCGGCAATCATCTCCCGCACGATCGCAGGGCCGTCGCCTTCGCGGACGGTCAGCGCGGGCTTCAGGCCCGACTCTTCCAGCAGCGTGCCCGCGGCGGCGGCGACCAGCCCTTGCGCGCGTTGCTGGGTTTCCTGCTCCATGGTGGCCATCACGCCGCCCCATTGGACGAACTCCGGCCGCTCGATCAGCGCCAGGATCTCAACCGAGCCGCCGGTCTTCACCGCGCGCCGCGCGGCAAAGCGCAGCGCGATCTGCGACTCGGGACTTTCGTCGATCACCACCAGATACGTACGCATCGAAAACGCTCCCCTTTGGTTTGAAGCGTGGCGACGCTCGGCCGTTCGCGCAAGCCCACGGGGTTGACCGGTGCGGCTGTGACGGCAAAGGAAGGTCAGAGCCCCGAGAGGATCCAGCTGTACCCATGTCGATCGAAATCAAGATGCCCGCGCTTTCCCCCACCATGGAGGAGGGAACCCTCGCCAAGTGGCTGGTGAAAGAGGGCGACACCGTTCGTTCCGGCGACCTGATGGCGGAGATCGAGACCGACAAGGCGACGATGGAGTTCGAGGCGGTGGACGAGGGCGTGATCGCCAAGATCCTCGTCGCCGAGGGTTCGGACAATGTGAAGGTCGGCACCGTGATCGCAATCCTGGCGGGTGAAGGCGAGGACGCCAGCACGATCGAGGCGCCGGCAGCCGCCGCCCCGGCCGCGACGCCCGCTCCGGCAGCGAGCCCGGCCCCTGCCGAGCAGCCCAAGGCGGAGGCGAAGCCCGCTTCCGCACCGGCAGCCCCGGCCAGCAGCGGCAGCCGCGTGAAGGCCAGCCCGCTCGCACGTCGACTCGCCGCCGAAAAGGGCATCGACCTCGCGGGCCTCAGCGGTTCCGGTCCCAACGGCCGCATCGTCAAGGCCGACCTCGACGGCGCCAAGCCGGGCCAGGCGAAGGCGGCGGCTCCCGCACCGGGCGCCTCGGCCGGCGCTGCGGCCAGCGTTCCCGCCGGCGGGACTGCGCCCAGCCAGGAGACCAAGGCGGTCTGGTACGACGAGTCGATCCCGCACGAGGTTTCGAAGCTCTCGAACATCCGCAAGACGATCGCGCGCCGCCTGACCGAGGCGAAGCAGACGATCCCGCACATCTACCTGACGGTCGACGTCCGCCTCGACGCGCTGCTCAAGCTGCGCGGCGAGCTCAACAAGAGCCTGGACGCGCGCGGCGTGAAGCTGTCGGTCAACGACCTGCTGATCAAGGCGCTCGGCATCGCGCTCGAGCAGAGCCCGAAGTGCAACGTGACGTTCCTGGGCGACCAGCTCGTCAGCTACACCCGTGCCGACGTGTCGGTCGCGGTCTCCACGCCGACCGGCCTGATCACCCCGATCATCCGCGACGCGGCTGCCAAGGGTGTCGCCCGCATCTCCACCGAGATGAAGGAGCTCGCCGGCCGCGCCAAGGAGAACAAGCTGAAGCCCGAGGAATATCAGGGCGGTACCGCCAGCCTTTCCAACATGGGCATGTTCGGCATCAAGCAGTTCGAAGCGGTCATCAACCCGCCGCAGGGCATGATCCTGGCGGTCGGCGCGGGCGAGAAGCGCCCGTACATCGTCGACGACGCGCTCGGCGTCGCGACCGTCATGACGGCGACCGGCAGCTTCGACCACCGCGCCATCGACGGTGCGGACGGCGCGCAGATGCTCAAGCTGTTCAAGGCGCTGGTCGAGCAGCCGATGGGCCTGCTTGCTTGAGGCCCGGGCGCAGCCGGTGGTTGCTAGGCGGAGCGCGGCGATGAAGGTGCGGATTGCGATCGAGCTGATCCAGATCGTGTTGAGCGTCGCGGCTGTCGTCGGGGTGGGGATGCTCTCCGCCTGGTCCTACCGGCCCGCGCGTGACGACGTCGAGCTGGTGACGCTGGGCGCGGTGCTGGTGGTGGTGGTGCTCGGCATCCGCCAGCTGCAACGCGCCATCGCCGAACAGCGCCTTGCCCGCGGGAGTCTGGCCCATGACTGACGGCCCGCCCCAGGGGCAGCCGGCGCTGCGCGTCACCACCATGCCCGCCGACGCCAATCCCTATGGCGACATCTTCGGCGGCTGGCTGATGAGCCAGATGGACATGGCCGCCGGCCTCACCGCCGCACGCCACGCCCGCGGCCGCGCCGTCACCATCGCGGTGGAGGCGATGCAGTTCCACGCCCCCGTGGCGGTCGGCGACGAGGTGTCGGTCTATGCCGAGCTGGTGAAGACCGGCCGCACCTCCATGACTATCGAGGTCGAGGCCTGGCGCCGCGGCCGCCACGTCGAGGAACAATGCCGGGTCACCCAGGCGCGCTTCGTCTTCGTCGCGATCGACGAGAACCGGCGCCCGCGCTCGATCAACACCGTACAATCCTGAAGAATCGCAGAACGAAAGCACCAAGCCATGGCTGAAACCTACGACCTCATCGTTCTCGGCTCGGGGCCGGGCGGCTATGTCGCGGCGATCCGTGCGGCGCAGCTGGGCCTCAAGACCGCGATCGTCGAGCGCGAGAACCTGGGCGGCATCTGCCTCAACTGGGGCTGCATTCCGACCAAGGCGCTGCTGCGCTCGGCCGAGATTTTCCACTATATGCAGCACGCCAAGGACTATGGCCTGGTCGCCGACAAGATCAGCGCGGACCTGGATGCGGTGGTGAAGCGCTCGCGCGGCGTCGCCAAGCAGCTCAACCAGGGCGTCACCCACCTGATGAAGAAGAACAAGGTGGCGGTGCACATGGGCACCGGCAAGCTGACGGGGAAGGGCAAGCTCAGCGTCACCGGCGCCGACGGCAAGACCACCGAGCTTGCGGCCAAGAACATCATCGTCGCGACTGGCGCGCGCGCCCGCGACCTGCCGAACCTGCCGGCGGACGGCAAGCGCGTGTGGACCTATCGCCATGCGATGACGCCGTCCGAGATGCCGAAGAAGCTGCTGGTCATCGGATCGGGCGCGATCGGCATCGAGTTCGCCAGCTTCTACAACGACATGGGCGCCGAAGTTACCGTCGTGGAGATGATGGACCGCATCGTCCCCGTCGAGGACGCCGACATCTCCACCTTCCTGGAGAAGTCGCTCACCAAGCAGGGCATGAAGATCCTGACGAGCGCCAAGATCGACAAGATCTCCGCCGACGCCAACGGCGTGAAGGCGACGATCACGGGCAAGGACGGCAAGGCGTTCGACGGCGAGTACAGCCATGTCATCGTCGCGATCGGCATCGTGCCGAACACCGCCGACATCGGCCTGAAGGAGCTGGGCGTCGCGATGAACGACCGCGGCTTCCTGGAGACCGACGCCACCTGCAAGACCAACGTCGAGGGGCTGTGGGCGATCGGCGACATCACCGCGCCGCCCTGGCTCGCGCACAAGGCCAGCCACGAGGGCGTGATCGCGGTCGAGGCGATCGCCGGCAAGCACCCGCACGCGATGGACGTCCGCAACATCCCGGGCTGCACCTATTGCCACCCGCAGATCGCGAGCGTCGGCCTGACCGAGGCGAAGGCCAAGGAAGCGGGCTATGAGGTGAAGGCGGGGACCTTCCCCTTCATCGGCAACGGCAAGGCGATCGCCCTGGGTGAGGCCGAGGGCTTCATCAAGACGGTGTTCGACGCCAAGACCGGCGAGCTGCTGGGCGCGCACATGATCGGCGCCGAAGTGACCGAGATGATCCAGGGCTACACCGTCGGCAAGACGCTGGAGACCACGGAAGCCGAGCTGATGGAAACGGTGTTCCCGCACCCGACCATGTCCGAGGCGATGCACGAGAGCGTGCTCGCCGCCTACGGACGCGCCTTGCACATCTGATCCGGCCGGCGGGCGGTCCTTTGGGCCGTCCGCCGCCCCCTGTCTGGCCGGCGGCTTCGGAACGGCCTTCGCGAACGCACGTTGTTGCCCGCGAAGGAGACGCCGCCATGACCAAAGCCGTTCCGATGCTGATGCTGCCGCTCGTTGCCCTGCTCGGCGCCTGTGGAGGCGGCGAAGAGGTCCGCGTGACCAACGACGAGAACGTCGTCCTCAACGACAGCTACGACAACATGGCTTTCTCGAACGATGGCGAGGATCCTGCCAACGCGATGGGCAGCGCGGGCGGGACGGACGGCGCCATGATGGGCAACGGCACTGACGCCAACATGGCGATGCCGGCCACGAACGACACGCTGCCGATCGCCAACGACGCGACGCCGACTCGCTGAGCGGGGCGGCGGCCTGCCCACGCTTCATCGCAAATAAAGGAACGGGGGCGTGCAGACTGCGTTGCACAGCCCCGAAGGAGAGAGCGCATGAAGAAGCTTTTGCTGATCGGGGCCGTGTTGCCCGCACTGGCGGGCCTCGCGGCCTGCGGCGATCGTACCACGACCGACAACACCAACACCGTGGTTGTCGATGAGGGCACGGCCAACGACACCGTGCTGACCGACGAGACGCTGGACGGCAACGCCGCCGCCACGACCGGCAACGCGACCGATGCTGCGGGCCTGACCGCGCAGAGCTTCGCCAACACCATGGCTGCCAGCGACACGTTCGAGATCGAATCGGCCAAGATCGCGCAGGACAAGGCGACGGCGCCCGCGCTCAAGAAGTTCGCGGCGCAGATGGTGAAGGATCACACCGCCTCCACCGCCAAGCTGAAGACCGCGGCCGCCAGCGCCAACGTCACCCCGGCGCCGGCGCTCACCGCCGAGCAGAATGCGAACCTGGAAGCGCTGCGCGCCGCCAGCGGTGCCGATTTCGACACCGTTTATAAGCAGCAGCAGGTCGCAGCCCACCAGCAGGCGCTCTCGGCGCTGCAGGGCTATGCCGCCAATGGCGAGGCTGCCTCGCTCAAGACCTTCGCCTCGAACACCGCCCCGGTGGTCGAAGGCCATCTGAAGGAAGTGCAGGGGATGTGATCCCCGGCGGCGGGCGCGAAGGCTCTGCGCTTTCGCGCCCGCCGCATTTTCTCCCTCGCATGGATTGACCCGACCTGCATCCGTCCCGACCAAGGGGCGAACGCGGGCAGGGGGACGATGATGCGGAACTTGGGGGTGGCGGCTGCGGCCGCAGCGGCGGCATTCGCGCCGCCGGCATTCAGCCAGACGACGGGCTCGGAGACGGTCGTGGTGACGGCCGATCGCATGCTCGACGTCCAGAGCGGCCGGCTGCTCGATCAGCCGGTGGTGGTCATCACCGACGGGCGCATCGCCTCGGTCGCGACCGGCAACGCGCGGCCGCTGATTCCGGCCGGCGCGACTCGCATCGATCTTCCCGGCAAGACGATCGTCCCCGGCCTGATCGACATGCACGTCCATCTGACCAGCAATCCGAAGTACGGCGGCTACACCGGCCTCCAGTTCACCGACAGCTTCTGGGTGGCGCAGGCGGCGGGCAATTCCGCGCGGACGCTGCGCGCGGGCTTCACCACCGTGCGCAACGTCGGGTCCGATAATTACGCCGACGTCGGCTTGAAGCAGGCGATCGAAGAGGGCTGGATCGAGGGACCGCGCATCGTCCCCGCTGCCTATGCGCTCGGCGCCACCGGCGGCCATTGCGACGAGACCTTCCTGCCGCCCTCCTTCCAGCGCGTCTCGCCCGCGATGGGCGACAGCCCGGAGGAGCTGAAGAAGCGGGTGCGCGAGCAGCGCAAATATGGCGCGGAGGTCATCAAGGTCTGCGCCACCGGCGGCGTCTTCTCCCGCAACACCGAGCCGGGCATCCAGCAGCTCCATGAAGAGGAGCTCAAGGCCGTCGCCGACGAGGCGCATTTCTGGAAGCTCAAGACCGCCGCCCACGCCCATGGTGCCGAGGGGATCAAGGCCGCGATCCGCGCCGGCATCGACACGATCGAGCACGTCAGCTTCATCGACGACGAAGGCATCCGCCTCGCCCGGGAACGCGGCACCTGGCTCGGCTTTGACGTCTACAACACCGAGTATACGCTGGCGGAGGGCAAGGCGAACGGCGTGCTGCCGGAGAACATCGAGAAGGAACGCCGCGTCGGCACCCTCCAGCGCGAGAACTTCGGCCGTGCGGCGAAGGCGGGCGCGCGCATGATCTTCTCGACCGACGCCGGCATCTATCCCCATGGCGACAATGCGCGCCAGTTCGCGGTCATGGTCCGCTTCGGCATGACCCCGCTGGACGCGATCCGCACCGCCACGTGGAATGCCGCGCAGGCGCTGGGCCGAGAGGCGGACGTGGGGGCGATCGCGGTCGGCCGCTTCGGCGATCTCGTGGCGGTGGACGGCGATCCCACCCGTGACGTGACCCTGCTCGAACGTCCCGCAGCGGTGGTGAAGGGCGGCAAGCTCGTCACCGGCCGTCAGGGCGGGTGACCGGCGGCCGGCGCGGCAGGGCAGGGGGCAACGCCTTCTCGTTCCGGCGCCCGCCATTGACCGTGCGCGGGCGAGCGCGTATAGGCGCGCCCGTTCAATGGGATGGTTCCGGTTTCCGGTCCCGACCTGCTGGGCAGCGCTGAACGTTGTTGGAGACCTAAGGCCCCGGGGCGTCTCGCCGCGTGGCCTTTGCGCATTCCTGTCACGACTCCGGCAAAGTAACCGTTTGAAAGGTGAAGGGCTTCATGCCGACGATCAACCAGCTGGTCCGCAAGGGCCGCGAACTGCAGAAGACCAAGTCCAAGGTCCCTGCGATGGAGCAGAACCCGCAGAAGCGCGGCGTCTGCACCCGTGTGTACACGACGACCCCGAAGAAGCCGAACTCGGCTCTGCGCAAGGTGGCCAAGGTTCGCCTGACCAACCAGCGCGAAGTCATCAGCTACATCCCGGGCGAGGGCCACAACCTCCAGGAGCACTCGGTGGTGCTCATCCGCGGCGGCCGTGTGCGCGACCTTCCGGGCGTGCGCTACCACGTGCTGCGCGGCGTGCTCGACACCCAGGGTGTCAAGGACCGCCGTCAGTCCCGCTCCAAGTACGGCGCCAAGCGTCCGAAGTAAGCCGGCCGCTGTTGCGGTCCATTCAGGCTGAAGTTTTAAAGGAATAAAGCAGATGGCACGTCGTCGTCGTCCCGAAAAGCGGGAAATCCTGCCGGATCCCGTCTACGGGGATCAGGTTCTTTCGAAGTTCATGAATTCGGTGATGCTGGACGGCAAGAAGTCCGTCGCCGAAGCCATTGTCTATGGTGCGTTCGAGACCATCGAAGCGCGCGCCAAGCGTGACCCGATCGGCGTCTTCCACGACGCGCTCGGCAACGTGAAGCCGGGCATCGAGGTCCGCAGCCGCCGCGTCGGCGGTGCGACCTACCAGGTTCCGGTCGAAGTCCGTCCGGAGCGTGCGCAGGCGCTCGCGATCCGCTGGCTGATCGCCTCGGCCCGCAATCGCAGCGAGAACACCATGGCAGCCCGTCTGTCGGGTGAGCTGATGGACGCCGCCAACAACCGCGGCAACGCGGTCAAGAAGCGCGAAGACACGCACCGCATGGCGGAAGCGAACCGCGCCTTCTCGCACTACCGCTGGTAACAGCGGGTCCGGCGGTCTTCCGCTGGCAACACAACCGACCTATATGATGGGGAGCCGGTCACGCCGGCTCCCCACATCGCTAAGGAAGAACGATCATGGCCCGCAGCCATCCGCTCGAGCGCTATCGCAATATCGGCATCATGGCGCACATCGACGCCGGCAAGACGACCACGACCGAACGCATCCTCTATTACACCGGCAAGTCCTACAAGATCGGCGAAGTGCACGAAGGCACCGCGACGATGGACTGGATGGAGCAGGAGCAGGAGCGCGGGATCACGATCACCTCGGCGGCGACCACGTGCAAGTGGCGCGCTGAAGAGGGCAAGGGCGAAGAGCACCTGATCAACATCATCGACACCCCCGGCCACGTCGACTTCACGATCGAAGTTGAGCGTTCGCTGCGCGTGCTCGACGGTGCGGTTGCGTGCTTCGACGGCGTTGCCGGCGTGGAGCCGCAGTCGGAGACCGTGTGGCGCCAGGCGGACAAGTACAAGGTTCCGCGGATGTGCTTCGTCAACAAGCTCGATCGCACCGGCGCGAACTTCTATTACTGCGTGGACACGATCGTCGAGCGTCTCGGCGCGCGTCCGGCCGTGCTGTATCTCCCGATCGGCGAGGAAGGCGGCTTCAAGGGCCTGGTCGACCTGGTCGAGAACCGCGCGATCATCTGGCTCGACGAGAGCCTGGGCGCGAAGTTCGAATATCGCGAGATCCCCGACGAGCTGAAGGAAAAGGCCGCGAAGTATCGCAGCGACCTGATCGAGATGGCCGTCGAGCAGGACGATGCGCTGATGGAAGCGTATCTCGAGGGCAACGAGCCGTCGGTCGCCGACCTCAAGAAGCTGATCCGCAAGGGCACGCTCGAGATGTCGTTCGTTCCGATCCTTTGCGGTTCGGCGTTCAAGAACAAGGGCGTTCAGCCGCTGCTCGACGCGGTGGTCGACTATCTGCCGTCGCCGCTCGACATTCCCGACGTGCAGGGCGTGAAGCTCGACGGCGAGACCGCGGACTCGCGTCCGCCGGAAGACAATGCGCCGTTCTCGGCTCTGGCCTTCAAGATCATGAACGATCCGTTCGTCGGCTCGCTCACCTTCACCCGCATCTATTCGGGCACGCTGACCAAGGGCAGCTACCTGAACTCGGTGAAGGACAAGAAGGAAAAGATCGGCCGTATGCTCCTCATGCACGCGAACTCGCGTGAGGACATCGAGGAAGCACGCGCCGGCGACATCGTCGCCATCGCGGGTCTCAAGGAGACCACGACCGGCGACACGCTGTGCGACGCGTCCAACCCGATCATCCTCGAGCGGATGGAATTCCCCGAGCCCGTGATCGAGCTGTCGGTGGAGCCGAAGACCAAGGCCGACCAGGAAAAGATGGGCATCGCGCTCAACCGCCTGGCTGCCGAGGATCCCTCGTTCCGCGTTTCGACCGACCACGAGTCGGGCCAGACCATCATCAAGGGGATGGGCGAGCTCCACCTCGAGATCCTGGTCGACCGCATGAAGCGCGAGTTCAAGGTCGAGGCGAACGTCGGTGCACCGCAGGTGGCGTATCGCGAATATCTCGCCAAGCCCGTCGAGCTGACCTACACCCACAAGAAGCAGTCGGGTGGTTCGGGCCAGTTCGGTGAAGTCAAGGTTCAGGTGAAGCCGGGCGAGCGTGGCTCGGGCTACCAGTTCTTCGACGAGATCAAGGGCGGTAACATCCCGCGCGAATACATCCCGTCGGTGGAGAAGGGCTTCCGCGAGACGGCGCAGACGGGCTCGCTGATCGGCTTCCCGATCATCGACTTCGAAGTGCACCTGATCGACGGTAAGTACCACGACGTCGACTCGTCGGCGCTGGCGTTCGAAATCTGCGCCCGTGGCGCGATGCGCGAGGCCGCTCAGAAGGCCGGCATCAAGCTGCTCGAGCCGGTCATGAAGGTCGAGGTCGTCACCCCGGAAGAATATCTGGGCGACGTCATCGGCGACATGAACAGCCGTCGTGGCCAGATCCAGGGCACCGACAGCCGCGGCAACGCGCAGGTGGTCGAGGCGATGGTGCCGCTGGCCAACATGTTCGGCTATGTGAACCAGCTCCGCTCGTTCACCCAGGGCCGTGCGCAGTACTCGATGCAGTTCTCGCATTACGACGAAGTGCCGCAGAACGTGGCCGACGAAGTGAAGGCGAAGCTGGCGTAACCCTGAAACAGTCGCTATGGGGCCGCGTTCGCGTGGCCCCTGATGCGGCAGCGGATTCGAATCAGAAGGTAGGAAAATGGCAAAAGCGAAATTCGAGCGGAACAAGCCGCACCTCAACATCGGTACCATCGGCCACGTCGACCACGGCAAGACGTCGCTGACCGCTGCGATCACGAAGATCCTGGCTGAGAACGTTGCGGGTAACGCTGCGGTCGACTTCGCCAACATCGACAAGGCTCCGGAAGAGCGCGAGCGCGGCATCACGATCTCGACCGCACACGTCGAGTACGAGACCGACTCGCGTCACTACGCGCACGTCGATTGCCCGGGCCACGCCGACTATGTGAAGAACATGATCACCGGTGCGGCGCAGATGGACGGCGCGATCCTGGTGGTTGCAGCGACCGACGGCCCGATGCCGCAGACCAAGGAGCACATCCTGCTCGCTCGCCAGGTTGGCGTGCCGACCATGGTGGTCTTCCTCAACAAGGTCGACCTCGTCGACGACGAGGAAATCCTTGAGCTGGTCGAAATGGAAATCCGCGAAGAGCTCTCCAAGCGTGAGTTCGACGGCGACAACATTCCGATCATCCGTGGCTCGGCGACCGCAGCTCTCTCGGGCTCGGACGACAAGCTCGGCAAGGACGCGATCCTGGCCCTCATGGCAGCAGTCGACGAGTCGATCCCGCAGCCGGAGCGTCCGCTCGACAAGCCGTTCATGATGCCGATCGAAGACGTGTTCTCGATCTCGGGTCGCGGCACCGTCGTCACCGGCCGCGTCGAGACCGGCGTTGTGAAGGTTGGCGAGGAAGTCGAGATCGTCGGCATCCAGGAAGCCGTCCGCAAGACCGTCGTCACCGGCGTTGAAATGTTCCGCAAGCTGCTCGACCAGGGCCAGGCAGGCGACAACATCGGCGCGCTGATCCGTGGCGTTGGCCGTGAGGAAGTTGAGCGTGGTCAGGTTCTGGCCAAGCCGGGTTCGATCAAGCCGCACACCGACTTCCAGTCGTCGGTCTACGTGCTGTCGAAGGACGAGGGTGGCCGTCACACGCCGTTCTTCGCCAACTACCGCCCGCAGTTCTACTTCCGCACCACGGACGTGACCGGCACGATCGAGCTGCCGGAAGGCACCGAGATGGTCATGCCGGGCGACGAAGTCGCGCTGGGCGTCAAGCTCATCGCACCGATCGCGATGGACGTTGGTCAGCGCTTCACCATCCGTGAGGGCGGTCGTACCGTCGGCGCGGGCGTGGTCAGCGAAATCAACAAGTAAGCCGCTCACAAGGCGACTGACAACAGCCGCCCGGCATCCCCAAAAAGGGGGTGCCGGGCGGTTGCCTTTTTGTAGAGGCCTCTGTAAGGGCGGCCTTCCAGTTTTTTTGAGTTTCGGCTCTTTCTCCGCCATCCTGGTTTCTACCGGGATCTCAACCCGCCGGCGCTGCGCCTGCGGCACGAGCCCTCAGCTTCGGTTGGGGTGACGGCCGGGGTCGTGACCATTTCGCATCGGTAGGGATATGGACAACAACATCCGCATTCGCCTCAAGGCGTTCGACCATCGCGTGCTCGACCAGGCAGCCGGCGACATCGCCGACACCGCCCGTCGTACCGGCGCGCTGATCCGTGGTCCGATTCCGCTGCCCACGCACATCGACAAGTTCACCGTGAACCGCGGTCCGCACATCGACAAGAAGTCGCGCGAGCAGTTCGAGACCCGCACCTACAAGCGTCTTCTCGACATCGTGCAGCCGACCCCGCAGACGGTGGACGCGCTCATGAAGCTCGACCTCGCCGCCGGCGTTGACGTCGAGATCAAGCTGGCGTAATGCGCCGGCACCGCGACGCTTGGTGATTCACCGGGCGTCGCGCTTTCGCTTCCCGCGCTAAGTCGCGGTAGAGGCTGGGAAAGCAGCTACGGGATACCGAACGGCAGGGGATCATTCGATCAAAGCCGTTGTCCGCGTCCCCGCTATCGAGGGAAAAACAGGCGGTTCGTCCGCGGTGTTCCTCGATGACCGGCCCTGGCGGGGGCGTTTGTCGTGAGGGCTGGGGCTCCGGAGCGTGAAAGCGGCCGGGGCCTTTTTCGTTGGCAAGCTCGCCGGGATGGCGAGCCTCTGTTGGAGGAGTGGGTCATGCGCACTGGCGTGATCGCTAAGAAGATGGGAATGACCCGGTTGTTCCAGGATGACGGGCGCCACGTGCCCGTGACCGTCCTGGCGCTGGAAGAGGTTCAGGTGGTGGCGCAGCGCACTGCGGACCGCGACGGCTATGTCGCGGTGCAGATCGGTGCCGGCACTGCCAAGGCGAAGAACGTCGCCAAGCCGCAGCGCGGCCACTTCGGCAAGGCCGAGGTCGAGCCGAAGATGGAAGTCTGCGAGTTCCGCGTTGCCGAAGATGCGCTGCTGGACGTCGGTTCGACGATCTCGGCGGACCATTTCGTCGCCGGCCAGCTCGTCGACGTGTCCGGCAAGACCCAGGGTAAGGGTTTCGCGGGCGCCATGAAGCGCTGGAACTTCGGTGGTCTGCGCGCGACGCACGGCGTTTCGGTCTCGCACCGTTCGCACGGTTCGACCGGTAACCGCCAGGATCCGGGTCGCGTCTTCAAGAACAAGAAGATGGCCGGCCACATGGGCGACCGCAACCGCACGCAGCAGAACCTCGAGATCGTCTCGACGGACGCTGAGCGTGGTCTCATCTTCGTCAAGGGTTCGGTCCCGGGCCACAAGGGCACCTGGCTGATCGTCAAGGACGCGGTGAAGGTCGCGCGCCATGCCGACGCGCCGTACCCCGCCGGCCTGAAGGCCGTCGCCAACAGCAACGAAACCCCGGCCGAGGCGCCCGCACAGGCGGCTCCCGAGGCGACCGAAGGCCAGGAGGGCTGAACGTGAAGGTCAAGGTACAGACCCTCGACGCCGCCGAGAGCGGCGACATCGAGCTGAAGGACGAGGTGTTCGGCGTCGAGCCGCGTGCCGACATCCTGCACCGCGTCGTGACGTGGCAGCTAGAAAAGCGCCGCGGCACCGCCCGTGGCACCCGCGAGCGTGCGGACGTCGCACGCACCGGCAAGAAGCTCGGTCGCCAGAAGGGCGGCGGCGTCGCCCGTCACGGCGATCGTCGCGCTCCGATCTTCGTCGGCGGCGGTAAGGCACACGGTGCTCGTGTTCGCGACTTCAATCCGTCGCTGAACAAGAAGATCCGCGCGCTGGGCCTGCGCATGGCGCTGTCGAGCCACGCCAAGGCGGGTTCGCTGATCGTCGTCGACGGCCTCACGGTCGAGGACGGCAAGACCAAGGCGCTGACCGGCAACCTGTCGAAGCTGGGCTTCGGCAAGACCGCGCTGGTGATCGACGGCGACGCCGTCGAGACGAGCTTCGCGCTCGCTGCTCGCAACCTGCGGGCCGTGAACGTGCTGCCGGCCGGTGGTGCCAACGTCTACGACATCCTGAAGCATGACACGCTGGTGCTCACCCGCGCCGCTGTCGAAAAGCTGGAGGCGCGCTTCCATGGCTAAGGCAAGCAAGGCGGTCGACGTCCGCCACTACGACGTGGTGCTCGCGCCCCACATCACCGAGAAGTCTACCCTGGTGTCGGAGCAGAACGCAGTCGTGTTCAAGGTGGCGAAGACCGCCTCCAAGCCCGAGATCAAGGCGGCGGTCGAAGCGCTGTTCGACGTAAAGGTCACCGGCGTGAACACGATCGTCGTCAAGGGCAAGACCAAGCGCTGGAAGGGCGAAGCCTACAAGCGCACGGACATCAAGAAGGCGATCGTTACCCTGGCCGAAGGTCAGTCGATCGACGTAACGCAGGGGACCATGGCGTAATGGCACTCAAGCATTACAACCCGACCTCGCCGGCACGGCGCGGCCTGGTCCTCGTCGACCGTTCGGGTCTGTTCAAGGGGCGCCCCGTAAAGGCGCTGACCGAGGGCAAGACCAAGACGGGCGGCCGCAACAACAAGGGTCACGTGACCTCGCGCGGCATCGCCGGCGGCCACAAGCAGCGCTATCGCATCGTCGATTTCAAGCGTCGCCTGTGGGACGTCGAGGGCACCGTCGAGCGGATCGAGTACGATCCCAACCGCACGGCCTTCATCGCGCTCGTCAACTATGGCGAGATCGACGGCAAGCAGAGCCTGGCCTACATCATCGCCCCGCAGCGTCTGGGCGTTGGTGACAAGGTGATCGCCGGTCGCAAGACCGACGTGAAGCCGGGCAACGCGATGGAGCTGGGCCAGGTGCCCGTCGGCACCATCGTCCACAACGTCGAGATGAAGCCTGCCAAGGGCGGTCAGATCGCACGTTCGGCCGGCACCTATGTGCAGGTCGTGGGCCGCGACAAGGGCATGGTCATCGTTCGCCTGAACTCGGGCGAGCAGCGCTACATCCGTGCAGAGTGCATGGCGACGGTGGGTGCGGTTTCGAACCCGGACAACCAGAACCAGAACCTCGGCAAGGCTGGCCGCACCCGTTGGCTGGGCAAGCGCCCGCTGACCCGCGGCGTTGCCAAGAACCCGGTCGACCACCCGCACGGCGGTGGTGAAGGCCGGACCTCGGGCGGCCGTCATCCGGTCACCCCGTGGGGCAAGCCGACGAAGGGTGCGCGCACTCGTCACAACAAGGCGACCGACAAGATGATCATCCGGTCGCGTCACGCGAAGAAGAAGGGCTGATAGATGGCTCGTTCTGTTTGGAAGGGCCCGTTCGTCGAACTGAGCCTGCTGAAGAAGGCGGAGGCCGCTCAGGAAGCCGGTACGCGCGCTGGTCCGATCAAGACCTGGTCGCGTCGTTCGACGATCCTGCCGCAGTTCGTCGGCCTGACGTTCAACGTGTACAACGGTCGCAAGTTCGTGCCGGTGTCGGTCAACGAAGAGATGGTGGGCATGAAGCTCGGCGAGTTCGCTCCCACCCGCTTCTTCCCCGGCCACGCCGCCGACAAGAAGGGTAAGCGCTGATGAGCAAGCAGGCAGCCCCTCGCCGCGTGGGCGAGAAGGAAGCACTGGCAGTCGCCACGCAGGTGCGTGGCTCGGCCCAGAAGCTGAACCTCGTCGCCGGCCTCATCCGCAACCGCTCTGCCGGTGAAGCGATGAACATCCTCGCCTTCTCGAAGAAGGCGATGGCCGTGGACGTCCGCAAGTGCCTCGCTTCGGCGATCGCCAACGCGGAGAACAACCACAACCTCGACGTCGACGCTCTCGTCGTGAAGGAGGCTTCGGTCGGCAAGTCGATCACCATGAAGCGGTTCGCTACCCGCGGCCGTGGTAAGTCGACCCGCATCCTGAAGCCGTTCAGCCGCGTGCGCATCGTCGTTGCCGAGGTGGAGGAAGCGTAATGGGTCAGAAGTCGAACCCCATCGGTCTGCGTCTGCAGATCAACCGCACCTGGGACAGCCGCTGGTTCGCGGAAGGCCATGACTATGGCCGTCTGCTGCTGGAGGATCTCAAGATCCGCAAGTACATCACCGAGACGCTGCCGCAGGCCGCGATCTCGAAGGTGGTGATCGAGCGCCCGGCCAAGCTGTGCCGCGTGTCGATCTATGCGGCCCGTCCGGGCGTGATCATCGGCAAGAAGGGCGCCGACATCGAGAAGCTTCGCAAGAAGCTCGCTGCGATGACCTCGTCCGACGTGTCGCTGAACATCGTCGAGATCCGCAAGCCCGAGATCGACTCCAAGCTGGTGGCACAGGGTGTCGCGGACCAGCTCGAGCGTCGCATCGCCTTCCGTCGCGCCATGAAGCGCGCGGTGCAGTCGGCGCTTCGTCTGGGCGCCGAGGGCATCCGGATCACCTGCGCCGGCCGTCTCGGCGGCGCCGAGATCGCACGTACCGAATGGTACCGTGAGGGTCGCGTTCCGCTGCACACGCTGCGCGCGAACGTCGACTATGCCGAAGCGACTGCACACACCGCCTATGGCGTGTGCGGCGTGAAGGTGTGGATCTTCAAGGGTGAGATCCTCGGCCACGACCCGATGGCGCAGGACCGGCTGATGCTGGAGGCTCAGACCTCCGGCGTGCGTCCGGCCCGCGATGACCGCCGCTAAGGACTAGGAAAATGCTGCAACCAAAGCGCACCAAGTTCCGCAAGGCCTTCAAGGGCCGCATCCATGGCGACGCCAAGGGTGGCACCGCGCTCAACTTCGGCTCCTACGGGCTGAAGGCGATGGAGCCGGAGCGGATCACCGCACGCCAGATCGAGGCGGCTCGCCGCGCGATCACGCGCCACATCAAGCGCCAGGGCCGTCTCTGGATCCGCGTGTTCCCGGACGTTCCGGTTTCGTCGAAGCCTGCCGAAGTCCGCATGGGCTCGGGCAAGGGTTCGCCGGAGTTCTGGGTCGCCCGCGTCAAGCCGGGCCGGATCCTGTTCGAGCTGGACGGCGTTCCCGGCCCGCTCGCGGCTGAGGCATTCGAGCGTGCAGCGATGAAGCTGCCGATCGCGGTCAAGGTCGTTGCCCGTCTGGGCGACACCTCGCACCTGGAGGGTTGAAAATGACCAAGGCAACCGATCTGCGCGCCAAGAGCGACGATCAGCTGACCGAGGAGCTGGGCAACCTGAAGCGTGAGGCGTTCAACCTCCGCTTCCAGGCTGCGACCAGCCAGATGGAAAAGCCGAGCCGCGTCAAGGAAGTCCGTCGCGACATCGCACGGATCAAGACGCTGCAGAGCGAGCGCACGCGCTCGCAGGCCAAGTAAGGGACGACTGACATGCCGAAGCGCGTGCTGACCGGGACGGTCGTCTCGGACAAGACCGACAAGACGGTGGTGGTGAAGGTGGAGCGCAAGGTGAAGCACGCGCTCTACGGCAAGATCATCCGCCGTTCGAAGAAGTACCATGCCCATGACGAGGGCAACGAGTACCGCGAGGGCGAGACCGTGCGCATCGAAGAGACCGCGCCGATCTCCAAGCTCAAGACCTGGAAGGTCGTGGACCGCGTGAACACCCACGCGACCCCGGCCCAGGTGGCGGCGGAGGCCTAAGGGCCTCCACCTCCGGCCTTTCGGGGCCGGAAAACGGGAATTGGGGCAGGGGCTTGCGTTCCTCCCCAGGGACGGCTAGTTGGCCGCTCCCCCTGGCGCGGTTGCCCGCGCCGGGGGTTCGTTTTTGAAGGCGGGCGCCGGTCGGAATCGGGCCCATAGAGAAGGAAGCGCATCATGATTCAGATGCAGTCCAATCTCGACGTCGCAGACAACAGCGGCGCGAAGCGGGTGCAGTGCATCAAAGTGCTGGGCGGCTCCAAGCGCCGCACGGCAGGTGTGGGCGACGTCATCGTCGTCTCCATCAAGGAGGCCGCACCCCGCGGCCGCGTGAAGAAGGGTGACGTGCACCGCGCCGTCATCGTTCGGACCGCCAAGGACATCCGTCGCACCGACGGTTCGGTGATCCGTTTCGACGGCAACGCCGCGGTGCTGGTCAACAAGAACGAGGAGCCGATCGGCACCCGTATCTTTGGCCCGGTGGTTCGCGAGCTGCGTTCGCGCGGCTTCATGAAGATCATCTCGCTCGCGCCGGAGGTGCTGTAATGGCTGCCGCCAAGATCAAGAAGGGTGACCAGGTCATCGTCCTGTCCGGCAAGGACAAGGGCAAGACCGGCGAAGTCGTCCGTTCGATGCCGAAGGACGGCAAGGTCGTGGTGTCGGGCGTGAACATCGCCGTGCGCCACCGCAAGCCGACCCAGGTCAACCCGCAGGGTGGCCTCGAGCGTTCGGAAGCGCCGCTCCACATCTCGAAGGTCGCGCACGTCGTTGACGGCAAGCCGACCCGCGTCCGCTTCGAAGAGCGCGACGGCAAGAAGGTCCGCGTGGCCGTGAAGACGGGGGATGTCATCAATGGCTGACAAGTACACGCCGCGGATGAAGTCGATCTACGACGACCGCATCGTCAAGGCGATGACGGAGAAGTTCGGCTACAAGAACGCGCTCGAAGTGCCGCGGATCGAAAAGATCGTGCTCAACATGGGCGTGGGCGAGGCGACGCAGGACAAGAAGAAGGTCGAGCAGGCGGCTTCCGAAATGGAGCTGATCGCCGGCCAGAAGCCTGTCGTCACCAAGGCGAAGAAGTCGATCGCGCAGTTCAAGCTGCGTGAAGGCATGGCGATCGGCTGCAAGGTCACGCTGCGCCGGGAGCGGATGTACGAGTTTCTCGACCGCTTCATCACGATCGCGCTTCCCCGCGTCCGCGACTTCCGCGGCCTGAACCCGAAGTCCTTTGACGGTCGCGGCAACTATGCCTGCGGCATCAAGGAGCAGATCGTGTTCCCGGAAATCAGCTATGACCGCGTCGACAAGGTGCGCGGCATGGACGTGATCGTCACCACCACCGCCAAGACCGACGACGAAGCTCGTGAGCTTTTGCGTCTGTTCGGCTTCCCGTTCCCGCAGGCGCAGGACGGCGAGCAGCAGAAGGCGGCCTAACCCATTGATGGGATCGCCCCGGCCATCGGTCGGGGCGGTGCCGCAACAAGGGCTTCGGCGCGTTGCCGGGGCCACGACTAGGAAGAGCTTAAGTCCATGGCGAAACTGAGTTCGATCAACAAGAACGAGCGTCGCAAGCAGCTGGTGAAGAAGTACGCCGGCAAGTATGCGAAGCTGAAGGCGCAGGCAGCGGACACCTCGCTGGACGAGACCGAGCGCCTGATCGCGCGCCTGAAGATGGCCGAGATCCCGCGCAACGGCAATCCGACCCGGATTCGCAACCGCTGCGAGGTCACTGGCCGCCCGCGCGCCTATTACCGCAAGTTCCGCCTCGCCCGCGTGATGCTTCGTGATCTTGCCAACCGCGGCATGATCCCCGGCGTCGTCAAGTCGAGCTGGTAAGGACCGTACCGATGGCATTGACCGATCCCCTGGGTGATATGCTCACCCGCATCCGCAACGGCCAGCGCGCGCGCAAGGACTCCGTCCTGTCGCCGGCGTCCAAGCTGCGGACCCGCGTCCTCGACGTGCTTCAGCGCGAGGGCTATATCCGTGGCTACAGCGAAGAGCAGATGGGCCCCGCGGCCGGCGTCCGCATCGAGCTGAAGTATTTCGAGGGTCAGCCGGCGATCAAGCACGTCGCGCGCGTCTCGAAGCCCGGTCGTCGCGTCTACTCGGGCAGCCAGGAGCTGCCGCGCGTTCGCAACGGCCTCGGCATCACGATCGTCTCGACGCCGCGTGGCGTTCTCTCCGACGCCGAAGCGCGCGAGCAGAACGTCGGTGGCGAAGTGCTGGCGGAGGTGTTCTAATGAGCCGCATCGGCAAGAAGGCAGTCCCGGTTCCGGCCGGCGTCACTGCCAACATCGCCGGCCGTGAGCTGAGCGTGAAGGGTCCCAAGGGCACCCTCTCCATGCCGCTCGCGGACGACATCGCCTACGAAGTCACCGACGGTGGCATTTCGGTCCAGCCGGCGAACGACACCAAGCGCGCCCGTGCCTTCTGGGGCATGCAGCGTACCCTGGTGCAGAACCTGGTGACCGGCGTGACCGAGGGCTTCTCCAAGAAGCTGCTCATCACCGGCGTCGGCTATCGTGCAGCAGCGCAGGGCAAGGTGCTCAAGCTGCAGCTCGGCTATTCGCACGACGTGAACTTCGACATCCCCGAGGGGATCGAGGTGAAGACCCCGGATCAGACCACGGTCGAGATCTCGGGCATCGACAAGCAGAAGGTCGGCCAGGTCGCCGCTGAGATCCGCCGCTGGCGGAAGCCGGAGCCCTACAAGGGCAAGGGCATCAAGTACGACGGCGAGTTCATCTTCCGCAAGGAAGGGAAGAAGAAGTGATGTCTACCAAGGGTATGTCGCTGTTCGAGAAGCGCCGCCGCCGCAACCGTACCGCGCTTCGTGCGCGCTCGGGCGGTCGTCCGCGCCTGTCGATCCACCGTTCGGGCAAGCACATCTATGCCCAGGTCATCGACGACGCCGAGGGCCGCACGGTCGCTTCGGCTTCGACGCTGGAAAAGGACGTGCGTGGCCAGAGCGGCGCGAACGTCGATGCCGCCAAGGCGGTGGGCCAGCGCGTCGCGGAGGCCGCAAAGGCTGCCGGCGTGACGCAGGTGGTGTTCGATCGTGGTGGGTTCCTCTTCCACGGACGCGTCAAGGCGCTGGCGGAAGCCGCGCGCGAGAGCGGATTGGAGTTCTAAGATGGCCGACGAGAACAACCAGGCCGAAACCCCCGCCGTCGAGGCGACGGGTGCAGAGGCAGGCGCGCCCCAGGGCCGTGGTCCGCGTGGCGGCCGTGGTCGCGGCGGCGAGCGTGGTCGTGGCGGCCGGGACGGCAACCGCGGGCGTCGCGACGATCGTCGCAACGAGGATGGTGGCGAGGAGCTGATCGAAAAGCTCGTCCACATCAACCGCGTTTCGAAGACCGTGAAGGGCGGTAAGCGCTTCGGCTTCGCAGCCCTCGTCGTCGTCGGCGACGGCAAGGGCCGCGTCGGCTTCGGTCATGGCAAGGCGCGCGAAGTGCCGGAAGCCATTTCCAAGGCGACCGCGTCGGCGAAGAAGGCGATGGTCCGCGTTCCGCTCAAGGACGGTCGCACGCTGCACCACGACGGCAACGGCCACTTCGGTGCCGGTCGCGTGACGCTGCGTTCGGCGCCTGCCGGTACCGGCATCATCGCGGGTGGCCCGATGCGCGCCATCTTCGAGAGCCTGGGCGTGGCCGACGTCGTGACCAAGTCGGTCGGCACGTCGAACCCGTACAACATGATCCGTGCGACCTTCGAGGCGCTGAACGAGCAGACTTCGCCGAAGTCGGTCGCACAGCGTCGTGGCAAGAAGATCGCCGACCTGCTGGGTCGTGGCGGATCGCAGGCTGCCGAGGCGGAAGCCGCGGCGGTGGTGGAGTAATCCCATGGCTACCGTGAAGATCACGCAGACCGGTTCGCCGATCCGGCGCACCAAGGACCAGCGCGCGACCCTCGTCGGCCTGGGCCTCAACAAGATGCACAAGACGGTCGAGCTGAACGACACCCCCGAGGTGCGCGGCATGATCCGCAAGGTGCAGCACATGGTGTCGGTCGAAGGCTGAAGCCTTCACCTTCACCGGTGACAAATAAGGGGAAGGGGGCTATGCGGCCCCCTTCCTCATTTCATCAGCGCGTAAAAAGCGAAAGCGAGTGCAACTCATGAAGCTCAACGAACTCACCGACAACCAGGGCGCCCGTCACCGCAAGATGCGCGTTGGCCGCGGCATCGGCTCCGGCAAGGGCAAGACCGCAGGTCGTGGTCAGAAGGGCCAGAAGAGCCGCGAAGGCGTCTCGATCAAGGGCTTCGAGGGCGGTCAGATGCCGCTCCACATGCGTCTGCCGAAGCGTGGCTTCAACAACATCTTCGCCAAGGATTATGCTGAGGTGAACCTCGGCGCGATCCAGAAGCTGGTGGACGCCGGCACGCTGACCGCGACCGACATCGACCACGCAGCGCTCAAGGCCGTTGGCCTGGCCCGCGGCGGCAAGGACGGCGTGCGTCTGCTCGGCAAGGGCGAGCTGACCGCCAAGCTGACCTTCACCGTCGCCGGCGTGTCGGCTTCGGCCCGCGAGGCAGTCGAGAAGGCTGGCGGCACCGTCAACGTGATCGAGGTCGTGCCGGCTGCCGAGAAGGCGAAGGCCAAGAAGGGCCAGACCCTGGCCGCCAAGAAGGCCGCGCGCGCCTGATCGGCGCCGCCTGAACGTCGTTCGCGTCGGGCCCGTCCGCTTCCGCTCTGCTTCCGGCTTCGGCCGAGCGGGCAGGGGTGGGCGGGCCCGCTCGTTTGAAAGGGCCGCCGGCGTTTCGCCGCGGACCCGTTAGACATCCCGGCCTTAAGCCCTATATGGGCGCCGGGGGTGGGGCATCAGCGCCCGCCAGCATCATCGGGACACATTCATGGCAGCGGCATCCGACGGCCTTGCAACCAACCTGAACCTGGCCAAGTTCGGCCAGGCGACCGAGCTCAAGAAGCGCCTGTGGTTCACGCTGGGCGCGCTGATCGTCTTCCGCATGCTCAGCTACGTGCCGCTGCCGGGGATCGATCCGACCCAGCTCGGCCTGCTCGCCAACCAGACCCAGGGCGGCGTGCTCGACTTCTTCAACACCTTCTCGGGCGGCGCGCTGACGCGCATGTCGGTGGTGGCGCTGGGCGTCATGCCGTACATCACTGCCTCGATCGTCGTGCAGCTCGCCAGCTCGCTGTCGCCGCAGCTCGCCGCGATCAAGAAGGAAGGCGAGTCGGGCCGCAAGAAGCTCAACCAGTACACCCGCTACGGCACGGTCGCGCTGACGGCCGTCCAGGGCTATTTCATCGCCGTCGGGCTTGAGGCGTTCGGCGCTCAGGCTGGCGCACAGGCGGTGATCGAGCCGGGCATGACGTTCCGCATCGCGGCGGTCATCTCGCTGATCGGCGGCACCATGTTCCTGATGTGGCTGGGCGAGCAGATCACCAGCCGCGGCATCGGCAACGGCATCTCGCTCATTATCATGGCGGGCATCGTCGCCCATCTGCCGACCACGCTGGTCCAGCTGTTCGAGGGCAGCCGCTCGGGCACGCTCGATCCGCTCAAGCTCGTGGGCATCACCGTCGCGGTGATCGGCCTCGTCCTGTTCATCTGCTTCATGGAGCGCGCCCAGCGCCGCATCCTGATCCAGTATCCCAAGCGCCAGACCGCGCGCGGGGTGCAGGCGGACCGCAGCCACCTGCCGCTCAAGATCAACACCGCGGGCGTGATCCCGCCGATCTTCGCCTCGTCGCTGCTGCTGATGCCGGTCACCATCACCCAGTTCGCCGGCCAGGCGGCAGAGGGTCAGAGCTGGTGGGGTGATTTCGTGATCAGCCTTAACCAGTATCTCCAGCACGGCAGCCCCGTGTACATGCTGCTCTACGGCGCCGGCATCATCTTCTTCTCGTTCTTCTACACCGCCGTGGTGTTCAATCCGGAAGAGACCGCCGACAACCTCAAGCGCTACGGCGGCTTCATTCCCGGCATCCGTCCGGGCAAGAACACCGAGGCGTATTTCGACTATGTGCTGACCCGCATCACCGTGATCGGTGCGGCCTATCTGGTCATCCTCTGCCTGCTGCCGGAGTATCTGGTCTCGGCGCTCGCTATTCCCTTCTATCTTGGTGGGACTAGCCTTCTGATCGTGGTCAACGTAACCATGGATACGGTGACGCAGATCCAGTCGCACCTGCTGGCGCATCAGTATGGCGACCTGATCAAGAAGGCCAAGCTCAAGGGCGGCCGCGCGCGTCGCTGATCGATCGAAGAGGGGAAGACACGTGGACATCATCCTGCTCGGACCGCCGGGCGCCGGCAAGGGTACGCAGGCGAGCCGTCTGGAGCATGATCGCGGGATGGTGCAGCTGTCCACCGGCGACATGCTGCGCGCGGCGGTGAAGGCAGGCTCGCCCGTGGGGCTGAAGGCGAAGGCGGTGATGGAGGCGGGTGAGCTCGTTTCCGACGCGATCGTCTCGGCCCTGATCGGCGAGCGCCTCGACCAGCTCGAGGAAGGGCAGGGCGCGATCTTCGACGGCTATCCGCGCACCGCGGCCCAGGCCGACGCGCTCGACCTGCTGCTCGAGCATCGCGGCCGTCGCCTCGCCTATGTCATCGAGCTGGTGGTGGACGAGGATGCGCTGGTCGAGCGCATCGTCGGCCGCTTCACCTGCGCGGTCTGCGGCACGGGCTATCACGACAAGTTCAAGCTGCCCAAGGTCGAGGCGACCTGCGACGCCTGCGGCTCGATCGAGTTCAAGCGCCGTCCGGACGACAACGAAGAGACGGTGCGCACCCGCATGGCCGAGTATCGCGCCAAGACCGCGCCGATCCTGCCCGGCTACGAAGAACGCGGGCTCGTCGAGCGAGTCGATGGCATGGCCGACATGGACACGGTCGCCACGCAGATCGCGGAAATCCTCAACCGCTGAGGCGGGCGGGGGCTTCGGTCCCCGCCTTCCTGTACCCCGGCGACGGCCGGGGCCCAGCTACGGCACGGGCGCGACTCTCGCCGGGGCCTCTCCAACTAGACCCCGGCCGGCCCGCTGAAGCGGGCGAACCCCCGGCTCCGGTCCTGTCGCACCCTCTCTCACGACCACCCGCACGCTCCATCGCAAATTTGGTTCCGCCGGGCAGTTGACAGCTTCCCCGCCCGGGCTTACCTGCGCTTTACCCCGACACACCGGTCCCGGCGGCGCGCACGCGTGTCCGCCGCAATCGTGCGTTTCGGGTCAACGCTACGAGATGGGGCGCGCGTATAGCCATGCGGTGCCTCGTGGAGCTGGGAGAATAAAGTTCATGGCACGTATCGCGGGTGTTAACATCCCGACCAACAAGCGCGTCATCATTGCGCTTCAGTACATCCACGGCATTGGTCCTGCGAAGGCCAAGCAGATCACCGACGCGCTGGGCATCGCTGCCGAGCGTCGCGTGCAGGACCTGAGCGATCAGGAAGTGCTGCAGATCCGCGAGACGATCGACGCCAGCCACACCGTCGAGGGTGACCTCCGTCGCGAAACCGCGATGAACATCAAGCGCCTGATGGACCTGGCCTGCTACCGCGGCCTGCGTCACCGCAAGGGCCTGCCGGTCCGTGGCCAGCGCACGCACACCAATGCGCGCACCCGCAAGGGCAAGGCCAAGCCGATCGCGGGCAAGAAGAAGTAAGCGCAGCGCGCTTGCTTCTCCGCAGGCCGGTGAGAGGCTGAACGCCTCCCGGCCTTCGTCACACGATATCAGGTCAGGATTACCCCATGGCACAGGCACCGCAGCGCCTTCGTCGGCGCGAACGCAAGAACATCACCGCAGGCGTCGCGCACGTGAACGCCAGCTTCAACAACACCATGATCACCATCACCGACGCGCAGGGCAACGCGATCAGCTGGTCTTCGGCCGGCATGATGGGCTTCAAGGGTTCGCGTAAGTCGACCCCGTACGCCGCCCAGGTCGCAGCCGAAGACGCAGGCCGCAAGGCTGCTGACCACGGCGTGCGCACCCTGGAAGTCGAAGTGAAGGGCCCGGGTTCGGGTCGCGAGTCGGCGCTGCGCGCGCTGCAGGCCGTTGGCTTCCAGATCACGTCGATCCGCGACGTGACCTCGATCCCGCACAACGGCGTGCGCCCCTCCAAGCGCCGCCGCGTTTGATCGATCCCGTCCGGCCGTCGCGACCCTTTGTTGGCTGCGCGGCCGGATCGTCATTCGGCGCGGGCAGCCCCCGCCTGCGCCCACAACTAGGGGAAGCCCGTGTCTGTCAACGCTAAGAACTGGCAGGAACTCAAGAAGCCCAGCGGCCTCGAGAAGAAGGCTGGTGGCGATTCCAAGCGCAAGGCGACCTTTGTTGCCGAGCCGCTGGAGCGTGGCTTCGGCCTGACGCTCGGCAACTCGCTGCGCCGGGTGCTGCTGTCGTCGCTGCAGGGCGCCGCGGTCACCTCCATCAAGATCGAGAACGTGCTGCACGAGTTCTCGAGCCTGGCGGGCGTGCGCGAGGACGTGACCGACATCGTCCTCAACGTGAAGCAGATCGCGCTCAAGATGCAGGGCGAGGGCGCCAAGCGCCTCCAGCTGTCCATGACCGGCCCGGCCGAAGTCAAGGCTGGCGACATCGCCGTTTCGGGCGACATCGAGGTGATGAACCCCGAGCTCGTGATCTGCCACCTCGACGAGGGCGCGACGCTCAACATGGAACTGACCGCCGAGAGCGGTAAGGGCTATGTGCCGGCTGCGAGCAACCGTCCGGCCGACGCGCCGATCGGCCTCATCCCGGTCGACGCGCTGTTCTCGCCGGTGCGCCAGGTGTCGTACAAGGTCGAGAACACCCGCGTGGGTCAGGAGCTCGACTACGACAAGCTGACGCTGACCGTCGAGACCGACGGCACGGTGACCCCGGAGGACGCGATCGCCTATGCGGGCCGCATCCTTCAGGACCAGCTGGCGCTGTTCGTGCACTTCGACGACTCGTCGGTCACCCGTCAGGCGCCGACCGGTGCTGCGGCTCCGGCACAGGTCGCCGAGTCGGCCGGCGACACCGCGCAGATCAACCGCTTCCTCCTCAAGAAGGTGGACGAGCTCGAACTGTCGGTGCGTTCGGCCAACTGCCTGAAGAACGACAACATCATCTACATCGGCGATCTGGTTCAGAAGACCGAGGCAGAGATGCTGCGCACCCCGAACTTCGGCCGCAAGTCGCTCAACGAGATCAAGGAAGTGCTCTCGTCGATGGGCCTGCGCCTCGGCATGGAAATCCCGGGCTGGCCGCCCGAGAACATCGAGGAAATGGCCAAGAAGCTCGAGCAGGAGATCATGGGCTGATCCGCACGCCCGCAGCGTTGCTGCGGGCGAGACGGAACAGCCCCGGCCGGCGGGCCGGTGCAAACCGGCCCGTTCGACGTCGCGGCTTTGCCGCGACGGGCTCCGGGTTCAGAGCGCTAGGTTTAAAGATGCCGGCATCGCCGGCATGACGGTTTTGATGGGTGGCTCACCGTCCCACCTGGTCTGGGGTTTCCGTGACACGGCCCCTTAACGAACGAAGGAAGATATCATGCGTCATCGCGTTGGCGGTCGTAAGCTGCAGCGTACCTCGGCCCATCGTCTGGCCCTGTTCCGCAACATGTCGGCCGCACTGATCAAGCACGAGCAGATCACCACCACCGTCGCCAAGGCGAAGGAACTGCGTCCCTACGTCGAGAAGCTGGTGACGCTGGCGAAGAAGGGTGGCCTGTCCAACCGTCGTCTCGCCCACGCCCGTCTCCTCGACGATGCGCAGCTGGTGAAGCTGTTCGACGTGCTGGCGACCCGCTATGCCGATCGCAACGGCGGCTACACCCGCATCATCAAGGCCGGCATCCGCGCGTCGGACGCCTCGCCGATGGCGATCATCGAGTTCGTCGACCGCGACGTCTCGGCGAAGGGCCAGGACTCCGGTCCGGTCTTGACCGAAGAGGACTTCGACGAAGCCGCATAATCGGCGACGTCGCCTCCGCTTCTAAGCGGTTGCAAACAAAGAAGGGCCGGGCCAGTTTGGCGCCGGCCCTTTCTTTTTTCTCCGGAGAGCACCTGGTGTCACGACGCGTCTGCGCGACTGCAATGGCTTTGGTTTCGCTGGCGCTCGCCGGCTGCGGCAAGTCCGATCCGGGCTTTCGCGCCGGCATGCCCGGCCTTTCGCAGTCGCCGTCCCACAAAGCCGAGGTAACCATGTCCTACCCCGAAACCCGCCGGGTCGATCAGGTCGACAAGCTCTTCGGCGAAAAGGTCGAAGATCCCTACCGCTGGCTCGAGAACGACGTCCGCACCGATCCCGAGGTGGCCGCCTGGGTCGCGGCACAGAACCGCGTGACCGACGCGTACCTCGCGACGCTGCCCGGCCGCGCCATCTTCAAGGAACGGCTGCGTACCCTCATCGACTATGAGCGCTTCGGCCTCCCGACCAAGAAGGGCGGCCATTATTTCTACACGCGCAACAGCGGCGTGCAGAACCAGTCGGTCCTCTATGTCCGCGACACCCTCGACGGCCCGGGCCGCGTGCTGATCGATCCCAATGGCTGGGCGGCGGACGGCGCCACCGCGCTGTCCGAATGGGTGCCGTCGGAGAACGGCCGTCTGATCGCCTATGGCATTCAGGACGGCGGCACCGACTGGCGCACGCTCAAGGTGCTCGACGTCGCCACCGGCAAGCCGCTCGAAGACGAGGTCAAGTGGGCGAAGTTCACTGCCGTCGCCTGGGCGCACAACGGCTCGGGCTTCTTCTACTCGCGCTTCCCGGAACCCGAACAGGGCGCCGCGTTCCAGGCGCTCAACCTCAACCACGCGCTCTATTTCCACAAGATCGGCACGCCGCAGTCGGCCGACATCAAGGTCTATTCGACCCCGGAGAAGCCCAAGCAGAGCCACGTCGGCCAGGTCACCGATGACGGCAAGTGGCTGGTGATCACCACGTCGGAGGGTACCGACAACCGCTACGAGATCACGCTGATCGACCTGACGGACGCCCGCATGCGGCCCCGCACGCTGGTGCGCGGGCTGGAGAACAGCTGGGATCTCGCGGGCAACATCGGCAGCACCTTCTACTTCGTGACCGACAAGGACGCGTCGCGCGGCCGCATCGTCGCGATGGATGCCGCCGCCTCGACCGATCGCCTGCGCGAGATCGTGCCGCAGGATGAGGCGACGCTGCAGGGTGCAAAGATCACCGGCGGCAAGCTGATGGCGAGCTACCTGGTCGACGCGAAGACCGAGGTGCGCCGCTATACGCTCAACGGTGCGCGCGACGGCGCGGTGCCGCTGCCCGGTATCGGCACGGCCAGCGGCTTCGGCGGCGACCAGGACGATCCCGAGACCTTCTTCGCCTTCACCAGCTTCGCCACGCCCACGACGATCTACCGCTACGACGTCCGCACGGGTCAGGCGACGCCGTGGCAGACGCCGAAGGTTGCGTTCAATCCTGCCGACTATGACGTCGCTCAGCGCTTCTACGGTTCCAAGGACGGCACCCGCGTGCCGATGTTCCTGGTCCGCAAGAAGGGGACGACCGGCCCTGCGCCGACGCTCCTCTACGGCTATGGCGGCTTCAACTCGTCGGTGCTGCCGGCCTTCTCCTCCAATCGCCTGGCGTGGCTGGAGCAGGGCGGGGTGCTCGCGGTCGCCAACATCCGCGGCGGCGGCGAGTACGGCAAGGCGTGGCACGACGGTGGCCGCCTCGCCAACAAGCAGAACGTCTTCGACGACTTCATCGCCGCGGCCGAGGATCTGATCGCGCAGGGCGACACCACCAAGGACAAGCTGGTGATCCAGGGCGGCTCCAACGGCGGCCTGCTGGTCGGCGCGGTCGTCAACCAGCGCCCGGACCTGTTCGCCGCCGCCCTGCCGGCCGTGGGCGTCATGGACATGCTGCGCTTCGATCGCTTCACCGCGGGCCGCTACTGGGTCGACGACTATGGCGATCCGGCGGAGGAAGCCGACTTCAAGGCCCTGCGCGCCTACTCGCCGTACCACAACATCCGCAAGGGCAAGGACTATCCCGCAATCCTCGCCACCACTGCGGACACCGACGACCGCGTCGTGCCGGGCCATACGTTCAAGTACGTTGCGGCGCTTCAGGCGGCAAAGATCGGCGACAAGCCGCATTTGGTGCGCATCGAAACCCGCGCAGGCCACGGCTCGGGCAAGCCGACCGACAAGGTGATCGAGGAATATGCCGACCTCTGGGCGTTCGCGGCCCGCTGGACCGGCATGGAGGTCAAGCCGGTCGAGTAACCTTTCCGTTTGTTTCGAGTAGCCGTCGAGCTTGTCGAGACGGCGTGTCGAGAAACCGGCCGCGGTTCTCTCGACAAGCTCGATCCCTGCTCGAGACGAACGGAAGGCGGGATGCGGAGTAGGGCTCTCGCCAAAGGGGCTGGCAGCGCGCACAAGCTCTGCTATCGCGCGCTGCCATGAGCGTTCATCCCACAGACTCCATCCTGATCGTCGACTTCGGCAGCCAGGTCACGCAGCTGATTGCCCGCCGCGTCCGCGAGGCCGGCGTCTACAGCGAGATCGCGCCCTTCCAGTCGGCCGCCGAAGCGTTCGAGCGGATGCGCCCGCGCGGCGTGATCCTGTCGGGCGGCCCCGCCTCGGTGCCGGAGGAGGGGAGCCCGCGCGCACCCCAGGCGATCTTCGATTCGGGCGTGCCGGTGCTCGGCATCTGCTACGGCCAGCAGGTCATGACCCAGCAGCTCGGCGGCACCGTCGAAAAGGGCATGAGCGGCGAGTTCGGCGAAGCCTATATCGGGGTCGAGGACCGCTGCGGCCTGTTCGACGCGCTCTGGGATGAGGGCGATCGCCATCAGGTGTGGATGAGCCACGGCGACAAGGTGACGGCGCTCGCCCCCGGCTTCCGCGTGGTCGCGACCAGCCCCGGCGCGCCCTTCGCGGTGATCGCCGACGATACGCGCCGCTACTACGGCACCCAGTTCCACCCCGAAGTCGTGCACACGCCGGACGGCGGCCGCCTGATCGGCAATTTCGCGCGCCACGTCTGTGGCCTCACCGGCGACTGGACGATGGCCGAGTTCCGCGAAGCCAAGATCGCCGACATCCGCGCCCAGGTCGGCAGCGGCCGCGTGATCTGCGGCCTGTCGGGCGGCGTCGATTCGGCGGTGGCCGCGGTGCTGATCCACGAGGCGATCGGCGAGCAGCTCACCTGCGTGTTCGTCGACCACGGCCTGATGCGCACCGGCGAGGCCGAGCAGGTCGTCTCGCTGTTCCGCAACCACTACAACATTCCGCTCGTGCACGTGAACGCGGAACCGCTGTTCATGAACGGCCTCGCCGGCGTCACCGACCCGGAGGCCAAGCGCAAGTTCATCGGCAAGACCTTCATCGACGTGTTCGAGGACGAGGCGAAGAAGATCGGCGGCGCCGAGTTCCTGGCCCAGGGCACGCTCTATCCGGACGTGATCGAGAGCGTCAGCTTCACCGGCGGCCCGTCGGTGACGATCAAGAGCCACCACAATGTCGGCGGGCTGCCCGAGCGCATGAACATGAAGCTCGTCGAGCCCTTGCGCGAGCTGTTCAAGGACGAGGTCCGCGAGCTCGGTCGGGAACTCGGCCTTCCCGACGCGTTTGTCGGCCGTCACCCGTTCCCCGGGCCCGGCCTTGCGATCCGCATCCCGGGCGAAGTCACCAAGGAGCGCTGCGACATCCTGCGCAAGGCCGACGCCATCTACCTCGAAGAGATCCGCAACGCGGGCCTCTACGACGCCATCTGGCAGGCGTTCGCGGTGCTGCTGCCGGTCCGTTCGGTCGGCGTGATGGGCGACGGCCGCACCTATGATTCGGTGCTGGCGCTGCGTGCCGTCACCTCGACCGACGGCATGACCGCCCAGGCGTTCCAGTTCCCCGGCGACTTCCTGCCGCGCGTGGCGACCCGCATCGTCAACGAGGTGAAGGGCATCAACCGCGTCACATACGACTATACGAGCAAGCCCCCCGGCACGATCGAGTGGGAGTGACGGATACAAACGGTGGCAATAGCGTAGTTTCGGCGGTGATCTTCGCCTTTGCTTATTCGCCTTCGCTTGATTGCTGTTCTCCTTCATTTCCCACTACCTTCATGCGGACTCACACCATTTATGTCTTTCACAACTAATCTGCGATCACTCTCGAGACGATGTAAAGCCGCTTCGACAAGTGAGAGTGCCCTGGCGTAGGATAGCGTGGAAAAAGGCGGGGCTGCTTTGCTTCCAGAAAGCGACTGACGCTGTTTCCAGGCGGTCCTTGGCAATTTAGCCGAGCTGTTTCAAAGTGCAAAAATGAGCGGGAAAAAGGGTAAGGGCGCGAGGAAAGCGAAGGTAGCCGCTCAGCAGTCAGCGGAGCGTGACGATCTCATCAGGGATGCGGGCGGCTACGACTGGGGCTGGCCCGCCATCGAGATGGTCATGGCCAATATGGAGCTGTCGCAGCGCCTGGCCGCCGGCGGCTTTTCGGGCTGCGGCTATGGCATCATCCCTGATGATCTGCCCTTCATAACGCTCGTTGGCTCCAACATTCGCGGAATGCAGTCCGCGCTCGCGCTGCTGAAGGAATGGACCACGCTGTCTGGACCGAACGCGGTCCGCCTTGAGATCGCTTATGATGGGCCGGGCTACGTGCTCGCGATCTCGCAGCAGGTCGATCTCCTGCGCTGGCGCGTTGCCGGCATCGATACGGTTCGCCAGCCGCTGATGATGGTGACGAGCCATATCAAGCGCATGGATTCGCGGCATTGGATGCTCGATCAGCTCGCCGATTATGCCGAGCAGCCGGTAGCGCCTCTGCGGCTGATTGTGGCGGAGATGCCGGAGAGCGTCTCGCGCGGAGGCGGCAGCCGCGACTTCGGCTTCACGCCTAATTGGGATAACGCCATCCTCCTGCCCGGCATTGAAGTCTATCGGCGGCCTGAGGATCGACCGCCTCACACGATGGCGAGAACCGAGGCCGAATTCGAGGCAAGGACGAAGAATGGTCCGGATCCCGGCTGGCCGCCATCCCCGGAACAGGATCCCGCGAGCGTCGCGAGCGCCCGTGAGCGGCGGCTCGCCGCGTCGATGCCCAAGACGCTCCACGTGCTCCGCAACACTCACCGAGGTGCCGCGTTTCTGGAGCAGGCGTTGGTGCTGCGGTGCGCCCGGTGGCAGGTCGAGCAGGCGATCTGCAATATTCGGTCGGCCGATTTTCTTGCCTATCAGCCAAGCGGTGGACGCAAGCGCCTCGCCATGATCGACGCCGTCCGTCATCGGGTGCTGGAGCCGGCCTCAATGGACGTCGATCTCACCGTCATCTCGAACGACCAGATTAGCGCCCAGATCGGGCTCGACACCGCCTTCCTGTTGCGGCGTCTCGAACCCGACCGTGAGATCGGGGACGCCGTCGCTGAGCGGATCGAGCGCATTCGGGAGCTCGGTTATGGCTGACCCGCCCCTGCAGCGGGCGACGGCGGACCGCCTGCGGGTCTTCATCAGCTCGACAATCGGCGAGTGCGCGACCGAGCGGGAAGCCGCGCGCGCCGCTATCCGGAGTCTCAACTTCGAGCCTGTGCAGTTCGAGCGTGAAGGCGCGCGAGCGGATCTGCGCGAGCGGGCTGGACCATATGGTCGTGCGTCATCGCCCCGACGACGATTTGAACCTTGTCCTTCGGCTAGGCAGCACGCAGCGCCTGCTTTTCACCGTGCGCACCGATGGCAAGAAACCTGAATCCATGTTCGTGGCGCTGGTGATCGGAGCCTTCCTCGACGCCTTTGCAGATGAGCTTTCGGACATTCTCTCGCCCGACCTGTTGGAAGAGGGTGCCGCGATTGACGTCCATGTCTTCGGCCAGGTAGTCGAAAGCAAGACGGTCGCGGACTTTTTTCGCGAAGGTCTCAAGGACAAGCCCGTTGCGACCGCCCGGATCATCGCGAAGGAGGGCGAGGAGCCACCCATCGTGGTCTTTGCGCGGAAGGATGCGATCGAGGCCCTGACAGCGAGCGAGGAACGGGGTGGGGAACTCGAGATCATGCTAGCGCGCGTCCTTGACGAAGTCATCTTCGTTACCACGGGTCGTAGCGTCGACGACGAGATTTTCTCCGCGAAGATCAGAGATCTGCTCATCTCAATCCTGCGATAGCGCGTCACGGCCAAACGGCTCGCCTCAGCCAAATCGGCGCAGCGCGTGGTCGGTTTGCAGAGGTCATCGGAGCGATGGGTCGAGTTGGCGATGGGCAGGGGCCACGACTACCAGCTGGGGTCGCGCCGCTTTCGTCTTTCCTCAAGCGCGTATAGAGGCATCGACCCGATCAGCCGGTCCGGCGCCGCTGCGGCTTTGTTGCGCTCCTCGACGCCGATAGCGAGCGCCAGTTGGATCAACGCTGCCCTCGCGATCTTCATCATCCGGAGCGCTTTGGCTTCGAGCAGATCGCTGTTGATCGACAGGCCTAAGCCGTTGGACGCGGGCAAGGTGAGCATCAGATCCCATGCCCATCCCTCATGGACCTGCAGGTATTTATGCTCGAGCGCGTTGCGGATGTCGTGCAGCTCGCGGGCATCCGCCGCGGTCGTACGCTTGATCTCGTCATCGAACAGCTCCTTCGACAACCAGTAAAGGCCACGCAGTGGCCAGTTTGGATAGGCTTTGAAGCGGTCTAGCAGGCGCGGCTTGCCCTCAACCATCCAGACATTCTTGAAATTGATTCGGTCGGCGATCTTGCCGAGCTTCCAGACATGATCGACGAGGAACGCCACCTTGTCGAGCAACGAGTAAGCGATGCGGTAGGCGGTGCGAACGCGCTCGGTCGCTAACGAATGCGCCGGATAGTCGAGCGTATCGAATAGCCGTACGCCAAGGTCGGAGAAATGGAGCTTGGTGCTATTCAGGCCCTCGTACAGCATAAAGCGTGCTGAGGCATATTCCTGCTTCATCTGGTTGAAGAAGCCGAACACCGGCGCCGGAGTGAAGGCGCCGGGCCGGTCAGCAAACGACTCCATGATCGTCGGCAACACGAGATCGTCGAACGCCGCCACTGTGAAAGCGCCGAGATCATTCAGCGGGTTGAGGAAGAGCCTACGGTCTAGGCACCAGCGTCGATAGGCTCGCTCGGCCTTGCTGCGCCCGAGACCGGTGCCGTCGAGATCCTGCAAGGCGCGTATGCGATCCAGATCGGCCGCCGCGGCATATTCGGCGGCGGTCGCGGCGAACTGCCGCCGCAGGCCGATCTGATCCTCGCCTTCATAAATCGCATCGGGCGCAAGCGCGGCGGCGAAACCATCATGTGCGTGTAGCAGGAGGATCGCTCGTTCACGATCATCCTCCAGCAGCCCGGCATAATGTTTGAGGCCGAAGCCGCGGTTCGCCAGCGCCATCGCAAAATTGGGGACGATTTGCAGCGCCTTGTCCCAGCCCTCGATCGCGTCGACGAAGCGCCCCATGGTGTCGAGTTGATTCGCGCGATTGGTCAGGATCTGGCAGCAGCGGACGATGTCGAGCTCGGCGAAGCCGGGGTGTGCGGCGGCGCGGGACAGCGCCAAGATCTGCTGTTCCCGCTCGGCATGCTCCCAGTCCCAAGAACCGCGCTCACCCGCCAACTCTTCCTTGGCGCTCCAGGCATTCGCGCGAAAATACTCAATGAGAGCACCTTGCCTGGGCGTCAGCTCGCGCTTCGCCAACTCGTCGAGCAGATAAAGCGCGCGTTCCACACCGCGCTGGAACTGCGCGTCGAGTGACGTGTCGACTAAGGTCGCGATATGGTCGAGCGCGGCGTCGGCATCGAGCTTGGCGATCGAACGCTCGCGTAACTTTTCCATTTCCGCCGTTGTCGGCATACGTCGTCCCTTCGTCGGCGGTCCGTGTCCAGTGTGATGACCTGGCATCAGTCGCTCGCGCGGCGCTACGAGCGCCCGCGTCGGCATTTGGGAGGTCGGGTCATCGTCAGCGAAGCAGGTCGGGAAGTTCGTAGAGCAGCTTTAGCGCCTCTGACCAACCAACGTCCGAAAATAGGCGCAGGATCTCGACGAGCGCGGCGCGGCGTGTGTTATCCTCGAAGATCGAGCGGTGGTCGGCGATATAGCGGGTGATCATCCGTACGATGACCGGCGCGGCAAGGCCTTCGTGATGATAGCCCTCGCGCGCGGCCGGGCCTGTCAGCAGCGCATGGAGCGCGTCGAACACGCCGGCCGGATCGCCGGGGATCAGAAACTCGTAGAGTTCGACGAGATGATGGTGTGTCGAAGGTTCGTGTGAGGTCGCCAGCAGAGCGAGCATCGGGCGATAATCGACAAGGAACCGGTGTATGGTGTCGGGGGACGTGAGCCCGACCTTCGCCTCGCGATTGTCGGCATGCGCGCCCGAGCCGAAATAGACCTGGTTCATCAGGTGGCCGATCACCGATTCCGCCGCCTTGTAGGTGGCGATGGCGGCCTCGCGTTCGGCGCCCTCAACCGTTTCGCCCATGACCGCGGCATGGCTGGCGTCCGCAGCTGCCGAGCACGCCTCCAGAATGACCATCGCCGCTTGCTGTGAGCGATCAGCAAGCCCCGCATCGCGCTCCTCACCGCTCGCATAGCGGGCGAAGAAGGCGCCGCGCAGCATCGACAGGAAGGAGGTGGAAAACTCGCGGTGCGCGGCGGGGTCACCGGCCCAAGCCTTGAGCCATTCGAGCGCGATGGCCTCTTCCTGCCAGCACCAGAGCTGCGCGGTCAGGCCGCCGAGCTGTTCGGCGACCTTGTCGCGGCCGGGCTTGTCATCGCGCTCGACCGCCTCACGGCGGGCGCGGACGATCTCGATGATCTCCTTGCATTTATCGACGTCCTGCCAGGTGACGCGCGGCACGACATAGTGGAGGAAAGACGCCAGCACTTCGGTGTGCGGCTCGTCACGCGCCACCTGTTCGGCGAGGTCCCACATCTTTTCCCGTGCGACATGCCATAGCACCAACAAGCGTTGCGCGGCTTGGAGGCGGACCTGGGGCGCGGGATCGGCGAGCATCACATCGAACTTGCCGACAAGTTCGCCATGCGTTTCGCCGAAGCGCCGGGCGAGTTCGACATAGGCCTGGGCGGCATAGACGCGGACTTCCCAATTGCCCCAGCTCAGGCTTGAATCCTCGTCCTTCTGCCTGGGTTCGGGGAAGCGGCTGGCCCACAAGCGCTCGAGAATGCCCAGCAACTCATCGAGCGACGGCAGACCCTCGGTGCCGGGCACATAAGCGTCGGCATCGACGATGCGCTCGACGGCATTGCTTATATGCCCCCAGACGGGCTGCTCGACCTTTTCGTGAAGCGCGGCCGCATTGGCGTCGTACATGCCGATCGTCGCGAGCGTTGCCGTCCACAAGGCGCCAAGCGCAGCCGCGTTGCTGGCTGGGGGCGTCGTCTGCACCAGGTCGTAGAGCGCCTCGGACCGCGACAGCATCTGCGCGTCTACGCCTTCCTCGGTATCGACGCCTTCGCCGGCAAGCAGGCGGCGCGTGACTCCGCGCGACGATCCCCAGCGGATCGACCCCGAGCGCGTCGGAGGATTGCCGGCCAGCTCGTTCCCCGCGACCAGTTCCTCGCGCAGCGCACGCATGGGATCGGTCGCGATCGCGTCGGCATCGATCAGCGACAGGAAGCGGCTTAGTGTGCGGCGCCACCAGCGCTGCTCGGCCTCGTCGGTAAACAGATCGGGCCGCAGCGCTTCGGCCTCGAATGCCGCCCGCTCGGAACGCGGCCGCGACGGATAGACCGCGGCCAGAAGGCGGACCGCGTCGCGGACGATGTCGCCATGGGCCAGGATCGTGATGTTGCATGCGAACGGCCACAGCAGGTCTGCGACCTCGCCAACGCGCTCGGCGCCGACGCCGAGGATCCGCGTCCATACTGCCGGCCCGGCATAGCCGGTCGCCGCCGCACCGACCGTCTCGGCAAAGGCGGCGGGCGAGCAGTCGCGCAGATGCGCGACCAACTGCGCGAGCACATCGTCGTCCTGCGTGCCGTGACGTTCTTCGGTGTCGTCCCAGGCTCTATACTCATGATCGTGGCCGAGCAGGTCGAACGGCGCGCGGCCCGGCACGACGACTTGTTCGCGATCGTCGCCCAAGGGCATCGCGCGATTGGTGTCACCGAGCGATGCCTCGACGATCGCGCGCGTGCCGAGTGGCACCGACAACTCAAGGAGGCGCGTGACCCGCCGGCCCAGATTGTAGCGGCAGTGACGGTAATCCTGGCTGCGGTTGGACGAGAGTGGCATGATCCGGCTCGCCTGCCCGCCCATGAACGAGGTGCTGTTATCGGTGATGTCGCGCGAGAAAAGGACGCTGTAGATCTCGATCGCGAAATCGGCGTCGGCCCGCGCGATCGGCATGATCTGCTCGGAAAGCCAGGTCGCTTCCTTGTCGGCACGGGCTGAGAAATGCGGATCGCGCAGCATGCGGTCGAGCAGCGCGCGAGATGCGGCGGGATCGGACGCGAAGCTCTTGCCGACGAAGCGGATGGCATTGGTCGCGGTCTGCTGCATGGGTGGCTCGGTGGCCAGGCAAAGGCTAGCAGCGCCCGTGCCGCGCGGCCAAAGACATCGAGCAGCTCCGCCTCAGCAAGGTCACCCTTGTCGAATAGTGTGTGGAGCAGGAACCGCGTCGCGTCTGAAAGGTCGCGCGAACCGGTCGCGATCGCTGCATCGGCGACCCGTGCCCAAGCGACCGCCTCGCTCGCCACAACGCTGCCGGCTGTGTCGACCGCAAGCCCGACAAAGCGGGCCAGTCGCGAAAGCATCGTCGCCAGCGCTTCCTCACTCGGGCGGGCTGCAATCAATGCGACCAAGCCCGCGATGTCGGCGGACGTTGCAACGCGCTCGATCGCGGTGCGCAGCGCGACATTGGCAAGCACTGGATCGACCGCCGGGTCAGCGTAGATATCGGCGACGAGCTGCCAGAGCTGCGCCTTGCCGTCGGTGTCCTGGCGCCATAGCCGCTCGATCGCGAAGCGCAGCGCCGGCGCCAGCATCAGCGCAATCGAGCTGTCGCCGCCGAGCTGGCCAATCAGTCGGACCGGGTCATCCCATTCGAGGAAGAAACGACCGGCGACATGGTCGAACAGAACATGATGAGCAAAGCTGACAAGATCGCCGGATTCCGTCAGAACGCCAGTCTGAATCACTGCGTCAAGCTGACTATGTTCGACCACGACCTTGCGTACCGCGAGCCTGCGCCGGGTCACCATCGCGCCGACCGTCATTGCCGTCGCCTGATGTAGGGCAGTGCCAGTGAGCCGGAGATCCTCATAGGCATCGATGAGGTCGGACTGCGTGGCAACCGTGCGGATGCTGTCGGGGCTGGCGCCATCGGCGAGCAATTGCGCGGCGAGCGAGAGGTTAAAGACGTTACGCAGCAGGTCGCGCAACTTGCCGGGCACGGCGGCGACCAAACTGCCGAGATCTGCTGCAGCGGCACCCGCAGTGTCGAGATCTTTGTCTGCCAGCCGCGGCACCTGAAAATGCCGTACATTCGCCAAACCTGCCTCGGCGAAGGCCGGATCGGGCGGCGATCCCGGCATGGCGTCGCGGAACCGTCGCCCATTGCGCAGATCGAAGGTGCGGATTGACGCAATGACGGTCCAGTTCGTGCCAGACGCACTAAGGGTTTCGATCAGCTGCGCGAACACGCCTTCAGCCGGACCACCGCGCGCGGCATCGAGCGCATCGATGATGATCAGCTTGGCGCCTGAACCCGGCGCAGCATCCAGCACTTCGACCAGCGGGTGCTCCAGCCCCAGCTCGGACTGGAGATTTGCAGCGATGGCAACACCGGGGAAGCGGTCCACCGAGAGGAACACAACCGTATCGCCGGCCGCGCGGCGCGCCTCGGCGAGTGCGACCAGGGCACCGGTCTTGCCCGCGCCAGGTTCGCCGATGACGATGAGCGAGCCGGAATCAACCGCTGCGCTAAGGGGGCTATCGCTTACTCGCGCGATAGGTATGCCGCCGGCGATCGGCAGGCGCCTATGACCGGCGAGACGGTTTAGCTCGGCGCCAGTCGCCTCCGACAATCGCCCGAGATCGGCGGTATAGTCAGCCGCGCCCACGTCATTATGGCCGAGCCGGCGAAGCTCGCGCAGCAATCCGGCGCGATCCGCGGGCGCGCCGCTGCCGATCATGCCGCGGATAATGCCCTTCAGGTCGCGCAGCGGCGCCTCGCCGGCGGTTTCTGAACCGTAGAGCCTCACGGCGAGCAGCCGCGATGCCTCACGCCAATTGTCCTCGCCCTCGTTCATCGAGAAACGCGAGACGCGGAACACGCGTGCCATCATTACCAGATCATCGTCGGTCGGTGGCGGCGCGGACATCGACGCCAATGCGGTTCGGGCGTGTGCCTCAAACAGATCGAGCGCCTCTCGCTCCTCCTTCGATCGTCCCGCCTTAGTGGTACTCCAGTGGCCACCCAGGTCGAAGGCACGGCAGCCGCGTTCGAGCGCATCGAGCGTGCGCGGCGCGTCCCCCGCGACAGCCAGTACCGCACGCGCCTTCTTTGAATCGATCTCGACGCCGGCACTGCGTGCATCGACCATCAGCCGTGCAAGTTGACCGATGGTTTTGCCAAGCGGGCTCTTGGCGCTCTTTGCGAGGCCAGCACTAGTCTTGCTCTGCAGGTCGATGCGGCTGGCATCGTCCTGGTCCAGCCGGATGTCGTCGAGCCCGTCGCCGGTTTCGAGCTGGATCGTCGTCGGCAACGCCACATTGGCGAGACCGAAGTGTCCGCCTACCGGCATGCGCGCCAGCAGATGGGCGGCAAGCCAGGTCCCGACCTCGGCCTGGAAGGCCATCCCGGCTTCCGTCGCCCGCCCACCGGCGTTCATTCTAGATGTCGGTGGAGTTTCGCTAGCCAATTGCATCTCCCTAAAGACATGGCGTCGAAGATATTGTTGGAACTGACAACATCCGCAACGTTGTTGACTGCGGAGGGTCAGGGTTGCCACCTCCGACCGCATTGGCTGCCACTTTGACGCCGCGCCAGTTTCCGCCGCACCGCGTTATCTGAATGGACGTCTGCTTTCGGGAGGCAGGCGCTCGGCCCGGCACTTCGTCTATCGGGTATTTTCGCCCCCGCAAGGTGGCAGCCGCTACGGGAAGCTAGCCTGATAGCTGGTCGCCATGAGCGACACATGCGCCTCCAGCGGCGGCCGCAACTCGAATGCCTTTGGCTCCCGCGCAAAATTCCACAATCGCACTAGCCGCCAATCACTGCGTCGCTCCTCCGCAACGGCCAACTCATTGCGCGTGATGTGAAACGGCGTCCGCTCCCAACCATTGGTCGTCTTCACCTCGATCAGACGATCGCTGCCGTCGGTGTCGAAGCTACGGATGTCATAGCCGGCACCGTCGCCATCGACATGCGACACCCAGCGGATGCGCTCGGCGAGATCGGTCCGGCCGGCGGCGAGCAGGCTGGCACGCTCATGAGCGAGGACCCGCTCTTCGCCGGCGCGACCTAGAGCGCGATTGCGGGCATCGCGCTCCGCCACGTCGTACTTCCGCGCGATGAAGGTCATCTGCTCGAGCTCGTCGGGCGGCGGCGCATTGCTGTGCGTGGGTGGCGGCCCGATCCACAGCATTGCTTCCTCCCGGAGCGCTGACGGCGACGGACCCATCGCCATCCGCGCGGCCGGTGCGAGCCAATCTGGATAACGCTGGAGCCAGCGCACCACAGCGAGGCCTGAAAATTGAAAGCCGGCTTGTAGCCCGGGATCCAGTCCTCACCGAGCCCCTTGAGCACGGCGCTGATGTTCTGATTCTTATATTCGATCGAGCCGCGCGGGCGATCGATCAACGCTTGCAGCAGACGGTTGTGCTCGGCCTTGCTGTAGGGCTGCCCAGCGATGTCGTCGCCAAGCATCGCGAAATAGTCCGCCACGATCGCGTCATTCTGCTCGTTGGACCAGTCACCGGCCATGGCGGCTCCCGAGCGGGTGAGCCAAGCTGGAGAAGGCCCGGATCATGCCAGTAACTGCGCCGGCACACCGAGCGCCGGGCCTGCCTCGGCGAGCCGCTGGTCGAGCGTATGCACTGTGGCGCCATGCTCCGACGCAATCGCTAGGTGCAACGCGTCACCGGCGCGAAGCCCCAATGTGTGCTGATCGGCAAACCTCGCCGCCGCCCGGAACTGCCCGCCCGTCACGGGCAGCACCGTGAAGCTCTCGGCGACGAGCTTGTTAAACATGGCGAGTGCTGCCGCGCGCTGCTCCAGGTTGATCTGCCCGGTCCGCAGCTTGATCGCCATGGCGGAAGACGTCTCGGTGACGGTCCAGTCGCTGATCAAAAGCTGGGCTGGATCCTGCTCGGCCAGCCAGGCCTGAACACGCGGCGTCATAGCTTCGTTGGAGAGCGCCGCGACGATCAGCGACGTATCGAGATACTCCATCAGTAGCGATCGCCCTCCCGCATCGACCGCACGAGATCGGCGGCACTCTGGGATTGGGGCGGCATCGCTGACGTCAGCGATTGAAGCAGCGCTGCATCGATCGGCTTGCGCGGCCTGGCCACGGCGGTCAGCCGCGCGACCGGCTTGCCGCGGCGGGTGATGTCGATCGAATCGCCTGCCTCGACCCGGTCGACGAGCTCGCTCAGATGGGCTTTGGCGTCCGCCAGATTGATCGCATCCACGTCACGCTCCTGACCATGTAGATAGTCATATAGCTTATCGGGTTTAAGAATTCCAGCAGGAGGTTGGCCGATGCGGCATGTTCTCACCCGGCAGCAGCTTTATGACATGATCTGGGAACGCGCCGTATCCAAGGTAGCGCCCGAGCTCGGCATCTCCGACGTGGCGCTGCGCAAGCAATGCGTGAAGCACGCCATCCCCTTGCCGGATGCCACGTATTGGGGACGGCTGCATGCCGGGCGCCCGGTCAAGCGTAAAGCGCTGGGCGTTGTACCAAAAGGCGTGAGCGATCGCATCGTGATCGATGCACGCGCGAAGCCGCCGACGCCCGCGCCGATCGAGGCGGCGATCGCGGTCGCCAGACAGCCGGTGGAAGCTGTAGCCGTACCAGAAAAGCTGCATCCGCTTGTCGCCAAGACACTTGCTGCAGCAAGAAAGGCCCAGCCGGATCGCAATGGAGCGATCACTGGTCTTGGTGGGGAGGCCTTTCGGATCCGCGCGCACCCCGACACGCTTGATCGTGTTGGCGCCTTCTTGAACGCACTGGTCCACAACGCTTTGGCCCGTGGCCATCGGTTCGAAGCTGGACGCGAGGGTCTCGAGATGGTCGTCGACGATGAAGCGATCGGCTTTGCCATCTATCAGACCATCCGCCGGTCGCTCCATGTCGCCACGGAAGAGGAGACCCGCCGGCGAGAGCGCTGGGATGCCCGCCATCGCAGTGATTGGGACAATTGGGATAAGCGCCCCTCCATTTCCTATTATGATTTCACGCCGACCGGCGAGATGGCGATCGAGATCGCGGGCTGGTCTCGGTATGAAAATGCCCAGCGGCGGTTCGCCGACACCCGCGCCCGTAAGATCGACAGCCGGATCGATGAGATACTGGTTTCGTTTGCCGCGTTCGCGGCCGGCAGGAAGGTGGAGCGGGAAGAAGCACGGGAACGGGCGCGGCTCGAGGAGATCGCCCGCCAGCGGCGCGCCGAACAGGCACGGCTTGCCAAGATCGAACAGCAGCGGGTGGAATTCCTGGATCGCAAGCTCGCGCAGGCCGGGGAGCGAGATCGGCTACGCACGTTTCTGACGACGCTTCCCGCTGACCAAGTCTCCGAGGAAACATCCGCCATCCAAGCTTTCATCGGATGGGCTCGGCAGCGGTTGAAGAAGATGGACGCCCAGCTGCAGCTTGCGACGATTGCCGACGAGGTCGCCGGCATGGAAGCCTTCGCAACAGACGAAGCCGTGAATGCGTGACAATGATCTGAGCGGTGCGTAGTGCCAGAAATTCGTGTATATTTCTGACATCGTTATGCAGCGACTGACCGACCAGATCATGGCCGATGTGGAAGGCCTGCCCGAGGGCACCGGCGTGTCCGCCAAGGCTCTGCTACATTTTGGAAATCGAGCGGCGGTGGATCAGGCGCTGTCCAGTCTTGCTCGACGCAATTGCTTGGTTGTCAACGGCGGAGCAAAACCAGGCCAGCGGGGCGGAGTAAAAGCAGGCCACTTGAGGCGCGCGCTGACGATATGAAAAGGGCCCCGATCGGGGCCCTTTTCATATCGTTGCCGTCCTCGGCCTGATGGTCAGGAAGATAATATCTCACCGGTGTCCGGGTCGGACAGGGCACTGGCCTGGTTTTGCTCCGCCCCGCGACGTTTGCGTCCGGTGGACTGCTTGAGGCGATAGCTGTCGCCGTTCATGGTCAGGATGGTGGCATGGTGGGTGAGCCGGTCGAGCAGTGCGCCGGTCAGCCGCTCGGAGGCGAGCACCTGCGTCCAGTCCTCGAACGGCAGGTTGGAGGTGATGATGGTCGAGCCGCGCTCGTAGCGCTGCGACAGCACCTCGAAGAGCAGTTCGGCGCCGGTCGGGGACAACGGGACGTAGCCGAGTTCATCGACGACGAGCAGCTTCACGGCCGCCATCTCGCGTTGGAGCTTGAGCAGCCGTCGCTCGTCTCGCGCCTCCATCAACTGGTTCACCAGCGAGGCCGCGGTAGTGAAGGCGACTGTGAAGCCCTTCTGGCAAGCCGCCAGGCCGAGCGCGAGGGCTACATGCGTCTTGCCTGTCCCGCTGTTGCCGAGCGCAATGACGTTCTCGCGGCGCAGGATATATTCGCACCGTGCGAGCTCGACCACCATCATCTTGTTCAGGCTGGGGATGGCGGTGAACTCGAAGGTGTCGAAGCTCTTCACAGCCGGGAAACGGGCTGCGCGGATCCGTCGTTCGATGGTCCGGCGCTCGCGGTCGATGAGCTCCAACTCGATAAGCCGCAACAGGTAGCGCGTGTGGTCGACCCCGCCTTGCGCGCATTCGCGCGCGACCTTTTCGTACTCGCGCAGAACGGTTGGCAGTTTGAGTTGTTTGAGATGATGGGCGAGCAGCACCTGTGGCGTACCTGCGGTCGTGCCCACCGGCATGGCGTCCTTGTCCGTCATGCTGCCAGCACCGCATAGTCGGCCGCGCACGTCGTTTTGACGTCCATCTTGGGCACGTGCGGATACGCCGCTAAATCCAGGCGCGGCGGACGGCGCTCGATACGCGCCAGCGCGATGAGTTTTACCGCGTCAAAACCAGGTGCGCCCAACTGGACTGCCTCGGTCACGGCATCCGTGACGATGGGAAGCGGCATCGCCTCGAGCAGCCGCAGCACCTGGATGAACTCGCGTTTACCCTTGTTGCCCATCCGGGCCTCGAGCAGGTGGCGCAGATGCTGGAAGATGTCCGGCAGGTTCCAGTCCTGAAGGGCTGCCGCCTGGTCGAGCGCACCGGGCTTGGTCTCGATGAGCGCGAGATAGTGCAGTGGGTTGGAGACGAATACGCCTTCGTCGTAGCAACGCGCGTGCCGGGCAATCTCTTCGCCCGCGCATATGATGACGACCTCGTCGACGAACCCCTTCACCATCACGTCGCGGTAGCCGTACGCGGTCGGCACCGAATAGTCGTTGGTCCGGTAGCGCACCATCGCGGTCGACGACACGCGCGCCGCGCGTTTCTCGCATGGCTCCAGTGGTACGGACGGCAGCGTGCGCAATGCCGATACGTCTGCCGCCAGCCGCTCGGCAATGGTCTGCGCGTGCTGACCGGCATGCTCGCCCTGGCGCGTACGGCAGGACTCCTCGAACCTGGCGTTCAGGACATCGAAATTGGCAGCGACCGGCACGGGCACCATGAAGTTGTTGCGCGCAAACTTCACCAGCCCCTCGACCTTGCCTTTGTCGTTGCCTCGCGCTGGACGCGCAAAACGGTCCTGAAACAGGTAGTGGCTGACCAACTCGGTGAAGGCGCGTGTGCGCTCGCGCGTTCCATCGCCGCAGATCTTTGCCACGGCGATGGTTGTGTTGTCGTAGAGGATGGACAGCGGCACGCCCCCGAAGAACGCGAATGCCGACACGTGCCCGTCAAGAAACGCCTCGGTCGTCTCGCGCGGATACGCCTTGAAGAAGCAGGCATCCGACTGCGGCAGCGACATGCAGAAATAGTGGATCTTCATCCGCTCCCCGCCGACGACCGCGACCGCCTCGCCAAAGTCGACCTGTGCATGCCCCGGCGGGTGCGCCAGCGGCACGAAGGTCTCGCGCCCGCGGGCCCTGCACAGCCGCACATGGTCCTTCACCATCGTGTAGCCGCCCGTATAGCCATGCTCGTCGCGCAGCCGCTCAAAGATCCGCTTGGCCGTGTGCTGCTGCTTGCCCGGCGCCTCGCGGTCGGCTGCCAGGATTGCGTCGATAACCGGTAGCAGCGTCCCGAGCTTCGGCTTGGTCGGAGGTTTCGTCCGGCGGTATCCAGGAGGCGCCGAATACAGGCACATCTTGCGTACCGTATCCCGGTTCAGCCCGAACACCTCCGCCGCTTCCCGGCGACTATGCCCCTCGACAAATACAAACCGTCTGACCGCTGCGTAGCTCTCCACGACAAACATCCCCGCCGCTCCGCAAAGGGAGCAGCTTACCAACTGGCCGGATTTTACTCCGCCCCCGACGGCACTGCGCCGGCGGTCCTGTGGCCTGGTTTGTCACCGCCCTTCACACCCCACAGGGTCTCTATCGTCGTCCTCCTGATACGGCATCATCAAGACGCGCACGCGGCTTGGCTTCTTGGTCATGTTAATCCTCCGATAGTTGGAGGATTTCTGATGGTGGCCAGACCTTGCCCGTTCGCGTAGGCGCTGGATTCTGCCGACGCTGACGGTATTTTTAGCCGCGATCTGGGCTCGGGTGTCAGAGCTGGAATGGTGCGCAAAGAGCCAATAGTAGTCGATAGATGGCTTGCGAAGGTTGGTGGAAATTCCTCAACGATATCAGCAGCGTAGGTTTCTGACGGGCCCTGAGCCGGTAGTACTTGAGCGCAGAAATATTTTCTCCAATTATTTCATGTGGTTGATATGGACCAAAACAATCGAGTGGGAATGATCCCCGGCTCGCGCTAAGCGACCCGCATCCGTCCGGCGCACTCCACCCGAGTGCGCCGGACGTTGCGTTTGGGGATGTTACGTCCCGCTAGGGCCGCCGGAGCCGGCAGCGGGAGCCCCGCCGGCATGGCTGATCCGCCACACCGTGTTGCCGACGTCGTCCGCCACCAGCAGCGCGCCGGTGCGATCGACCGCAACGCCCACCGGCCGGCCGCGTGCCTTGCCGTCCTTCAGGAAGCCGGTGACGAAATCCTGCGGCATGCCGGTCGGCCGGCCGCCCTGGAAGCGGATGAACGCCACCTTGTAGCCATGCGGGTCGCTGCGGTTCCAGCTGCCATGCTCGCCCACGAAGGCCCCGCCCTGATAGGCCGCAGGGAAGCTCGCGCCGGTGTAGAAGGCGAGCCCGAGCGGCGCGACATGCGATCCCAGCGAGTAATCCGGGGAGATCGCCTTTGCGACCAGTTCGGGCCGCTGCGGCCGCACCCGCGGATCCACATGCTGCCCGTAATAGCTGTACGGCCAGCCATAGAAGCCGCCCGGCTGCACCGACGTCATATAGTCGGGCACCAGGTCGGGGCCCAACTCGTCACGTTCGTTGATGACGGCCCACAGCGTGTTCGATCCGGGATAGAAGGTGAGCCCGTTGGGATTGCGCAGCCCGCTGGCATATACCTTCAGCAGGCCCGTCGCCGGATCGACCTCCAGGATCGCCGCCCGGTCGCGTTCGGCCTCTTCGCCGCGCTCCATCGCGTTGCTGTTCGATCCGATGCCCACGTACAGGCGGGACCCGTCCGGGCTCGCCGTCAGGCTCTTGGTCCAATGGTGGTTGATCGGCCCCGCCGGCAGGTCGGCCACCTTCACGCCGGGCGCGGTGATCCGCGTCTGGCCGGGCACGAAGGGATAGCGCACGATCGCATCGGTGTTCGCGACATACAGGTCGCTTCCGATCACCGCCACGCCGAAGGGCGCGTTCAGCTTGTCGACCAGCACCGATCGCCCGTCCGGCCGGCCGTCGCCGTTGGTGTCGCGCACCAGGGTGATGCGGTTACTCGGCGGCGGGGCTTCGCCGCTCTTCGCCTGGCCATGCGCCATCGACATGATCCAGTCGCGGATGGGGTCCTTCGGCCGCTGGACCGGCTCGCCGCCTTCCTTCTTCGATTCCACGATCAGCACGTCGCCGTTCGGCAGCGCCAGCACGTTGCGCGGGTTGGCGAGCCCGGTTGCGATCGCCTCGATGCGGAACCCGGCCGGCACGGTCGGGGTCTCGCCCGCCTTCCAGCCCACGACCTTGTAGACGCCCACGTCGGAGATCAGCGCCTCCTTCGGCTCGGGCAGGAGAGGGTTCGGCCCATATTGCGCGTTGGGGTCGATCTTCTGGCCGCCTCCGCAGCCGGCAAGGGCGGAAACGGCGAGCAGGGCTGCCAGGCTGCGCTTCATCACAGGTCTCCCCCCACGCGGCGATTGGCGGATTGCCAGAACCACCCGGCCAGCAGCGCGAGCACGACGGCCAGGATCGACAGCATCAGCCCGGTCGGCACCACCGCCGTCCATCCGTCGCGCGTGTGGACGAAGGAGTTGAACACCTCCACCACCCAGGCGGCGAGGAACAGCAGCGCATGCGCCGCCCACGCGCCCGTGCGCCGCGCGCGCCTGCGGACCGTCTCCACGATCAGCACCACCCCGGCGACCCCGCCCACGACCAGGCCCGTCAGCAACAGCCAGCTGGAGAAGTTGAGCCACATCATGTCGGGTGCGCGGGAATAGGCGATGTCGGTGATCAGCGCGCCGACGAAGCAAGTGATCGAAGCCGGGAGCAGCGCGGAATAGATCCGGTGGCCGAGGACGCCGGGTGGCCGTCGATCGGCGTGCGCGATGCTCTCGGCCATAGGCATGTCCTTCCCTGTGTCTGGGGGGACTACGACCGGAGGGGAAGGGAGTTCCCGCGCGGGCGTCACGCGCGCGCGAAGCTGCCCAAAACGCTGTCTGGTCGATGAATGTCGCGGACGGGCTTCGTTCAGGCCGGCGCGCTTAGCTTCTCCCCATCGAGATTGTGAAGGAGAGGACCATGCGTACGCTGATCATCCTGGCCACTGTGGCCGCTGCGGCATTCACCCCGGCCGCCGCATCCGCCCAGCGCTACGGCTACAACCACGAAGTCCGGCGCGAAGTGCAGGAATGCCGCCGCGAGCTGCGCCGTGCCGACAGCCGCCGCGAGTATCGCCGCGAACAGCGCGAGTGCCGCCGCGAAATCGCAGACGCACGCCGCGACGGCCGCCGCGACTGGCGCCACGATCGCCGCGACTGGCGAGACGATCGCGGCCACTATGGCTGGCGCGACCGTCAGTACGGCAGCCGCTGGTAAGCGATCGACGCCGGGCAGGGGCCACCCCTTGCCCGGCGCGAACGTTCCTGCCGATCCCGGCACCCGAACCAAGCCGCCGCCCCGGCGTTGGTCTCCTGCAACGGGAGCAGGCTAGTGGTGGCAGAAGACGACACGCGCCGGGCGGCGCAGCTGGTGGCAGGCGCTGCCGAACCGCTGCCCCATTTCGACGATCCGGCATTCGGCGCGCTTTTTGATCGCTTCGCCGACGCCCGCGTGGTGTGCTTGGGCGAGGCGAGCCACGGCACCTCCGAATTCTACCGCGCCCGCGCCGCCATCACCCGCCACCTGATCGAGCGGCACGGCTTCACCATGGTCGCGGTCGAGGCGGACTGGCCCGATGCGGCGGTCATCGACCGCACCGTGCGCGCAAAGCCTGCGCCGGCCGAAGCGCCGACCCCCTTCACCCGCTTTCCCGCCTGGATGTGGCGCAATGTCGAGTTCGACGGCTTCGTGGACTGGCTCACCGCCCACAACGCCGAACGGGAGGCGTCCGCCCGCGTCAGCTTCCACGGTCTGGATCTCTACAACATGACGGCGTCGGTCGCCGCCGTGATCGGCTATCTGGAGCGGGTCGATCCGGCCGCCGCCGCCGAGGCCCGCCGCCTCTACGGCTGCCTGAAGCCCTGGAAGGAGCAGCCCGAACGCTATGGCCGCATGGCGCTGAGCGAAGGGCATGGCCGATGCGAATCGGCGGTGGTGCAGCTGCTGCGCGACCTGTTCGCCAACGAAGCCGCCTATGCGCCCGGCGATCCGGACTCGTTCCTCGATGCGGCGCAGAATGCCAGGCTCGTCGCCAATGCAGAGGCCTATTATCGCGCCATGTACTATGGCTCGGCTGCCAGCTGGAACCTGCGCGACGAGCATATGGCCGACACGCTGGAACTGCTGCTGCAGCGCAAGGGGCCGGATGCCAAGGCGGTGGTCTGGGCGCACAACAGCCATGTCGGCGACGCCCGCCGGACCGACATGGGCCAGAGCCGCGGTGAGCTGAACCTCGGCCAGCTGGTGCGGGAGCGCTACGACGGCGCCGCCTGCCTGATCGGCTTCGGCACCCACGCCGGCACCGTCGCCGCCGCCGATGATTGGGACGAGCCGATGCAGATCATGACGGTCAATCCGTCCCGGCCCGACAGTTTCGAACGCATCCTCCACGACAGCGACGCCCCGCGCTTCCTGCTCGATCTGCGCGAGGGGGCGGCAAGCCCCGAACTGCGCGAGGCGCTCACGGCCGAACGGCTCGAGCGCTACATCGGCGTCATCTACCGCCCCGATACCGAACGCTGGAGCCATTATTCCGAGGCGTCGCTGGTCCAGGAATATGATGCCTTCCTGTGGTTCGACACCACGACGGCCGTGCAAGCCACGGCGGCAACCGGTGAGGCGGGGCAGGACGAGACCTGGCCAACGGGACTGTAGAAGGACGACCGCTAAGAGTCGGAACCGCACCGCCGGAGTGGCGCGGGGTCGCGCACGGTGCCTATGATGGCCCGCACCTGTCCGGGAGATCCCAATGCGCTTCCTGCTCGCCGCCTGTCTTGCCGCTGCGGCAATCGCCAGTCCTGCCGCCATGCGTCCGGCGATCGCCCAGTCCGCGGCACTCGATCCGAAGACCGCGGTCTACGAGTTGCGCATCTATTACCCCGCGCCCGGCAAGCTCGCCGGCCTCAACGCCCGCTTCCGCGAGCATACGCTCAAGCTCTTCGCCAAGCACGGCATGCACAACGTCGCCTATTGGAACGAGCAGCCCACGGCGGAAGCCCCCGAGGGGCGGGTCGTCTACGTGCTCGCCTATCCGAGCCGGGAGGCGCGGGAGGCGAGCTGGAAGGCGTTCGGCGCCGATCCGGAATGGCGTGCGGTGGTCGCGACCTCCGAAGCCGACGGCAAGCTGGTGACGAAGATCGACAGCGTCTTCATGACTCTGGCCGACTATTCCCCGCGCCTCCCGCTCCGCTGAGCCGAGGCGGGGAGGCTGCGTGCCGCCGATCCGGCACGCAGCCGCTCTTCAGCGCTAGGCGGCGCGCAGCGTGCGTGCCGCGGCGACCATCGCCTCGATCGCCGGCTTCACCTCGTCCCATTTGCGCGTCTTCAACCCGCAGTCCGGGTTCACCCAGAGCTGCTCGGGCCTCAGATGCTGCTGGGCCAGCCGCATCAGCTCGACCATTTCGGCCTCACCCGGCACGCGCGCGGAATGGATGTCGTACACGCCCGGGCCGATCGCACTCGGGTAGCGATACTTCGCGAACGCCTCCAGCAGCTCCATCTGCGACCGCGCCGTCTCGATCGAGATCACGTCGGTGTCCATCGTACCGATCGACGGCAGGATGTCGTTGAACTCCGAATAGCACATGTGCGTGTGGATCTGGGTGCCGTCCGCCACGCCTGCGGCCGAGAGGCGGAAACAATCCACCGCCCAGTCGAGATACTGCTGCCAGTCCCGCTTCCTGAGCGGCAGGCCCTCGCGCAGCGCCGCCTCGTCGATCTGGATCGCCCGGCATCCGGCCGCCTCCAGGTCCTGCACCTCGTCGCGGATCGCAAAGGCGATCTGCCGGCAGGAGGTCTCGCGCGGCTGGTCGTCGCGCACGAAGCTCCAGTTGAGGATCGTGACCGGCCCGGTGAGCATGCCCTTCACGGGCTTGTCCGTCAGCCCCTGCGCAAAGCGCCACCAATCCACCGTCATCGGGTGGGTACGGCGGACGTCCCCGAACAGGATCGGCGGCCGGACGCAGCGCGAGCCATAGCTCTGCACCCAGCCGTTCACCGTGAAGGCGAAGCCCGCCAGCTGCTCGCCGAAATACTGCACCATGTCGTTGCGCTCGAACTCGCCGTGGACGAGCATGTCGAGCCCGACCACTTCCTGCCAGCGGATGGCGCGCTCGGTCTCCTCGCGCAGGAACTGCTGGTAGCCGGCATCGTCGAGGTTGCCGCGACTATGCTCGGCACGCGCATGGCGTACCTCGGCGGTTTGCGGGAAGGAGCCGATCGTGGTGGTGGGGAAGGGCGGCAGGTCGAGCAGTTCGGCCTGCGCACGCGCGCGTTCGGCATGGCCGGATCGGCGCTCCCGCATGTCCGGCGTCGCCTGCGCCACCCGCGCCTGCACCGCCGCGTCATGGATGCGCGGCGACACCTTCCGGTTCGCTGCCGCCTCCGCCGCCGCCGCGAGTGGCCGGGCCACGCTGTCCCGTCCTTCGTTCAGCGCGCGCTTGAGGACGGTCAGTTCCTCCACCTTCTGAACCGCAAAGGCGAGCCACTGCTTCACCTCGGCGTCGAGCTTGGGCTCGAGCGTAAGGTCCACCGGCACGTGCAGCAGCGAGCAGGACGGCGCCAGCACCAGGTCGCGCGATGCCGCAATCGGTGCCACGCGTTCCAGCACCGCGTTCAGGTCGGCACGCCAGACGTTGCGCCCGTCGATCACGCCCAGCGAAAGCAGCAGGTCCTTGGGTGCGGCCCGCAGGACGGCATCGAGCTGCCCGGGCGCGCGAACGAGGTCGACGTGCAAGCCCTGCACCGGCAGCGCGGTCGCCAGGGCCAGATTGTCCTCCAGCCCGCCGAAATAGGTCGTCAGCATCAGCTTGGGGCCGGACCGCTGAAGCGCCGCATAGGCGCGGGTAAAGGCGGCGCGCTGCTGCTCCGAAAGATCGGTGGCCAGGATCGGCTCATCGATCTGCACCCACTCGGCCCCGGCGTGCGCGAGATGGCCCAGGATCACGCGGTAGAGCCCGAGCACCTCGTCGAGCAGGTCGAACGGATCGATGCCGTGCCCCTTAGCAAGGCTCAGCCAGGTGATCGGGCCGAGCAGCACCGGCCGCGTCTCATAGCCCTGCGCCTGGGCTTCCCGATATTCCTCGACCACCTTCAACCGGCCGAGCGCGAGCTTGCGGCCGGGTTCGATCTCCGGGACGATATAGTGGTAGTTGGTGTCGAACCACTTCGTCATCTCGCCGGCGGTCACCGAACCATGCGCATGGCCGCATCCCGCGTCCTCGCCGGTGGTGCCCCGCGCCATCGCGAAATAGGTGGCCAGGTCGGTGACCCCGTCCGCCGCGCCATAGCGGCTCGGGATCGCGCCCAGCATCACGCTGGTGTCCAGCACATGGTCATAGAGCGAGAAGTCGTTGGACGGCAGCCAGTCGGCCCCCAACGCCTTTTGCCGCGCCCAGGCCGCGGTGCGCAGGCCCGAGGCGGCTTCCTGCAACTCGGCTTCGCCGATCCTGCCGGACCAGAACTTCTCCAATGCGAACTTCAACTCGCGGCGCGGACCGATGCGGGGAAACCCCAAGGTCGCGATCGTCACTGTCATGTCTTCAACCCCGAAGAGGGCGAAGCGCCGGACCGAGCGCAGGCAGGCACGCGCCAGGGATCGCCCGGCCGCACACGCACGCGACCAGACCGGGCACCCCGCCGGTGGACGTTATGGCGTCAGAGGCAGGTCTCCTGGCTCGCGGGTCAGCACGGACGATCCGTCTTCCCAAGACGCGGGACGCCTCAGTGACATGGTTGGATCGCCGCTCGCCGCTTACAGTTGCGGGGGCAGCGCCGGCCTTGCCCCATCAGGAGCGCACCGGCTTCCCGTCTTAGCTCCGGCGCAGGCAAGCGCCCGGCCGGAGAACCTCGACGCACCAAGCATCGGCAAAAATCATGGTCCGGTCAACCATCATATAAAGAAATCTTTATATGACGTCTGCCGAACCCTTTCGCCGGTTGGAAAACGGGGGCGGACGCAGGGGTTCCGCCGCCCGGTCAGAAGGCGTGGCGCATGCCGATTACGACGTTGCGGCCACGCAGCGGCGACTGCTCCTTCACGAAGGAGGTGTGGACGAACGCCAGTTCGTTGAGCAGGTTGCTGCCGCGTGCGTAGAGTTCCACCGCCCGCGCGCCGCCCAGGTCCATGCGATAGCTCAGCGTGGCGTTGAGCATGTCGTAGCCCGCCGTCGGCGTCTCGTAGGAGGCGACCTTGTCCTGCTCGAACGTGCGATAATATTCGACGTCACCCGAAAGCGGTCCGGCGGCAAGGTCATAGCGCGCGCCCAGCCGGCCCGGTGGGATGCGCGGCAGGTTGTCGTCCTCGCGCTTCAGCTTGGCATCGACATAGTCGCCGAACACCGTCACCCGCGACTGGGGCGTCAGCTGATAGCTGAGTTGGCCGTCGATCCCGGCGAAGCGCGCATCCGCCGCCGTGTAGATCAGGAAGTCGTGCGGGACGCCGGTCTCGGTCTCGGTCTCGATCAGGCGCGCGAAGACATAGTCGTCGACCTCCTGATAGAACAGGCCGACCTCGAACTCGAACGGACCGCCCGCCTTGCGCAACGTCAGGTTGATCGCGTCGGTGGTCTCCAGAATGTCTTCGGCGGACAGCCCCTCCTCGCCGAGGATCGGGTTCCCGACCGCAAGCCCGAGTTCGTAGCTGTTGGTCGCCAGGTTGTTGCCGCGCGCGTACAGCTCGCGCACGCTGGGCGCGCGTTCGGTATGCCCCAGTGAAAGCGCGAGGCCATATCCGCGCCCGATGTTCCAGTTTGCTGCAAGCGAGGCGGAGAAGGGATCGTGCTTCACGGCCGGATTCCGGGCGCGGAACGCGTCCACGTCCTCGCGCTCCAGGATCTGCCGCCAGTCCGGCCCATACCATTCGGCAAAGAGGTCCTGCAGCTCGGCATCGAGGGTGATGCGATAGGGCGGCACCGTCACGTCGACTGTGCGCCAGTCCTTGCGAACCGCTGCTTCGACGTCGACCGAGCCGAACGACCGCCGCTCCGACAGGAAGATGCCGAAGTTGTCGGTGAGGTAATCGGGACTTCCGTCAAAGCCATAGGCTCCGTCCGGAAAGGGCTTGTGCCGGTCGTTGACGTTGATGCCGCCGAACCGGCCGTCGGTATATTGCACCCCCAGCACGCCGGTGAAGCCGAGGACGGGCTTGTGCGTCAGCTCGAGACGCCCGTCCCAGACCTCGTTGGTGTAGCGGCTGAACAGCAGCGCGCCGTCGATCTCGTCATGGGCATAGTCGGTGTAGGAGAGGCGCGCGCGCGTGTGGGAAAAGCCCGGCAGCAGGTCGTCATAGTCGGCCCGGACATCGACCCGGTCGCTGCGCAGCTTGATATAGGCCGTGTGGTCGTCGGGGGAGCCGAACGGATCCTCCCAGCTGCCATGTGCCCCGCAATGCAGGTCCAGCCCGTGCGTGTGGCAGACGCCGTTCAGATGGCTGTGGCCGGGCAGCCCATATTCGCTCTCGATGCGCGAATAGGCGGCGCCGACATAGCCCTTGGCGGTGATCCAGGACGCGCCGAACGCATAGCTGGTGCTCTCGGCAAAGGAATCGCGCAGCTTGTCGGAGCCGTAGCTGTCGGGCACGTCATAGTCGTCCGCCGCTCGACGTGCTCCCTCGGCATGGAGGGCGAACTGGCCGATCCCCGCCGTCACGCGGCCGACGACGGTCTTCTCTTCGTCGCCGGTCCTGTATCGCACCTCCGTCGCACCGGTGAGGCCGCCGACCGGCACCACCTTGGGCACCTTGCTGTCGATCAGGTTGATCGCGCCGTTGGTGGCATTGCCGCCATAGCGGGTCGCGGCAGGCCCGCGCTGGATCTCGATGGCGTCGAGCAGCAGCGGATCGGTGGTGATGGCGTGATCCGGCGACACCGACGCCACGTCGAACAGGTTGGCGCCATCGGTCAGCACCTCGATGCGGGGCACCGTCTGGCCGCGGATCACGGGACGCGAAGCGCCCCCGCCGAAATTGTCGAGGTGCACGCCCGGCAGGCCGGCGAGTGTCTCGCCCAGGCCGCCTTCACGGCGATGCGCCAGTTCGTCGCCGGCGAGCACCTGCACCGGCAGGGCATTCTCCTCCTCCGTCTCCAGCGATCGGCCGGTGACGACGATCTCGCGCGTGCCGAGGTGGCCGCGCGCGTCGACTTCCGCCTCTTCACCCCCGGTTACCGCCTCCTGCGCCCACGCCGGGGCCGGCGCACCCGCCGCAAGGACAGTCGTCGTCAGCAGCGCTGCTGCGCCGCGGCGCATGTTTCGAAAACCCATGATCTTGCTCCCCACCTTTTTGACCGGTGTCGTCTAGGTGATGTTATATCGTTAAATCAAGATGCGTAGTGCTCCTGTACGCTCCCGCTGCGGAACGGCCGCGCCACGGCTTTCGTTGAGGCGCAAACGGTGAGGAGCAAGCAGATGGCCACGACACAGCAAGCATCTTCGGGGAATGTCGGCCGCACGGTCGCGATCGGCGCGGCGACGGGAGTGGCCGCCGGCCTCCTCGCCAATTTCCTGCGCAAGGCGGCGGTACAGGCACCGACGGTGATGGCCGGCCGCTGGGACAAGGCACTGGCGGCCGAGCATGCCGCGGCTCTCAAGATCTTCGACCTGCTGGAAAAGACGAAGGACGAGGACACCGCCCGCCGCGCCTTTCTGCTGATGCAGTTGAAGCATGCGATCAGCAAGCATGCGTTCCAGGAAGAGAACGTCGTCTACGCGATGATGCGCGATCAGGGCCTGACCGAGGCGGCGGACCATCTCAATCACGAACATGGCTATGTGAAGCAGTATTTCTTCGACCTGACCGAGATGCCCAAGGACGATCCCGCCTGGCTCCCCAAGCTCAAGGAGTTCCGCGTCCTGATCGAAAGCCACATGCGCGAGGAGGAACAGGACCTCTTCCCGAAGCTGCGCGATCAGCTGTCGGAGACGCAGAACAAGCACATCACCGCCGCGATGAACAAGGAAGGCCTCAAGCTCGCCTGAGGGCGCTTCCCTTCATCCCGGCCGCGGCCGCCGCTCCGAATCCCAGCGGAGCGGCGGTCACCGCTCTGCCTTGCGGCCCCGCGCGCGAACGGCGAGGCCCAGCGCCGCACCCGCCAGGGCAACGGCCCCCAGCGCAATCCCCGGGTGCGTGCGGGTGGCCGTGAAGGCGCTGACCGACCGCCCCTTCTGCTCGCCCTCGGTGACCCCGTCCTTGCCGTCCGGCGCGTAGAGATTGCCCGGGCTCACCGGCACCGGCTGCGCGGGGTTGGCCAGCAGCGCCCCCATGTTCTGCGCGACCCGGTCGAACAGCAGCGGCACCAGCTGGGCGCCCAGCACCTGCAGCTTGCCGACACCGCCAACCGTCAGCGACCGCCGCGGGTGCTGCGCCGCGTCCAGGATCGCGTCTGCCACCAGCGACGGTGCGTAGAGCGGCGGCGGCAGCTGCGCCTTGTATCCGGTCAGGTTGCGACCGTGCTGGGGGAAGGGGGTGCCGACCGGGCCCGGCTTGATGAGGGTGATCGACACCGGCGCACCCTCCGCCATCATCTCCAGTCGCAGCGAATCCGTAAAGCCCTTCACCGCATGCTTGGACGCCGTGTAGGAGGAGATGACAGGGGACGGCATGTCGGAGTTGATCGACCCGACGTTGATCAGCGCGCCGCCGCCGGGCTTCTCCTTCAGGTGGCGCAGCGCCGCCAGCGATCCGTACACCACCCCCCAGTAATTGGTTTCGAACACCTGGCGGTGGTCGGCGGTGGGCGTCTCCAGCGCTGCGGCATAGACGCCGATCCCGGCATTGTTCACCCAGGTGTCGAAGCCGCCGAAGTGGTCGATCGCAAACGCCGCCGCGCGCTCGACTTCCTCCTCCTGGCCGACGTCGGCGACGAAGGTGACGGCGGTGCCGCCGGTGGTCTGGATCTGGTCCCGCACGCGCGCCAGCGCGTCGCCGTCGCGCGCGATCAGCACCACCCGCGCGCCTGCCGCGGCCGCCCGGCGGGCGGTCTCCAGCCCGTGGCCGGAACTTGCGCCGGTGATGACGATCACCTGCTCGGAAAGCGGCTTCAACTGGGCCTTCATGCTACCTCGTCTGGTTGGGCGACGCCGTGGAAGGCGGCGCCGTGCGGGCGCAGAACGAGCCGCCGTTGCGATCCGATCCCTCGCGGCTCTGGCGGCGGCGAGGGCGCTTGGCTATGCGGGCACCTTGCAGGGGAGGGGGCGAGAATGAACGTACGGAACGGCCGGGCCAGGGGCATGAAGCTGGCGGCTGCGGTGCTGCCGCTGCTCTTGGCCGCCTGTTCGGACGAGGCGCCGCGATCCGACCCGGCACTGCCGCCGCACGCCGCCGCGACCAGCCTTCCGCCCGCGATGCTCGGCCGCTGGGGAGAGGACGCGGCCTGCGCCCAGCCGCTCGAGGTGGCGGCGGATCGCATCGCCGACGCCCGCATCGACGCAGTCACCACCGCCGCCGACGGCGCGGTCGACGTCGATACTTCGGCCGAGGTCGACGGCATCACCACGGGGCGGCGCTATCGGCTCGCACGCTCCCGCGGCGAGCGGCTGGCCGTCACCGTCGACGGCATCACCACCACCCGCATCCGCTGCCCGTGACCCCGGTCGAGGCCGGCCCCGCGGACGCCGCCGCCGTGGTCGCGCTGTGGCAGGCGGCCGGGCTGACGCGGCCCTGGAACGATCCCGCTGCCGATTTCGCCCGCGCGCTTGCCGCCGCGGACTCGGCGGTGCTGGTGCTGCGCGACGGCGCGGCGCTGATCGGCAGCGTCATGGTGGGCTATGACGGCCACCGCGGCTGGGTCTATTATCTCGCCGTCGCCCCCGATCGCCGCCGTCACGGGCTCGGCCGCACGCTGATGCTGGCTGCAGAGGCATGGCTGCGCGCCCGCGGCTGTCCCAAGATCCAGCTGATGGTCCGCACCGGCAATGCCGATGCGCTCGCCTTCTACGGTCGGCTGGGGCTCGCCCCGCAGGACGTCGTCACCCTCGGCCGCTTCCTCGCGCCCGAGCCTGCCTGACCGGGCACGCGCGCCCATCCCGAAACCTTCGCGCCGCGGCTCGCGTTCCAGTCCCTGGTCTCGGCCGCCTCGCGCTCACGCGATCCGACCGGCTGCCGGGAGAGGCGGATGGCGCACTTCATGTTCTGCACGGGGATCGAGAGCAGCATCCCCACCATCGACAACGGCCGGGTACGCGTCGACCAGATGGAATCCTGCGGCCATTATGCGCGTTGGCGGGAGGACTTCGACCTGGTCCAGGATCTCGGCATCCACTTCCTCCGCTTCGGCCCCCCGCTCCACAAGACGCTGCTGGGGCCGGGCAAATATGATTGGGAGTTCGCCGACCTCACGCTCGGGGATCTCCGCCGCCGCAACATCACGCCCATCGTTGATCTCTGCCACTTCGGCGTGCCGGACTTCGTGGGCGACTTCCAGAACCCCGATTTCCCGCAGCTCTTTGCCGATTATGCGGCCGCCTTCGCCCAGCGCTACCCCTGGGTGCAGCTCTATACCCCGGTGAACGAGATGTTCGTCTGCGCGGTCTTCTCCGCGCTCTACGGCTGGTGGAACGAGCAGCTTGCGAGCGACCGCGCCTTCGTGACCGCGCTCAAGAACATCGTCTATGCCAACGTCCTCGCGATGCGGCGCATCCTGGAGCATCGCGCCGACGCGCTGTTCATCCAGAGCGAGTCCTCGGAGTATTTCCACGCCGACAGTCCGGCTGCGATCCGCCCTGCCGAGGTGATGAACGCCCGCCGCTTCCTCAGCCTCGATCTCAACTACGGCCGCCGGGTCGACAGCGCGATGTACGAATATCTGCTGGATAACGGCATGACGCGCGAGGAGTACCACCGCTTCCACGGCAACCGGCTGAAGCAGCACTGCATCCTCGGCACGGACTATTACTGGACCAACGAACATCGCATGCACCAGGACGGCCACAGCTGGGCCTCGGGCGAGGTGTTCGGCTACAGCGAGATCACCCGCCAATATTACTGCCGCTACGGCCTGCCGGTGATGCACACCGAAACCAACATCGCCGAGGGGCCGAACGGCGACGAGGGCGTCAACTGGCTGTGGAAGGAATGGGCCAACGTCCTCAGGCTGCGCAACACCGGCATCCCGACGGTGGGCTTCACCTGGTATTCGCTGACCGACCAGATGGATTGGGACACCGCACTCCGCGAAAAGAACGGCCGGGTGACGCCGGTCGGCCTCTACGACCTGGACCGCAACATCCGCCCGGTGGGCAAGGCGTACAAGCAGCTGATCGCCGACTGGCGCGACGTGCTGCCGGCGCAGAGCCTGTGCCTGGTGGTCCCGGTCGTGCCGCCCTCGTGCAGCCACCCCACCGGACCATGACCGCCGGCGAGCCGGTCGATCGCCCGCGCACCGGCCATCTCCCGGCAATCGAAGCGTCCGCTATGCCGTGCCCCTCCAGTCGGGGCTACAGCGCGAGCCTCGGTAGGACGGGGCGAGGGCGGCCGTTTTGGCACGCCTCCTCGCCCGCTATTCCTCGGCCGAGCTGTCCTTGTCGTCGCCGGTCTTGTCGGGCGACTTCTTCTTCGACGCCTTGCGCGCGCCGGTCCCGGTGGCGCCGCCGCGACCGGTGCCGGTGCTGCCCCTCGCACCATCGCCGCCCTTGGTCGTGATCGCGCCGGGATTTCCGCCTGCACCTTTCTGAGCCATGTCGAGTCTCCGTCAGGGAAGACAATGCAACCCGCCGGCCCAGTCCCCAGTTCCGCCGCGGGGCTGACGCCTAGTAGCGGGCAGCCAGCGACCCCAGGTTGCGGACGTTGACGGCAGAACGCCAGCACGCCAGCGTACCTCCCATGAAGCAGCTGACATTGTTGATGCTTGCGCTTGCTGCCGCCTGCTCAGTTGGATCGGCGGGGAATTCCTCTATCGAGGATAGCCGTTCAAGGCAGTCCCCGGCGTCGTCGCAGCCGGCGGTCGTCCCGACAGGGTATGTCACCGATGCCGCCGGCATTATCGATGCCACGCGAGAAGAGGCGCTTTCCAAGCGTCTGTACGCGCTTGAACAGGCGACGGGTCATCAGATGGTCATCGTGACCGTCCCTTCGCTGGACGGGCAGGACATTTCCCACTTCACGACCGCTTTGGCCAACGCCTGGGGGATCGGGCGGGCAGAAAACGACGACGGCGTCGTCCTCCTCGTGGCTCCCAACGAACGCAAGGTACGGATCGCGGTCGGCTACGGCCTTGAGAAAACCCTGCCCGATGCGCTTTGCGGCCACATCATCGAGGAGCAAATGCTGCCTCGCTTCCGGCAGGGCGACCTGGCAACGGGGATCGAAGCCGGAGCGACGGCCCTGATCAATCAGCTGACCTAGACTCGGGATCGCTCGCGTCCCGTCCTCCCGATTGCCTGAGTTGCCGGCGCTGGTGCGGCTGCGCGCAAGTTCCCGATCCCGCTTCACAGCTATCAGCGCCCTCGTTACTGAGGCCGCCACGAATTGGGGCAGTAACTTCGGGGGGAATGACTTTGCGCACCGTGTGGATCAAGGTTCTGGCGTCGGTTTCCGTGTCGATGCTCGCCTGGGGCGCCGTCCCCGCGGATGCGCAGTTCGGCATGCTCGGCGATCTCGCCAAGCGTGCGGGCGTCTCGATGCCCAGCCTGCGCAAGGAACCGATCACCACCAGCCTTCCCGACGCGCGCTGGGGCGATCCCAGCCAGGACGGGTTCGTGCCGCGGGAGCCCAAGCGTAACCTCGCCGAACTGCAGCGCACGCCCAATGGCGGCTTTGTCCTGCAGCCGGGCTATTACAGCTTCCACGACCAGAGCTACTGCCTGCACGCCGGCACCCACGGGCCGGGCAACGGCGACGGCTATCTCTATGCCCCGCCGCTGGGCGCGGCCAAGGATGCGGTGATCACCATCGTCCGCAACTCGGTCCAGCACCCGGAGATCGATCAGCACACCATCCAGGCGCTGCTGTGGGCGATCCTGTCGCGCGCGAAGCTGGAGGACATGTCCAACGAGCATCGCGCCGCCGCCGCCCAGCTGCTGACCCCGCGCCAGCTCGCCGGCCTCAACCGCGGCGTGCTCGACATGCTCTCGTCCGGCCCGATCGCCGACAACCTGCCGGCCGAGGTGCGTGCCGTGCTCCGGGCGGAGGCGGACCTGCGCCAGATGCTGACCACCCCCGGCACCAGCTACAGCGAGCTGGAGCGCGTGGCGGTACTCGCCGGCATGGCGCCCGTGGGCGCCGGCAGCCGCGACGTGCCGACCGGCCGCTGGAGCCACCATCCGGACGGTTATTGGGTCCGCTACCTGCCGAGCAGCTACACCAATACGGTGGTCGAGATCTGGGTCCCCGCCGATGCACCCGGCGCCGGCAAGGAGTTCGACCCTGCCACCCACATCGCCGTCCCGGGCAACACCGCGCGCCAGCGCCTCATCCAGTCCGGCCGCGCCTACCGCGCCAGCTGACCGGGCGCGGCTCGTAGGGGGCGCTGCAGTCATCGGCTAACAGGCTGCCTCTCCCCTCCCTGGAAGGGAGGGGCCGGGGGTGGGTACCGCCGAGGCACTCGGCGGTCGCCTTTCTCGACCCTCGCGGCTACTCCCGGGCCAACCCAAACCACCAAGGACCCGATGTGACCGCCACCCTGTACGGCATCCGCGCCTGCGACACGATGAAGAAGGCGCGCAGCTGGCTGGAGGAGAAAGGCGTCGCCTTCACCTTCCACGACTACAAGACCGCCGGTGTCGACCGGCAGGCGCTGGAGCGGTGGGTCGACCGGCTCGGCTGGGAGGCGCTGCTCAACCGCTCCGGCACCACCTTCCGCAAGCTGCCCGAAGAGCAGCGCGCCGACCTCGACCGCGACCGGGCAATGGCGATCATGCTCGCCAACCCCTCGTCGATCCGCCGCCCGGTGCTGGAGGATGGGGATGCGCTGCTGGTCGGCTTCAAGCCGGATGCCTATGCGCAGCACTGGCGCTGATCGGCGCGAGTGACTGGCGCGCTGGCGCCGCACCCTCTATTCCGCCCCCATGTCCACCACCTCCTCCATCGAGCGCGGCGCGCGTCGTGCCGATCCCGCGTCGCCTCCTCCCAAGCGGCTGACCGTGCCCGCGCTCCGCGCCCGCAAGGGTGCCGATGCCGAGCCGCTGGTGATGATCACCGCCTATACCGCGCGCATGGCGCAGCTGCTCGATCCGCATTGCGACGTGCTGCTCGTCGGCGACAGCCTGGCGCAGGTGATCTACGGCCTGCCGTCGACCGTGCCGGTCACGCTGGAGATGATGGCGGCGCATGGTGCGGCGGTGGTGCGCGGCAGTGCCCATGCGCTGGTCGCGATCGACATGCCCTTCGGCAGCTATGAGGCGAGCCCGGCCCAGGCGTTCGAGAGCGCCGCACGGCTCCTCAAGGAAACCGGCGCCGCCGCCGTCAAGCTGGAGGGCGGGGAGGCGATGGCGCCCACCGTGCGCTTCCTTACCGAGCGCGGCATCCCCGTGATCGGCCACATCGGCCTGACGCCGCAGGCGGTGAACCTGCTCGGCGGCTATGGCGCGCGCGGCCGCAGCGAGGCGGAGGCTGCCAAGATCGTCGCCGACGGCGTCGCGATCGCGGACGCGGGCGCCTTCATGGTCGTGATCGAGGGCGTGCTGGAGCCGATCGCGATCGCAGTGACGGACCGCATCGCCTGTCCCACCATCGGCATCGGCGCGTCGGCGCAGTGCGACGGCCAGGTCCTGGTGGGGGAGGACATGCTCGGCCTGTTCGATCGCACCGCGCGGTTCGTGAAGCGCTACGAAGATCTCGCCGGCCGTATTTCGGCCGCGGTTGAGGCCTATGCGGGGGAGGTGCGGTCGCGTGCGTTTCCCAACGCTGAACACCTCTATCAACCCAGGGTTTGAACGGCTTTCGTTTCCCTTCCCGCGCGGCTAGATAGCGCGCTTCGTTCGCCGCACGCATGGAGTAGGACTTGGCGCTCACCCCCCAGAATAACCAGGCCTTCCTGCGCGAGGTCGACGAGGAGCTGCGGCGCGACCAGGTGGCGAGCTTCGGCCGCCGCTACGGCCTGTGGGTCGCGGTGGCGATCGTCGCGGTGCTGGCGGCGTTCGGCGGCTGGATCTGGTGGCAGCACCACCAGAAGGAGAAGGCGGCCGAACAGGGCGTGCTGCTCCAGCAGGCGATGGACGACCTGGGCGCGAGCAAGGTCAATGCCGCCACGAGCGCGCTCGCCAAGCTCGAGAGCTCGGGCAGCGACGGCTACCGCGCCTCGGCAAAGTTCGTGCAGGCCGACATCCTGCTCAACAAGCAGGACCTGAAGGGCGCCGCCGCCAAGTTCGCGGAGGTCGCAAACGACACCTCGCTTCCGGGCGAGTTCCGCGACCTTGCGCTCCTGCGCCAGACCGCGGCCGAATATGACACGTTGAAGCCCCAGGCCGTCGTAGACCGGCTGCGCGGCCTCGCCAGCAAGCAGAGCCCCTGGTTCGGCAGCGCGGGCGAGATGGTCGCGGTCGCCTATATCCGCCTGGGTCGCCGTGACCTGGCCGGCAAGATGTTCGGGGAAATGGCCCAGACCGAGAGCGTGCCGGAATCGATCCGGCAACGTGCGGTTCAGATGGCGAGTGCTCTTGGCGTAGACGCGCCCGCCTCCAAGGCGCCGACGACCCCCACCTCAGAGGAAAAGAACGCAGGATGAGGACCAGCGCGAAGCTGATGACGGCCGTGGCAGCGCTTTCGCTGCTGGGCGGCTGCGGCATCTTCAAGGGCGATGGCAAGCGCAAGACGCCGATCCTTGGCGAGCGCGTGCCGATCCTGTCCGCGGAGAATGACGTGACGGTCGATCCGTCGCTCGCCGCGGTGCAGGTGCTGCTGCCGCCCCCGGTCGCCAATGCCGACTGGACCCAGCCGGGCGGCAACGAGTCGAAGGCGATGGGCCATCTCGCGCTCGCCGCTGCGCCCAGCCGCGTGTGGACCGCCCGCATTCCCGGCGGCACCACCCGCGTCCGCCTGGGCGCCGCCCCGGTGGTCGCCGGCGGCCGCCTCTACGTCATGGACGTGGAGGGCGTCGTCCATTCCTTCGACGCGACGACCGGCGCTGCCGGCTGGACCGCCAACACCGTCAAGGATGCCGACAACGGCAACCAGGCGGCGCGCTTCGGCGGCGGCGTGAGCGTCGGCGAAGGGCGCCTGTTCGCCACCAACGGCCTCGGCGACGTGGTCGCGTTCAACGTGGCGGACGGCGCGGAGGTGTGGCGCGCCAAGCCGGGTGGCCCGCTGCGCGGTGCGCCCACGGTCGCCAACGACCAGGTCTATGTCGTCAGCCAGGACAACCAGCTGTTCGCGCTGGCGCAGGCAGACGGCACCGTCGTCTGGACTCAGGCCGGCTCCGTCGAGAGCCAGGGCGTGTTCGGCGTCGCCGCCCCCGCCTCGGCGCAGGGTACGGTCGTCGCGGGCTTCTCCTCGGGCGAGCTCAACGCCTATCGCTACGAGAACGGCCGCTCGCTCTGGGCGGACAGCCTCTCGCGCACCAGCGCCACCACCTCGGTCTCCTCGCTCGCCGACATCGATGCGGAGCCGGTGATCGACGCCGGCCGCGCCTATGCGGTCGGGCAGGGTGGCCGCATGGTCGCGCTCGAGGTCACCAGCGGCCAGCGCCTGTGGGAGCAGAACCTCGCCGGCATCTCGACGCCCGCCGTCGCCGGAGAGTGGCTGTTCGTCGTCACCGACGATGCGCGCCTGCTTTGCGTCGCGCGCGGCAGCGGCAAGATCCGCTGGATGCACCAGCTGCCCCGCTACCAGAACGAGAAGAAGAAGAAGGGCCCGATCCTGTGGGTCGGCCCGGTGCTCGCCGGCAATCGCCTGGTGCTCGCCACCTCCGAAGGCCAGCTGGTCTATGCCTCGCCCGAGGACGGCACCGTCAGCGCCACCGTGGAGGCTTCCAGCGGCCCGATCGGCCTGTCGCCGATCGTCGCCAACTCGACCCTTTACCTGCTCGATGACTCGGGCACGATCAGCGCTTGGCGCTGATCGCTGCTGAAAACGGACATGCCGCTTCCTACCGTCGCCATTATCGGACGCCCCAATGTGGGCAAGTCGACGCTGTTCAACCGGCTCGTCGGCAAGCGCCTGGCGCTTGTCGATGACCAGCCCGGCGTCACGCGCGACCGGCGGGAGGGGGATGCGAACCTGCTCGGGCTCGAGTTCCGCATCATCGACACCGCAGGGTTCGAGGATGAAGACCCGCAGAGCCTGCCCGGCCGCATGCGCCAGCAGACCGAGGCCGCCGTCATGGACGCCGACGTCGCGCTGTTCATGATCGACGCGCGGGTCGGCGTGACCCCGCTCGACGAGGAAATCGCCCGCTGGCTGCGCGCCGCCGATCGCCCCGTCATCGTGCTCGCCAACAAGGCGGAGGGCCGCGCCGGCGAGACTGGCGTGATCGAGGCGATGGCATTCGGCTTCGGCGATCCGGTTCCGCTTTCGGCCGAGCATGGCGAGGGTGTGGTCGACCTGTTCGACGCGCTGCGCCCGTTCGTCGACCGCGAGGACGAGGAAGAGCCGGAGGAGGATCCCGAATCCCCCGACGCGCCACTCAAGCTCGCGATCGTCGGGCGCCCGAACGCGGGCAAGTCGACGCTGATCAACCGCATGCTCGGCCAGGACCGGCTGATTACCGGGCCCGAGGCCGGCATCACCCGCGATTCGATCGCGATCGAGTGGGAATGGGAGGGCCGTCCGGTCCGCCTGATCGACACCGCCGGCATGCGCAAGCGCGCCCGCGTGCAGGAGAAGCTGGAGAAGCTCTCCGTCGCCGACGCGCTGCGCGCGGTCGACTTCGCCGAGGTCGTCGTGCTGCTGCTCGACGCCACCCGCGGGCTCGAGGTGCAGGACATCAAGATCGCCGATCGCGTGCTGCAGGAAGGTCGCGCGCTGGTGATCGCCCTCAACAAATGGGACGTGGCCGAAAACGCCTCCAGCCTGTTCAACGGCGTCAAGGGTGCGCTGGAGGAAGGGCTGGCCCAGGCAAAGGGTGTGCCGCTGCTCACCGTCTCGGCCTTCAGCGGCAAGGGCATCGACACGCTGCTCAAGGTTGCGTTCGAGACGCGCGAGGCGTGGAGCCGCCGCGTGTCGACCGGCCAGCTCAACCGCTGGTTCGATCGCGCGATCGAGGCCAATCCGCCGCCCGCGCCTGGCGGCAAGCGCATCAAGATGCGCTACATCACCCAGAACAACACGCGCCCGCCCAGCTTCGTGCTGTTCGGCACGCGCGTCGACATGCTGCCGGAAAGCTACAAGCGCTATCTGATCAACGGCATCCGCCGCGAATTCGATTTCGGCGCGGTGCCGGTGCGACTGAACCTGCGCGCGCCCAAGAACCCGTTCGACAACAAGGACGGATGATCGACGCCCGCGGCCTGCGCTGCCCCTGGCCGGCCCTGCGCCTGGCCAGGGCGCTCCGCCAGGGGGAGCACCCGGAGCCGTTCGAAGTGCTCGCCGATGATCCCAATGCCGAACGCGAGATGCGTGCCGTGGCCGAGGCCGCCGGCCGCCGCCTGATCCGCCTCGCCGACGCACGGTTCGAAGTCCGTCCCGCCGCCTGAGCCGCGGCGGATTGCCACCGGCGACCCGCTGGCGTACCATCACCCCGTTCTCGGGAGTTTTCGAAATGATCCAGCGTCACCGCTAAGGCGGCAAAACCTGCGCCAGCGGAGCGATCCGCCGACCGGACTCTGTTTCGAGAACATCATGCAACGACTGAAGAACAAGACGTGCGTCGTCACCGGCGCTGCGCGTGGCATCGGCCGCGCCATCGCCGCCCGCTTTCACGACGAAGGGGCGATCGTCATCGCGACCGACATCGACGCCGCCATGGGGGCGGTTGCGGCCGCCGAAATCGGCTGCCGGTTCGAACCCCTTGACGTGCGCGAGGAAGGCGACTGGGCGCGGCTGGCCGGCATCGTCCCGGTGGCCGATGTGGTGGTCAACAATGCCGGCATCACCGGGTTCGAGGCGGGCATGGTGCCCCACGACCCCGAACACGCCAGCCTCGCCGACTGGCGTGCGGTGCATCGCGTCAATCTCGACGGCACCTTTCTCGGCTGCCGCTACGCGATCGGCGCGATGAAGGGGGCGGGAAGGGGCTCGATCCTCAACATCTCCTCGCGCTCGGGACTGGTCGGCATCCCGGGTGCGGCCGCTTATGCTTCGTCCAAGGCGGCGATCCGCAACCACAGCAAGACGGTGGCGCTCTATTGCGCGCAGCAGGGCTGGCAGATCCGCTGCAACTCGATCCACCCGGCCGCCATCCTCACCCCGATCTGGGAGCCGATGCTCGGCAGCGGCCCCGATCGCGAGGCGAGGATGCAGGCGTTGGTGGCCGACACCCCGCTCAAGCGCTTCGGCATGCCCGACGAAGTCGCCGCGATCGCGGTGACGCTCGCCTCGGACGAGGCGACCTACGTGACTGGCACCGAGATCCACGTCGACGGCGGCCTGCTGGCAGGGTCCGCCGCTTCCCCCGGCTGACCGCAGCGGCGGGCGCGGCCGACCGCGCCCGCCGCCTTTGGCCTAGCCGCGACCACCTCCCGCCGGGCGGTGCTGCCGCAGCCAGCCGGCGACATCGGTGACGGCGATCCCCTGCGCTGCGTTGAACGTCCGCTCCCGGTCCCAGGCGACCCCGGTATCGCGTGCGAACGCCAGCCGGTAGGCGCGCATGCCGTCCCCCGGATGCGCCGCCGCGTCCGCACGAAGCTGCTCCATGCTCCAGAGCACGCGCTCCACCGGCCGCTCCAGATGCGCCTCCACCCGGTCCGCCAGCTCGGCATAGGAGACGGTGTCGCCCGCCACGTATACGACCTGATCGTCCAGCCGCGGCTGATGCGCCAGGATCGCTGCCGTCAACCGGCCGATGTCCTCAGGCGTGGTCACCGTCAGCCGATGCTCCCAGCTGCCGAGCGCATGCACCCGGTCATGCTCCAGGTCGACCAGCCCGAACGCTGGCTCGAACAGGAAGCTGGTGAACATGCCCGTCGAAACGATTGTCCAGCGCGTGCGCGACTGGCCGCGCAGCAGGTCGCGCACATCGGCCTGCTCGTCGAACACCGGCTGGCCGCTGCCGCGTCCCACCACGTCATAGTCGACGCCGAACTGCCAGGGCACGTATCGCTCCACTCCTGCCTTCAGCACGGCCGCGGTGATCCTGCGCTGGGTGCCGGGCCCGCCGACGAACCCCGTGCAGCAGATCACGGTGTCGAAGCGCGCAAACACCGCGGCAAGCGCGTCCTCCGTCTCCGTCGCCAGGTCCGCGCGAACGATGTCGATGCCCAGGCTGTGCAACCGTGCCTCGATCCGCTCCTCGGCGGCAGGGTCCTGCCGGGGCCGCAGCAGCACGCTCAGCGTGCGTCCGTCCGCCGTGCGCCGGTCGGCGAGCGCCTCCAGCATCGCCATGCCCAGTTCGCCCGCGCCGAGGACGAGCGTGGCATCGGTCTTGGGTTCGGTGTCGTGCATTCGTATCTCCTCCAAAGGGGAGGGGGAGATGGCCCGCCGATCCGCGAGCAAAAGAAGGCACAGGCGTGATACCGCAGCCGAAAAGCAGCTTCGAAGACGTGATCGCCCAATCGCAGGCGGCCTGTGCGGCGCTGAGCGACGCGGACGATGGCCTGAAGCGGGAGGTGCTGGCCCATGCCGGCAACCGCTGGTCGCTGGGCATCGTCCATGCGCTGGGGGTCGCGGGAACGCTTCGCCACGCGGAACTTGCCCGGCGGCTGGACGGGGTCACCCAGCGCATGCTCACCCGCACCCTGCGCCAGCTGGAGCGCGACGGACTGATCGCCCGCCACGACTATCGGGAGGTGCCGCCGCGGGTCGACTATCGGCTGACGGAGCTTGGGCGCGGGCTGCTGGTGGGCATGCTGCCGCTCTGGACCTGGGTGATCGACAACGCAGACGCGTTTCGAGCCGCCCGACGCCGATTCGACGGCGCGGATGCGGACCAGGGCTGAGCCAATCCCTCCGCGCACAAAAAAAGGGCCGGCGTCGCCGCCGGCCCCATCTTTTCGGAAACGGGTAGGGAGGCTCAGCCTTCCTTCACGTCATATTCCGACTTCGCATTGAGGGCGATGTAGTTCTCCAGGCCCATGCGCTCGATCATCTCGAACTGGCGCTCCAGCGTGTCGACATGCTCTTCCTCATTCTCGAGGATCTCGGCGAACAGGTCGCGGCTCACGAAGTCGCGGACGCTCTCGCAGTACGCAATCGCCTCGCGCAGCTGGGCGACAGCCTCCAGCTCCAGGGCCAAATCGGCCTTGATCGCCTCGACCACGGTCTCGCCGATGCGCAGGCGGCCGAGCAGCTGGAAATTGGGCAGGCCGTCCAGGAAGAGGATGCGCTCCGCCAGCCGATCGGCGTGCTTCATCTCCTCGATCGATTCCTCGCGCTCGAACTTGGCGAGCTTGTACACCCCCCAGTGGTCGAACATCCGGTAGTGCAACCAATATTGATTGATCGCCGTCAGCTCATTGCGGAGCGTTTCGTTGAGAAACTCGACGACCTTGGGATCACCCTTCACGTTCACATGCCCTTGCTGGTAAATTATGGGCGTGAATCTACGGTGCTGATCCCGGTTTGAACAGGCGGAAAACGGCAGAAATCTGCGGTTTTTCTACCTGCAAGCGTCACGCAATCGCGCGCTCCTCGTCGATGATCTCGCGTGCGAATGGCACGCATTGTCCGCACTTCGCCTGCCGGCCGAGAGCGCGATAGGCCTGACAGGCACTCATCGCGCCGGACCGCGCAGCCCGCCGGACTTCGTCTTCCCGAATCGCATTGCAAACGCAGACGACCATTGCCGATTCCTTGTTGACCGGGACCGGGTAGCGCCATTGCGAACTGCTCGCAACTGTTTTGCGACGCATTCGCAAATCGGTATGCCGAACCGTCAGCCGGGCAGCGCGGCGGTCCTCCGCATCGGCTGCAGTTCGAGTCGCGCCAGCGAACGCCACAGCCACTCGAACGGCCCGTAGCGAAAGCGCGACAGCCACGCCGGGGACCACAACAGCATCGCCGCCCACATCGCGAACACGATCGGATAGAGCGCCGCGCGCGAAAGCGTCCCGTACCAGCCCAGGCCATAGCCGTAGAAGAGCGTGGTCATGACGATGCTGGTGGTCAGATAGTTGGTGAACGCCATCCGCCCGGCCGCAGCGAGCCGCTCGGTGAGCCCGCCGCCCGGCCGCGCCACCAGCAGGATCAGGCACGCCCAGCCCAGGATCATCGGCACGCGCAGCAGCGCGGCGAGGGGCATGGTTGCGGTCGCCACCGTCAGCAGGTCGAAATCGCGCGAGACCAGCCATGCCGCGAGCAGCGCATAACCCGGGATGCCCACGCCGAAGCCCACCAGCATCCACCGCGCATAGCGCGCCCGCGACCAGCCGCCCGTCAGCATGCCCGACCGCAGCCCCGCCATGCCCAGCAGCAAGTATCCCAGCGTCTCCGCCCCCACGAACAGCGTGGTCGACAGCAGATGCGCCAGCTCTTCCCAGCGATGCGCGACCAGGCCGCTCCAGCTGCCGCGATGCAGCGCCAGTTCCTCCTGGATATGGGCAGGGCCGGGGACGCCCATGGTGTCGATAAAGGCGCGCAGCGACTTGGCGGCTTCGGCGGCCTTGGCGGGGTCGGGGTCATGGATGCCCGCCTGCATCGCCATCACGCCCAGCGGCATCATGGCGTACAACAGCCACGCCACCCCGGCGAGCACCAGCCCGCGGGTCACCAGCGCCCGCACGCTCGCGTTGCGGCACGTATAGGCGATCGCCCCGATCACCGCATATTGGTTCAGAATGTCGCCCCACCACAGCAGCAGCAGATGGGCGATGCCGAACACGAACAGCCAGGCCATGCGCTGGAAGTGCACCCGCGCCGGGCTCTCGCCCTTGGCCACGGCCCGGTCGATCACCAGCAGCATCGACGCGCCGAACAGGAAGCTGAACAGCCCCCGCATCTTGCCGTCGAACAGCACGAAGTTGACTAGATAGACGGCCAGGTCGATCCCCTGGTGCCCGCCATAGGCCTTGGGGTTCGTGTACGCCGCATCGGGCATCGCGAAGGCCACGATGTTCATCAGCAGGATGCCGAGCACGGCCACCCCGCGCACCGTATCCAGCGACCCGATCCGGTCCGCCTGCGTCGTCGCCATACCCGTTCCCCCACTCGCCCCGACGCGGTTCTAGAACAGGATCGCGGCCGGCAGAAGTCGAACCCGCCCCGACCCCTTCTTCTCCCGTACCCCGGCGAAGGCCGGCGCCCAGTCGGGAAGGCGGATGAAAGGGGCAACCCGCTCCCGCCTACGTGAAACCGCTGCAAAGCACGGGCCGCCGTGCCTGGGTCACACGTATTCCTGCGCAGGCAGGAATCCAGGGCCAGGCAGACCAACGCCTCGCGGTGCTTGGAACCCTGGGCTCCTGCCTTTGCAGGAGCACGGCCAGGCGCTTCGCAGAGGTCTCGCCTGCGCGGCGTGCGTGGGGTGGGCCGGGGCTGCCTCGATCGACAGCCCCTGGCGGTTCCGTCAGGCGAGGGCGGCGTCGCTGCCCATCAGGTTGGGGAAGAAGCCCTCGTGCGCCGTGCGCAGCGCATCGAGCGACACGACGAAGTCGCCATCGGCCAGCTCGAAGATCAGCCGGCTGCCGATGGTGCGGCCGATCGGCTCCGCGTCGATCCCGGCCGCCTGCGCGCCCTTCAGGAAGTCGAGCAGCGCATGGTCGTGCACCGTCACCAGATACACGCCCTGGTCCTCGCCGAAGAAGGAGCAGGCGTGGTCGTACGGCTGCTTCTTGTCGAGGATCGCGCCGATGTTGCCGGCCAGCGCCATCTCGGCGAGCGCCACTGCGAGGCCGCCATCCGAGACGTCGTGCGCGGCCGTAACCACGCCCGCGGTGATCGCGGCGCGCAGATAGTCGCCGGTGCGGCGCTCGGCATCCAGGTCCACCGGCGGCGGCGGCCCATCCTCGCGGCCGTGGATCTCGCGCAGCCACAGCGACTGGCCGAGGTGGCCGGAGCGATTGCCGAGCGCGATGATGATGTCGCCGGTCTGCTTGAAGGCGATGGTCATCGACTTCTCCCAGTCGGCCATCAGCCCCAGGCCGCCGATTGCCGGCGTCGGCAGGATCGCCGAGCCGCCGCCGGTCGCCTTCGACTCATTGTAGAGCGAGACGTTGCCCGACACGATCGGGAAGTCGAGCGCGCGGCAGGCCTCGCCCATGCCCTCCAGGCATCCCACGATCTGGCCCATGATCTCCGGCCGCTGCGGGTTGGCGAAGTTCAGGCAGTTGGTGATCGCGAGCGGGGTCGCGCCCACCGCGGTCAGGTTGCGCCATGCCTCGGCCACCGCCTGCTTGCCGCCCTCGACCGGGTCGGCAAAGCAATAGCGCGGCGTGCAGTCGGTGGTGATCGCCAGCGCCTTCTTGGTGCCATGCACGCGCACCACCGCGGCGTCGCCACCGGGGCGCTGCACGGTGTCGGCGCCGACCATGTGGTCGTACTGTTCCCAGATCCAGCGCCGGCTGGCGATGTCGGGCGATCCCATCAGCTTCAACAGGTCCGCCGCCGGATCGCCGCAGGCCGGCACGTTCGTCAGCTCTGCCGGCTTCGGCGTCGGCACGTGGGGACGGTCGTAGAGCGGCGCTTCGTCGGCGAGCGGGGCGAGCGGAATGTCGGCAACCGTGTCGCCCTTCCACTTCAGCACCATGCGGCCGGTGTCGGTCACGCGGCCGATGATCGCGAAGTCGAGTTCCCACTTGCGGAAGATCGCCTCGGCGAAGGCCTCGCGGCCGGGCTTCAGCACCATGAGCATGCGCTCCTGGCTCTCCGACAGCATCATTTCATAGGGCGTCATGCCCTCTTCGCGCTGGGGAACATCGTCCATCACCAGCTCGATGCCGACGCCGCCCTTGGACGCCATCTCGACCGAGGAAGAGGTGAGGCCGGCAGCACCCATGTCCTGGATCGCCACGATCGCGTCGGACGCCATCAGTTCCAGGCACGCCTCGATCAGCAGCTTTTCGGTGAAGGGGTCGCCGACCTGGACGGTGGGACGCTTCTCCTCCGAATCCTCGCCGAAGTCGGCCGAGGCCATGGTCGCGCCGTGAATGCCGTCGCGGCCGGTCTTCGACCCCACATAGACGATCGGATTGCCGACGCCCGAGGCGGCCGAGTAAAAGATCTTGTCCGTGTCGGCGACGCCCACGGTCATCGCATTGACCAGGATGTTGCCGTCATAGGCGGGGTGGAAGTTCACCTCGCCGCCCACGGTCGGCACGCCCACGCAGTTGCCATAGCCGCCGATGCCGTGGACCACGCCCGCGATCAGGTGGCGCATCTTGGGATGGTCGGGCCGGCCGAAGCGCAGCGCGTTCAGGTTCGCGACCGGCCGAGCGCCCATGGTGAACACGTCGCGCAGGATGCCGCCGACGCCCGTCGCCGCGCCCTGGTAGGGCTCGATGTAGGACGGGTGGTTGTGCGACTCCATCTTGAAGATCGCCGCCTGGCCGTCGCCGATGTCGACCACGCCCGCATTCTCGCCCGGGCCGCAGATCACCTGGGGTCCCTCGGTCGGCAGCTTCTTGAGGTGAATGCGGCTCGACTTGTACGAGCAGTGCTCGGACCACATCACCGAGAAGATGCCCAGCTCCGTCAGATTGGGCTCGCGTCCCATCGCGTGCAGGACGCGCTCATATTCCTCGGGGGAAAGGCCGTGCTCGGCGACGATCTCGGGCGTGATCTGGGTCATGCGCGAGCCCTTAGCGACACCGGCGCGAACGGGCTAGAGGGCAGGCGCGCAGACCCGGGCCGGGTGCGGGATTTTCGCCCCTGCCGGACAAGCCGCTTGCCAGGACCGGCGCCCCGCTCGACCATGGCGCGGAAACCGATGGAGGAGCGTGCACATGCAGCAGCAGATTTCGGTCATCACGCTCGGCGTCACGGACCTGCACCGATCCCGGCTCTTCTACATGCACGGCTTCGGCTGGACGCCCGTGTTCGAAAATGCGGAGATCGTCTTCTACCAGATGAACGGGCTGGTCCTCGGCACCTTCGATCGCGCGGCGCTGGAACGCGACATGAACCGGTTCGGCTCCGGGGCGGGCGGCGCCTTATCGCTGGCGCATAACGTGCCGGCCCAGACGGACGTCGAACCCGTCATGGAGCAACTGGTCGCGGCGGGCGGGTGCATCCTCCGCCCGGCGGATGCCCCGCCGCACGGCGGCTATCGCGGCTATGTCGCCGATCCGGACGGGCACGCCTGGGAAATCGCGTGGAACCCGGCCTGGGTCATCGACGAGAACGGTTTCGTCACCTTCGCGGCCTGAGCCCGCCGCGCCTCACACGTCGATGCTGTCGTAGACCACGACCCGCGCCCACAGGTCGCCGCACGTCTCCACGAAGCGCTTGTGGACCGGGTGATCCTGGTACCGCGCCTGGTCTGCCACCGTGTCGAACACCATCAGCTCGGACACATGATAGCTGCTGTCCACCACCGAACGCTGCTCGGTGGGGGCGGGGACGCCGACCCGCAGCTCCCGGATCTCGGGGATCGCGCGCAGCGTCTTGAGGCCGGCGATCAGCTTCTCCCGGTCGCCCGCGCGTCCCGGCTCCTTCAGCCAGAAGAAGACGTGATGCACCATCTGGCCCTGCCGGGGCGCCGCCGCGGCCGCGGCGTGCGATCCGAGCACCGGCAGCCCCAGTGCCGCACCCAGCCCCATCCATCCTCGGCGGTTCACGATCATGCCTGTCTCCATCCTTGCCGCGCCTGCGATCGGGTTCGCAGGCGGTGTTTGCTCGTGCGGGTCGTGCCAGTCGGCGCTTCAGTCGGCACCGCCACCTTGCGCACCTTCCGCCTCCATCGCCGCCACCACCTCCTTGCCGGACTTCTTCGCGTCTAGCAGGGCCAGCAGCCGCGCTGCGCCATTGTCCGGGGCGGCGTGCGCCGAATAGGCGAGGGGGCGCAGCGCCCGCTTGGCGTCGTCCACCCGGTCGTCGATCAGCGACTGGTGCGCATAGGCGAAGCGCACCGCGTCGTCCTGCGGCACCAGTTCATGCGCGCGGGCGAGCGCCTGCTTGGCGTTGGCGGTGGGCACTGCGCCCGCCATGCCGAAGCTCGAATAGAAGAGCAGCAGCGTATAGGCGTCGTTGGGGTCGATCTTGTTCGCCTTCAACAGCCAGCTGCGCGCCTCCTTCCACGCGGCCGGGTCGGTCGTCTGCGCCTCGCGCGCCCGGTTGAGGAGGACCTGCGCCTTGTAGACCAGCGCCTGGGAGGAGTTCGGGTCGATCGCCAGCGCGCGGTCGGCCGCCGCTTCGGCCAGGTCATAGCGGCGCGCGTCCAGCGCCATCTCGGCAAGCCAGCCCTGAACGACCGCGTCCCCCGGATAGCGCGCGCCGATCGGGATCGCGTCCTCCAGGATCGGCTGCGCGGTCTTGGTATTGACCCCGCGGTCCGACCGCATGCGCAGGCCGATCATCGCCTTCTCGCCGGGGCTGAGCGGCCGTACCTGCACCACCGGCTTCGGCAGCTTGTCCAGCCCGAACCGCAGCGCGGGGAAGGTCCGCCCCTTCAGCCGCGCGTTCAGCTCCTTGTCGAGCTGCTTCAGGTCGCCAAACGCCTCGCGCGCGGCTTCGACGCTCGGCTTTCCCTGGTTCACCGCCGCCAGATATTTGGCGAACTGCGCCCGCCGCTCGGGCGGTGCCGCGATGGTCAGATAGTGGGTGAGCAGCCAGCCGCGCGCGTACAGCCCGTCCATCTGATCCCTGCGGATCGTGCTCATGTTGACGGAGAGAAGCTCGGAGGCGGGGAGCGGATCGCCGTGCAGCAGCGAATAGGCGCGATGCTGCGCGGGCTTGCCGATCCAGGCCGTCTCCTTGTCGAACGACACCGTCGACAGGAACTCCGCATAGCCTTCGGAGAACCAGGCCGGATAGGCGGCGGCGAAATTGCCCAGCAGCAGGTGATGGGCATATTCGTGGAACAGCACGATCCGCGCCTGCTCGCGATCCGATCCCTCGCCGCCCAGCCCGCGCTGCGGGGTGAAGGCCACCGAACCGCTCGCCCGCCCGTCGTAGAAGCCGGCGATGTTGGCGCTGTTCGAACCGTACAGGCGCCGCACCGCACTGTCATTCGGCACGACATAGAGCGTCACCTTGTTGGACTCGTCCTCCGGCCGCGCCGCCACGTTCTGGAAATAGCGGAAGACGCCGTCGAACAGCTCCAGCTCCTCGGCCCGCTCCTTGACCGACTCCGCATTGCCCTCGGCAAAGACGATGAAGTGCTTCGAGGTCGCCTGGTACCACTCCGCCCTGGCCGGCGCCGCCGCCGTCGTCAGCGCCAGGCCCAGGATCATCGACGCAAGCCGTATCGACCGACGCATTCGTCCTCTCCCCCTTGTCCCTGACGCGCAGCCTATCGAGCGCGGTCGCGCGTGTCAGCCATCTTGCCGCACCGTGCGCAAATGGCCATGTGGGCGCTTTGTGGCCCGCATCATGGGCACGCGGGGGAAGTTGGAATGGACGCACGCAACGGCATCGGCGGCAACTTGGCCGGCGTCGACCTGCTGGGAGAAATCGACCGGCTGCGCAAGGAGCGCAACGCCGTCATCCTCGCGCATTATTACCAGAAGCCGGAGATCCAGGACCTCGCCGATTTCGTCGGCGACAGCCTCGACCTGTCGCGCAAGGCCGCGGCCACCGATGCCGAAGTCATCGCCTTCTGCGGCGTGCGCTTCATGGCAGAGACCGCCAAGATCCTGAGCCCCGAAAAGATCGTGGTGCTCCCCGACATGGCCGCCGGCTGCAGCCTGGAGGACAGCTGCCCGCCCGAGCAGTTCGCCGCCTTCCGCGCGCAGCACCCGGACCATATCGCGCTCACCTACATCAACTGCTCGACCGAGGTGAAGGCGCTCAGCGACATCATCGTCACCTCGTCCTCGGCGGAAAAGATCCTCAGCCAGATCCCGCCCAGCCAGAAGATCCTCTTCGGCCCGGACCGCAACCTGGGCGGCTATCTCGCGCGCAAGACCGGGCGCGACCTGCTGCTGTGGCCGGGCGTGTGCATCGTGCACGAGGCGTTCTCGGAAACCGAACTGCTCAAGCTCAAGGCGGAGCATCCCGGCGCGCCGGTCGCGGCCCACCCGGAATGCCCGGCGGTGATCCTCGACCACGCCGACTATGTCGGCTCGACCCGCGGTATCCTGGAGTACGCCCAGACCGTGCCCGGCGACACGCTGATCGTCGCGACCGAGCCGCACATCATCCACCAGATGGAAAAGGCGATGCCGGAGAAGCGCTTCATCGGCGCGCCGGGTGCCGATGGCAACTGCAACTGCAACATCTGCCCGTACATGGCGCTCAACACGATCGAGAAGCTCTACCTGGCGCTCCGCGATCTGGAGCCGCGCATCGAGATCGAGGAGAGCCTGCGCCTGAAGGCCAAGGTGTCGCTCGACCGCATGCTCGGCATGGCGAGCGGCACGGTCGGCATGGGCGACCTCGGCCCCGTCCGCGTCACCGGAGACTGATGGCCCACGCCTGACCCCACCCGCGAGAGGAAGTTCCCATGCCGCATCCGAGCCCCTGGCAGCACCATCGTAGCAGCAGCATCGCCGACGACATCGACTTCGAGATCAAGGGCCAGGAACTCCAGTTCCTGGAGATCGAGCTCGACCCCGGTGAAAGCGCGGTGGCGGAGGCGGGCGCGCTGGTGTGGAAGGATGCCGCGGTGGACATGACCACAGTGTTCGGCGACGGCAGCGGCGGGCAGGGTGCCGGCTTTATGGGCAAGCTGCTCGGCGCCGGCCGCCGGCTGGTGACCGGCGAGAGCCTGTTCACCACCGTCTTTACCCACCAGGGCCATGGCAAGGCGCGGGTCGCCTTCGCCTCGCCCACGCCCGGCGCGATCCTGCCGCTGCGGCTGGGCGACCTCGGCGGGCGGCTGATCTGCCAGAAGGACAGCTTCCTCGCCGCCGCCAAGGGCGTGTCGATCGGCATCCACTTCCAGAAGCGCGTGCTCACCGGCCTGTTCGGCGGCGAGGGCTTCATCATGCAGAAGCTGGAGGGCGACGGCTGGGTCTTCGTCCAGATGGGCGGCACCGTCGTCGAACGCACGCTCAGCGCCGGCGAGGAACTCCACGTCGACACCGGCTGCCTGGCGGCGATGACCGACACGGTGGATTTCGACCTGGTGACGGCCGGCGGCGTGAAGAGCGTGCTGTTCGGCGGCGAGGGCCTGTTCTTCGCCCGCCTGCGCGGCCCCGGCAAGGTCTGGATCCAGTCGCTGCCCTTCTCGCGCCTGGCAGGCCGGATGCTGGCGGCCGCCGGCAGCCGGGGCGGCCAGAACCGCGGCGAAGGCTCGATCCTCGGCGGCCTCGGCGACTTCGTCGGCGGCAACAACTAGGGCAAGCGCGCGCGTCCGGTCAGAACGCTCTGTTCAGGTTCACCGAAAAGGTGGTGGCCGAGGGCGTATAATCCTTCTTCGCCACGGAGCGGGTAAAGGCGAGGTTGATCGCCGTCGCCCGGTCCAGACTGACGCTGCCGCTCGCCCCGAGCCTCAGCGTCTGCTGCCGGTTGTCCTGCCCGACGCCGTCGACTTTGGTGGTCCCGCCATGGGCATAGACTGCGTCCAGCGACAGCCAGGCCCGGTCGCCGACGTCGTGGCTGAGGTGCCCGTCGACGCCGAACAGGGCTTTTTGCTGCAGCCTGCCGTCGCCTCGATATTCGTCGTTCGCCCCGAACAACTGGACGTTGCCGTTCACGGCAAGGAGCGTGCGCGGGCCGAAGTATTTCCCGTACGAAAGCTGCGGCTTCACCATCCACCGGTTCTTGCCGATGTTGAGGAGACTTTCCGCGTCATAGGCTCCGGTCGGCGCCGTCACGCCGATCGACCCGGTGAGATAGGCGTCCGGCTGCCACGTGGCGAACTCGCGGCGGGTCAGGGCAGGCGCGCCCGCGATGTTCATGACGAAGACGGCGTTCACATCGCCCAGGCCCTCGCTGTAGGTCTGTAGGTTCGTCCCATCCAGGCGTGCCGTCACGAAGCCATAGGGGACGATCAGCTGAACACCCGCGGCCTGGCCCGCGATGCCGAAGGACCGCGCATAGCGCGCGATCGGCACATGCGCGTCCACCGATACGCCCTCGATCGGCAGCGACGGATCAACCGAGGCCTCGGTGTTCGAATAGGTATAGTAGAGGAACAGGATGTTCGTATCGACGGGGACATTCTCCCAGTCCCGGGCGCCCTGGGCGAAGGCGGATGGGGACGCCAGGATCAGCCCGCCGGCCAGGGCGGTCGCGAACGCGGCATGGTGCTTGCTCATGGGCGCGACCTCACGGCGTCACGATGTTGAAGAAGATCGGGAAGGTGTCGAGGTTGGAGAACAGCCGGGTGACCGCGCTGCGATCTCCCGAAATCTTGATCGAACCGTCGCCGATCGCCCGATCGAAGCTGGTCTGGCCTAGCGTGATCGCGTCCAGCGTCTTGCGCGACAGGGAAAGGGTTGCCGTCGCGTCCGAAGATGCGTCGGCCTTGCGATGGGTGAGCGCGCCACCCCGCACCGTCACGACATGGGTCTCCGCCGGGTCGGAGAACACCCAGTTGAGCTTGAGGTCTCCGCTCGAAGCAGCCTTGGGACCGTTCAACCGGATGCCCAGATAGTCGAAGTACATGGCGAGCGGCATGGCCTTGATCGTATCCGGGGATGCCGTCCCCCCGGCGCCCTTGGGAACGCCGTTGCGCAGTTCGAAGGCGCCCATCAGCATCGCGTTGCGCCACGTTCCGTTCTCGGACTGGAAGCCCATCTGGTCGAGCGTCTCGGCAAGGAGGGCCTTGCCCGCCGCCGACTGCGGGTTCGCGAAGACGACGTGCTTCATGAGTTCGGCGACCCAGCGATAGTCGCCCTGGGCAAAGGACGTGCGCCCCAGCGCGATGACCTTGTCCTCGCCGCCCATCGAGGCGACGTATTTCCTCGCGGCTTCCACGGGAGGCAGGGGGTTCAGGTTCGCCGGGTTCCCGTCGTAGAACCCCATGTAGCGCTGATATACCGCGCGCACATTGTGGCTCATCGAGCCGTAATAGTCCCGGTTATACCACTTCTTGCCGAGTGCCGGCGGAAGGGTCTTCAGTTCCTCGGCGATCTCCATCGGCGTGTAGCCGAGGTTGATGAGCCGCAGCGTCTGATCGTTGATGTACCGGTACATGTCCCGCTGGTCGGCAAGCATGGCCGAAATCCGCGCGGTGCCCCAGGTCGGCCAGTGGTGCTGCGCGAACAATACCTCGGTGGTGGCGCCATAGCGGGCGATCGTGTCGTCGAGGTATGAGGACCAGACGCTGGGGTCGCGCACCTGCGCGCCCCGGATGGTCAGCACGTTGTGCAGGGTGTGCGTCGCGTTCTCGGCGGCGCCGAGCGCGCGATAGGCGGGAATGTACATGTTCATCTCCGCCGGCGCTTCGGTTCCCGGCGTCAGCTGGAACTCGATCAGCAGCCCGTCGATGGTGACCTGTTCGACTGCTTTCCCGCCCGCGCCGATGCTGTCGGTCGGCGCGATCAGGCCCACGGTGCCGCGGGAGGTGGTCTTGCCCAGGCCGGCGCCGACCTGTCCGGTCGGGCTCTTCGGAAGCAGGGCACCGTACATATATTGAGCCCGGCGGCTCATCGCGGTGCCGGCATAGACGTTTTCCGAGACGGCGTGCTCCAGAAAGCCGTCGGGCGCATAGATCTTCACCTTTCCGGCGAGAACATCCGCTTCGCTGACGACGCCTTTCACGCCGCCATAATGATCTACGTGAGAGTGCGAGTAGATCACGGCAACGACGGGCCGGTCGCCGAAATGCTTCCGATAGAGCGCCATTGCGGCCGCCGCGGTCTCGGAAGAAATCAGCGGATCGACGATGATGAGGCCTGACTTGCCCTCGATGATCGTCATGTTGGAGAGGTCCAGGCCGCGGACCTGGTAGATATGTTCGGAAACTTTGAACAATCCGGCAATATTGTTCAGCCGCTCCTGGCGCCACAAACTCGGGTTGACGGTCGCCGGTGCTTGCGCGTTGTTCTCGAACGCATAGGACTTCATGTCCCACACGACCTTGCCTTCCGCGTCGCGAATGACATCGCTGAACGCTTCAATAAGCCCCTTTTTCGCATCCTCGAAATCGGAGGTGTCGGAAAAGTCGAGGGTTTTGAGGAAGCGCTCCTGCGACTCCATCGTGGCCGTGGTCACGCCCTGTTGCTCCTGTGCCTGGGAGAGCGCGGGGCACAAAAAGAGAAACGGCGCCGAAAGGACGCGAGCCAGCGATCTCATGAAACAACACCCCTGTTGATCAATACGACTACAAGTATAGAGTAGAATTGTTCCGCTGCATTTTCATGGCACCAGCGTTATTGTGGCTGAAGTTGCGGCATCGTGCTTTTTCGGCACTGGCCCGCCAGCCGTCGTTCCAAGCTGCCGGTTCCGAACCACCCGCGTGCAGGCTTCCTATCGGCCGCTACCAGGCGTGGTAGGCGGGCAGGGTTGGGGCACCGTCGCTTCGCCGCGCTCGATCCTCGGCGCCCTCGGCGACTTCGCCGGCGGCAGCAACCAGGCAAGTTGGGGGCCGCCATGGCCCGCTCTTTTCCCCCCCGAGACCCAGCCGCACGCGCTTCGTGCGCCGATTATCCCTATGCCGTTTGGCTTCGAAAGCGCATGTTACCGGTTGCGGTGCTTCAGATTCGGGTGAAGCCGGTCAGCAGGATGATGAGCGTAGATGTTGACGGTATCCGGTGCGCTACTGCTCGCGGTCATCCCCCTGGGCTCAGTGCCGGCGGCGGATTTCCCGACCGCGGCGAGCGCTGCCTCGGCAACCCCGGCTTCGCCTTCCGTCCTGCTTGTCGATCCGGCCCTCCTTCCGGCGCAGCCGCTTCAGTCCCAGTCCAGCACGGCTGCTCCGCCGGCGGTCGTTCCGGTTCAAGTCTCGCCGGACTCGCCGGGTACAGTGCCCCCGTCGGACGCGGCTTCGCCCGTCCAGCTGCCGCCTGCCGAAGAGGCGGCGCACGGTGACATCGTCATCACGGGGCGCCGGGAGCCGGCAGGAGACCCGCTGCGCGCGGTGAATGCCGAGTCTTTTGCCGTCACGCAGAAGGTCGACGACACCGTCATCGGACCTGTCGCAAGAACCTACAAGAAGACTGTGCCCAGCCCGATCCGCAAGGGGATCCACAACTTCCTGTACAACATCCGTGAACCGATCGTGTTCTTGAACTTCTTGCTTCAGCTCAAGCCTGGGAAGGCAGCGGAGACGGTCGGCCGCTTCGTGATCAATACCACCGTCGGCGCTGCCGGGTTCGTGGACATGGCCAAGCGGAAGCCGTTCCACCTGCCGCGGCGGTCGAACGGGTTTGCAAACACGCTGGGCTATTATGGCGTGAAGAACGGGCCGTTCCTGTTCCTGCCCCTGGTCGGCCCCACGACCGTCCGGGACTTGCTGGGCGGCGCCGTCGATCGGCTGGTCCTGCCGGTCGGCGTCGGCAGTCCGTTCACGAGCCTGAGCTATTCGGTGCCCGCCGGGGTCCTGGGCGCGCTCGATCATCGTTCGGAATTCGATCAGACGCTCAAGGACCTGCACGACAACTCGCCCGATCCCTATGCCGCAACCCGGGCATTCTACCTCAATCGACGCCAGGCCGAGATCGACCAGTTGCGCGGGCGCGTCGAGGGCGATCCCGCCGGCATGTCGGGGCCGCCGCCGAGCGTGAACCCGTTCGTTCCCGAGTATCTGGAGCCGAAGCCAACCCCAGCCCCGGCGCCCGAACCCTCGGAGCCGGTCGAGGGAAACTGAGCCCGGCAGGTTGCGTGGTCCGGTCCTACCAGCGCGCGCCGCGAACGGCGTGGTTCGCGCTCTGATGAGGACGGAACGAACGGGCGGAGTCCGAAGCGCGATCGGCCTTGTGCGCTAGTGTCGCATCCGCCCCAAGCCGCGCCCTGGGGCGCCGCCGGCCTCCCGCGCCGGGACTCTCCGGTACCGTAAGCCCTTGTGCCACGGCTCGGAAAGGGCCATTTGCGCCTCCATGCCCTTTGGTAAAGTTCCCGAACCGCTCGCCGCGGCGCTTGTTGCGCGTGGCTATGAAGCGCCCACGGCCGTCCAGGCCGCCGTCGTCCAGCCCGAAGCCGAAGGGCGCGACCTCATCGTCTCCGCCCAGACCGGCTCCGGCAAGACCGTCGCCTTTGGCCTCGCCATGGCTCCGCAGCTGCTGGGGGAGGATGGCGCGATCGGCCCCGCCGGTGCTCCGCTGGCCATTGCCATCGCCCCGACCCGCGAGCTCGCCCTCCAGGTCGCGCGCGAGCTCGGCTGGCTCTATGGCCAGACCGGCGCCCGCATCGCCACCTGCGTCGGCGGCATGGATCCCTCGCGCGAGCGTCGCAGCCTCAGCCACGGCGCGCACATCGTCGTCGGCACCCCGGGCCGCCTGCGCGACCATCTCGAACGCGGCGCGCTCGACCTGTCGGCGATCCGAGTCGCAGTGCTCGACGAGGCCGACGAGATGCTCGACATGGGCTTCCGCGAAGACCTGGAGCAGATCCTCGACGCGACCGCCGACGGCCGTCGCACGCTGCTGTTCTCCGCGACCATGCCGCGCCCGATCGTGGCGCTTGCCAAGCGCTACCAGCGCGACGCGCTGCGCATCGAGACGCTGTCCGCTGATCGCGGTCACGGTGACATCGCCTATCAGTGCGTGACGGTCGCCCCGTCCGACATCGAGCACGCGGTGGTGAACCTGCTGCGCTTCCATGAGCCGGACACCGCCTTCCTCTTCTGCGCCACCCGTGAGGCGGTCCGCCGCCTGCACGCGAGCCTGGTCGAGCGCGGCTTCGACGCCGTGGCGCTCTCGGGCGAGCACAGCCAGAACGAGCGCAACCACGCGCTCCAGGCGCTGCGCGATCGCCGCGCCCGCGTGTGCGTCGCGACCGACGTCGCCGCGCGCGGCATCGATCTGCCTTCGCTCAGCCTGGTGATCCACGTCGAACTGCCCCGCGATGCAGAGGCGCTTCAGCACCGCTCCGGCCGCACCGGCCGCGCGGGCAAGAAGGGCATTGCCGCGCTGGTCGTGCCCTATCAGCGCCGCCGCCGCGTCGAGATGATGCTGCGCGGTGCCAAGATCAACGCCGAGTGGGTCGAGGTGCCGAGCGCCGACGCCATCCGCGAGGCCGATCGCGAGCGCCTGCTCGCCAAGCTCAGCGACACGGTGGAGCTGGACGAGGAGGATCGCGCACTGGGCGCCCGCCTGCTCGAAGGGCGCGAGCCCGCCGACATCGCCGCGATGCTGGTGCGCGCCTATCGCGCCAAGCTGCCCGCGGCCGAGGACCTCGTCGGCGGCAACGACCGCGGCGAGCGTGGTCCGCGCGACGACGGCCCGCGTGCCGGCTTCGAGGACAGCGTCTGGTTCCGCATGAACATCGGCCGCCGCCAGAACGCCGATCCGCGCTGGCTGCTGCCGCTGCTGTGCCGCCGCGGCCACATCACCAAGGGCGAAGTGGGCGCGATCCGCATCGCCGCGGACGAAACCGCCTTCCAGATTCCGCGCGCCGTCGCCAGCCGCTTCGTGGCCGCGATCAAGCGTACCGCGGGCGAGGGCGACGACGACCTGCGCGTGCTGCCGATGGACGGTCCGCCGCCCCCGGGCAGCACCGGCGGCCCGCGCCCGCCCCGCGGCGGCCCCAACCAGCCGCGCCACCACGCCCGCCCGTTCCGCCCCCGCGGCGGCCCGCGCGGCTAACCGAAAAGGGGGCTTCGGCCCCCTTTATGGATGGCTCGCCCCTTATCTGAACCGTTGTTGCTTCACGACAGCGGGTCGTTTGCGGAAGGAGCGAAGGTCATGGACATTTCTGTGCTCGGGATCGATCTTGGCAAGAACAGCTGCAGCGTGGTTGGGCTGGACGCAATTGGCAAGGTTGTCGTCCGCCGACGAATGCGGCGCGAGACAGTCATCACCTACGCGGCGACCTTGCCGGCCTGCGTTGTGGCGATGGAGGCCTGCTGCGGTGCGCATCACATGGGACGTGCCTTGGCGCGACAAGGCCATGCGGTACGATTGATGTCGCCGGAATACGTCCGCCCTTACGTCAAGGCGCAGAAAAACGATGATCGTGATGCCGAGGCGATCGCCGAGGCGGCGACACGGCCGACTATGCGGTTTGTCGAGCTAAAGACCGAGGAGCAACTCGACATGCAGACGCTCCATCGTATCCGTGACCAGCTTGTCGGAGACCGCACCTCCCTGATGAACCAGATCAGGAGCCTCCTCCTCGAACGCGGTTACATCGTCCCACAGGGGCGTGCAAAGCTTGCCCTTCGGCTGGGTGAGATGCTGGATGGTGACGAACCGGTACTCGGCTCCCGCATTCACCGGCTGGTGAGCGACATGCGCCTGCGCTGGAGCGCGCTCGACGAACGGATCGCAGATCTCGATGCCGAGTTCACCGATGCGGCTCGGGCGGATGAACGGACACGGCGATTGCTGACCATTCCCGGCATCGGTGCGCTTAATGCCACTGCGCTGGTGGCAGCGATCGGGGATGCCCGGACCTTCGGGCGCGGGCGCGACCTTGCCGCATGGCTGGGCTTGGTGCCGCGGCAGGCAACGACCGGAGGCAAGCCGCGGTTGCTCGGTATCACCAAACGTGGGAGCCGTTACCTGCGCAAGAACCTGATCCAAGGTGCGCGTGCGTCCCTGCCGGTCATGAGCAAGAGCGATACGCGACTTGGCGCCTGGCTGCGCGGTCTCCTCTCACGTTCTCATCACAACACCGTCGTGGTGGCATTGGCCGCCAAGATGGCGCGTATCGTGTGGGCGCTGCTGCGACACGAGCGCACCTACGATCCGGTTGCACAAGCAGCCTGAACAAGCTCGGCCGGCGCGCCTTGCGCCAGCTAAATGATGTCTGCGGGAGGTGAGTGAAAGATGGCCTGACAGTCGACCGGTGTCCCGGAACCCTATGGCTAAAAATGGCACTCGATGCCGGCCCCTTTATGAGGACCAGGACGCGCGGATCTCCATCTTGGCCAACAACCTCGTGTTGGAAGGCCGGATACGTTTTCGCAGACTGCTCAGAACATCAGACACAAACCGCTTGCCGACGGGGCGAGCCATACGTTTTTGTGCCCGCCGCACCTCGGCAGGCGCGTTGCTAGCGTGCCGGACATGCGGCATCCTCCGCCGATGCAGCCGGCCCTTCCTTCCACGATCATCGCAGCCCTCGCGCTCGCCCTGGCCGGATACGCGACGGGCAGGGCGGCGCCCGCGCCGTTCGAAATCGTGGTTCGAGGGCCAGCCGCCGACTGCACCATCGAAGCCGGCGGGCGCACGGTCACCCCCCAGGAACTGCTCGCCACCGCCCGCCCCGAAGCGAAGCCCGGACGCAGCGCCCGCATCCTGCTGAACACGAACGACGTCCCGTATCGCTGCATCGGCGGCGCGATCTACAGCTTGCAATCCGCCGGCTTCGAGGAGGTCACCGTCCTCGATCCGCAACGCCGCCCGCTGATGTAGCGCAACGCCGATCCCGTCTTCTGGTCGGCACGGCATCGCTGCAACCGGCAATTCCAAGGACTCCCCATGCCCCTGTTCGCGCTCGCCCTGTTCCTCCAGTCGGCGGAGCCCGCGTCCTGCCCCGGCGCCGACACGCCCTCGGTCGACGCCTGCGCCTCCGCCGAACTCGCCGCGGCCGATGCCGAGCTGAACCGCTATTACCAGGCCGCGATGCGCCGGCTGCGCAGCGAAGGGGAGGCGCAGACCGCCAAGGAACTGGTGGAGGCCCAGCGCGCCTGGATCCGCTATCGCGACGCCGAATGCGCGAGCGTGTACCAGAACTGGATCGGCGGCACGATCCGCACCCACATGGGCATCACCTGCCGCACCCGCCTCACGAAGCTGCGCACCCATGTGATCTGGAGCCACTGGCTCACCTACATGGACAGCACCCCGCCGATCCTCCCGCGCCCGGACCTCGCCTCCGTGCTCCAGGACCAGGCGCGATAGCCGCGTCCGTGACCAAGACCCTCACGCTCGAAGGCGCCCGCATCCGCGACATCGCTTCCTTCTATGCCGAGGTGAACCGCGTCTTCATGGCCGGAGAGGACTGGACGCTGGGCGAAAGCCTCGACGCGTTCGAGGACCTGCTGCACGGCGGCTATGGCGCGATCGCGGGCCGGGAACCCGTGCGGCTCGTCTGGAAGGACCTGGAGACGAGCCGATCGGCGCTCGGGTCAGAGGCCACCGCCGCCCACCTGCGCGCAAAGCTCCAGCGGCCCGACCGCTTCGACGTGGCCCGAATCCGCCGCCAGCTCGACGCGGTCGAGCGCGGCGAGGGGCCGACCTACTTCGACACCATCCTCCACATCCTCGCCGACCATCCCAACATTGAACTGGTCGCCGCCTAGCTGCGTCGCGCTAGGCGAAGTGCTCCATCCCGTCCGCGGACACGGTGACCCAGCCGTGCTTGCGGTCTTCCCACACCGAGTACTGCGGGGCCGGAAAGCCGGGATCGGCAAAGGCGCCCACCGCAACTGCCGTCAGCCCCGGCATGCCCTGGCTCGCATAGACCAAAGTCGCGCCACAGGTGGGGCAGAACCGAAAGCGCGCCACCGCGCCGCTGTCGCCCTGCTGGGTCCAGGTCCGGAACTCGCCGGCAAGCGCCACCTGTGCGTCGGGCCAGCGCGCCTGCACGGCAAAGGCGCTGCCGCTGCGCTTCTGGCACTCCAGGCAATGGCACACCGACACCCGCACCGGCTCGCCCGTGCAAGTCGCCCGCAATTGTCCGCACCGGCAGCTTGCAACCCGAACCCGCATCCCGCCTTCCCAAGGAACGGAGCGTCTCCGCACCGCCCTGGAGCGGCCGCCCGTTCTCGCCTGGCAGGCTACGCCGTTCGCGCGCCCCTCGCCAGCATCGCGAGCCCGTAGCCGAATACAGGAAGCGGCCTGTTCCTGCGGGTGCCAGTCTGGCGAACCCTAGGCTTTCTTCATGGCGCGCGGATCCCGGCAGAGGATCGTCGTCCCCTTCATTTCGACTTCCGCGCGCTCGCCGGGCAAGGCCTCGATTTCGGCCTTCCCCTTCCCGGTGGATACGGTGAGGATCATCGGGCCTTCGATCCGGCAGAGAAAGTTCTTCTTCTGTTGTTCGCAGGCCTTTTGCAGGCGCGCATAGTCCTCGACCGTTGCGCTGTCCCCAGCCGGCTGCATGCCGAAGGAGACCAGGGTACTGCCGCCGAACAACACCGTCTTCAGCCCTGCCAGCGTGTTGACGCGCCATTCCCCAGTGGTCTGCCCCTGCCGTCCCTTCTCGATCGGGGCCATGCCGAGTTGCGGCGCAAGCCGCTCGCAGAAGCTGGCCTCCTGGGCCGCAGCAGGCGCGCCCGCAATGAGGAAGAAGCCCGCGGCGATGGGATGAAGCTTCAAAGTCCTTGCCCCCCGGAAGGATGAATGTGGAGAATCCAGCGCTAGGCGGGGAGCGTGACACTTCGATGAAGCCGGTAGTTCCTTCCTTTGAGTGGCGCATCGCGCGCCCGGAGCATTGCGGTTCTGATTGCGCGCGCGACAATGCGTGCGAATATCCGCCGGCCCGGCACAGTGCGGCCGGCTCCGGAAGTCGGGAGATCCCATGGCTGACTCGTTTCCGCACGGCACGGTCCACGACGCGCCCGAGGATCTTCAGGCCGCCGTGCAAGCAAGCGCCGACCTGTCGTCGCGCTGGCAGGCCCTGACGCCCCTTGGTCGCAACGAGTTCATCTGCTGGGTCACGGACGCGAAGCAGGCAGCGACGCGCCAGCGCCGCCTAGAGCGAATGGGCGAGTCGTTGCTGGCCGGCAAGAAGCGGCCCTGCTGCTGGGCAGGGTGCACGCACCGGACCGACAAGGCGCCAGGGCGGTGGCAGCAGGCGGTCCTGATCGAGGGGCGCCACAAACGCGGCAGTTAGCCGATCGCAAGCCCACGCCGCTGGCGAGATCCGCGGGCCGCGACCCGACACGTCCCGTGCCCAGACCCGGCCGCTCCTTCAACGGCAGGGGTCATGCGCCGGATGCGTCCGCCAGCCCCGGCTCAGGGCGCCGTCGCGGTACGGATGCCGCGGCCGGGCACCACGTCCTGCGAAGCGGTCACCGTGCCTGACATGGACGATTCGAAATTTTCGGCCGGCAGCGGCGGGGCGGAAAGCGGGTCGTAGGGGTCGTTGTTGATCGAAACCAACGCGCCCATCTCGGTCGCCGCGAACAGCTTCTTCGCAAAGGCCGACGGCAGTCGGACGCAGCCGTGCGAGGCCGGGCGGCCCGGGATGTTGCCCGCGTGCAGCGCGATGCCGTCCCAGGTCAGCCGCTGCATGAACGGCATGGGTGCGTCGTCATACAGGTTGGATTTGTGCATCACCTTCTTCTGAAGGATCTCGAACTCGCCGGTGGGCGTTTCATGACCGGGCTTGCCCGTAGAAACGGTGGACACGCCGATCAGGGTGCTGCCGCGGAACACATAGGCCCGCTGCAACGGGATGCTCACGGTCACCGTCACCGGTTCCGAAGTGTCGCCGCCGTCCTTCCAAACAAACTGGCCTGGCTTCAGCGCCTGGCTGGACGCAATGTCGAATTGCGCGATCGCTTCCTGCGCAAAAGCGGGGGCTGCCGGCAGACAAAGGGCGAGCGCCCCGGCCGCCAGCCAGGCGCGACAATTGCGAATGTTCATTACGCACCTCAACATCATCATCATGCGGGTGGGGGGAAGTGCGACCCATCCGCTTCACATCTTTCTAAACGTAGGTAAGTCTATTTTGTGCCATTGACAGGCGAGAAAGAATCTGCCGCCCGTGCAAGGGAACCTTCCTCAACCTGCCAACCGTGCGATCCTGCGATGAGCCGCGGCATGGCTGCGGCAGAGCGCGTGCGCGAGTAGGAACTGTTTGGAATTCTTGGCTAAAAGGGTGTCGGGCAGCGCGATGCGGTGTCCAGAGCGGGCTTCAGGGCAGGACATCCACGTGCACAACATCGTCGAAACGGCGCCCTCGCGCCGCGCATTCCTCACCTCTGGTCTCACGGTCGCGGGCGCCGTGGTCGCATCCGGCGCCTTCGCCTCGCCGGTCCGCGCGGCCGTGCCGGCGGCCCCCGTCGCCCCGCTCACCTCGCCGCGCATGGTGCGCCCCGCGCTGTTCCGCCGTGCGGTCGCTGCACTCCAGGCGCATGGCGGCCGCGTCGCCAATCGCGACCGCATCGCCATTGCCGATTTCGCAGCCTCTTCGTCGGTGCCGCGCTTCCACCTCGTCGACCTCATCAACGGCCAGACGACGACGCTGCTGGTCGCGCATGGCAGCGGCTCGGATCCCGCGCACAGCGGCTATCTCCAGCGCTTCTCCAACCTCAACGGCTCCAACGCCTCGTGCGAAGGCGCTTTCCTCGCCTCCGACTATTATGTCGGCAAGCATGGCAAGTCGCAGCGGCTGATCGGTCTCGATCCCACCAACAACAATGCGCTCGATCGCGCCATCGTGATCCACGGCGCCTGGTATTCCAACGCCTCGATGCTGCGCACCCATGGCAAGCTCGGCCGCAGCCAGGGCTGCTTCGCCGTCGGTGAAAGCGAGCTGGCGCAGGTGTTCGGCCACCTCGGCAACGGCCGCATGCTCTACGCGGCCAAGGTCTGACGGCACGCCCGGGCCACACGCCCGGGCTGTCCTACACGCGCCGGCGTCGCCACAGTCCTCTCCGCACCGGGAGAGGACTGCCATGGCCGATCACGCGAACCGCGTCCGGACGCCTTCTAAACGACACCGCGACTGCGCCCCGGCGGGTATTGCGCGCGCTTTCGGCTTCCACCGTGTTCCTGCGCAGGCAGGAACCCAGGGCCCGGCAGAGCCACGCTCCCCCCTTCGCACGCACACCAAGGGATCGGCCGTGCCTGGGGTCAGCCACCTCCAGCAGCATCCTGGCGCGGGCGATCGACGCCCGGCACCAGCCGTTCTTGGCCTAACCTTAGCCTAACCTTCCGCAGTGCAGCACGCCGCGCGGCAGGCCCCGGACACCGGTGCGCCACGCGTTCTTCGACTGACTTCCGACGCACTTTCCGCCTTGCGGCGGCTCTCCCGGGCACGCTACCGCGCGCCCTTCCTCACGTCCGGCGGAGAACGCGCATGCACTGGTCGCTCGAAGGTTTCGATCTGAATCGCTTCGTCCGCGAGACGCTTGCCGAGGATCTGGGGGAGGGGGGCGACATCACCTCCGCTGCCGTGATCCCCGCCGATGCGCGCTTCGCCGGCGTCATGGACAGCCGCGACGCCATCACGGTCGCGGGCCTCCCGATCGCGGAAGCCTTCTTCCGCGCGCTCGATCCGCAGGTGGAGATCGAGGCGCTGGTGCAGGACGGCGATCGCGTCGCCGCCGGCTCGCACCTGCTGCGCCTGCGCGGCAACGCCCGCGCGCTGCTGACGGCCGAGCGCTCGGCGCTCAACACCGTGCAGCATCTCTCCGGCATCGGCACGCTCACCGCCACCTATGTCGACGCGATCCGCGGCACCGGCGCCACGCTGCTCGACACACGCAAGACGCTGCCGGGCCTGCGCCGGCTGGAGAAATACGCCACCCGCATGGGGGGGGCGACCAACCACCGCATGGGCCTGTGGGACTCGGCGATGATCAAGGACAACCATGTCGCGGTGGCGGGCGGCGTCGAGGCCGCGGCGCGCCGCGCGGCGGAGGCTGGTATCGCCTCGATCATCGTGGAGGTCGACCGGCTCGACCAGATCGCCCCCGCGCTTGCCGGCGGCGCCACCCACCTCCTTCTCGACAACATGGACCCGCCGACCTTGCGCGCCGCGGTGGCGGAGGTCGCCGGACGCGTGCCCACGGAGGCCTCCGGCGGGGTCCGGCTCGACACCATCGCCGCGATCGCCGCGACCGGCGTCACCTATGTGTCGGTCGGCCGGCTCACCCAGTCGGCGCCCGCCGCCGATATCGGGCTCGACTTCACCGCCCTCTAATTCGCTTGCCGAAAGGGGCGGGTCGGCTAGGTTCGGCGCTGTTTACAGGGGGAGAAACACCATGCGTCCCAAGTCCATTCAACGCTTCGACATCTTCTATCTGGGCGCGCTGGCGCTCGGCCTCGTCAGCACGGCCATCGGCTGGAACGCCACCATGGAGCGGATGCAGGCAGACGCCGCCACTGCCGCCATTGCCACGCCCGTCATGCTCGGCAGCGTGATCGTCGGCTTCGGTATCTCGCTGCTGCTGTGGTTCTTCACCTCGCGCATGCGCAGCAACATCGCCCGGTGGATCGTGGTGATCTTCTTCGTGATCGGCGTGATCTCGCTGCTGTTCACCCTCCTGAACGGAGCCTATCCGGGCGGCTTCACCGGCATCCTCAGCCTCGTCTCGACCGCGCTTCAGGCCGCCGCCGTCGTCATGCTGTTCAAGCCGGACGCCGTCGCCTGGTTCAAGGGGCAGCCGACCGGCCCTGCGGAAACGCCGTTCGAATGATTCGCCTCTGGCACAAGGCGGCGATGCTCCTCGCCGCCGCGCTTCCCGGCACCGCGCTGGCACAAAGCACCCAGTGCAGCGTGCCGGCGGCGCTGCCGCGGCCGCATGCCGACCTGCCGACCCCCAAGCAGCCGCGCCGGGTGATCCCGATCGGCAGCTATACGCTCGCGCTCACCTGGTCGCCGCAATATTGCCGCGGCAAGCGGGCAGGCGACGACAGCTTCCAGTGCGGCCAGGGCAACCGCTTCGGCTTCACCCTGCACGGCCTCTGGCCGGACGGGGAGGGGAAGACGTGGCCGCAATATTGCAAGCCGGTAGCGCTGCTGCCCCAGCCGGTGGTGCGCAAGAACCTGTGCGCGACGCCCTCGGTGCAGCTGCTCCAGCATGAATATGCCAAGCACGGCAGCTGCATGGGGGTGACGCCCGCGGCCTATTTCGCGCGCTCCAACGCGCTCTACGGGCGGCTGCGCTTCCCGGACATGAACGCGCTTTCGCGCCGCTCGCGCCTCACCGCCGGCCAGCTGGCGCAGGCGATCGCCCGGGCGAACCCCGGCATCGCGGCCAACATGATGCGGATCACCGCCACCCGCGACGGCTGGCTGGACGAGGTCTGGCTGTGCCTGGACAAGCGGCTGCGCTACCGCGCCTGCCCGGCGCACCAGGGTGGCCTCACCAGCAACGCCCCGCTCAAGATCTGGCGAGGCGGCCGGTAACGGCCAGCGCCCCGCGCGCGGTCACGGGTTGTCAATCGTGGCCGTGCCGGGGTGGTGCTTGTCCAGGTGCCGCTTGATGATGCGCAGGTTGCGGGTGTTCGACCGGAACAGCAGGTCGGGCACCGCACCCACCACCGGGATCAGGCCCACCGCCCAGTCGACGCCGACATTGCCGGCCATGCGCGCCATCTGGAGCTTGGACATGCCCAGGTTGCGGGCTTCCCAGATCATGTAGCTGCCCATCGCGGCGCCGATGAAGCTGCCGCCCACCGGTAGCAGGTTGAAGAACAGGTCGAGGCCGACCGGCACCTTGATGCCCGGGATCACGAAGCTGCGCTCCAGCAGCCGCTCCAGGGCCACCAGCCGCTTGCGCACGGCAGCGGCGTCGCGGCCCAAGGGCACGACTTCGGCCAGGCGGTCGAACGCTTCGGGCGGGATGCGGGAGGTGCGGTTCATGGATCTTAGCTGGGGTCGCCGCGCAGGTGATTCAACGGGTGCCACGCGCGCGGGTTCGGCGTCCAGGCGCGCAGCCGCGGCGACACCAGCGACCACCGCAGTGGCAGGGCGATCGGCACGAAGCTCGCGTCCGCCGCCAGCGCCGCGTCCCCGTCCGCCAGCAGCCGCCCGCGTGTCTCCGCGTCCGGCGCATCGGCGGCGCTGTCGATAATCGAGCGGATCATCGGGTCGCAGGCGACACAGGCGTTGTCGAGGTACCAGCGGCCCGAATCGAGCGGCGCAACCTTGTCGACCAGGCGCAGGTCCGCGTCCGGGGCATCGATCGCCACCCGCTCCACGGGCAAGCCAATGGCGCGCAGGGACCGGCCGATGCCGCGCCACAGCAGGTTGCCGCCGGGTCCCTCCGGCAGTGCGATTCGGAGCGGCGCCATGTCCGGATGGTCCGCCATCCAGATCGCGACCCGCGCCCGCGCCTGCCCGATGGTGTCCTCCGTCGGTGTGGCGGGCCACGGGAACGCGGCAGGCGCGGCTGCGGAGTCGAGCTGCGCCGGGAGCAGCGTGGTGGCAGGCGTCCATTCCTCGCGCACCCCCGCCGCAATGGCGCTCCGGTCGAGCGCGCCCGCCAGCGCGGTCCGGTTGGCGGTCTCGGCCAGGAAGCCCTGTCGCCGCGCGACGGCCAGTCCGAACAGCCCCACCGCCGGATCGACGCGGATGCTCTCCCGCGCGACCTCCGCGACGGCCAGCAACGGCCAGTCATCCACGCCCCCGCCCAGTACCAGGTCGAGGTCGCCCCGCGTAAAGCGCAGCACCGCGCGCGCTGCCCGGTCCCCGCGCAGCTCGATCCTCTCGGCGGGGCTGGGCAGCGTGTCCGCATCCTCGTCGTCCAATCCGCGGATCGGCCGCAGCTGTTGCGCGCCGCGCGCCGGCTGGCCAAGCTCGAATGGTCCCGTCCCTCGCAGCCCGCGTGCCTGGAAGATGGCAAGCTCCGGCTGCGCGAGAAGCTTCAGGAACTCCGGCTGCGGCCGGCGCAGGCGGATCTCGACCACCTCCGGCGTCATCTCGACGATCTCGTCGACCAGCCGCAAGGCACCGGCCAGGGGCTTGTGGTGCGCGGGGCGGACCGCCCGCTTCAGCGTCGCCACGACCTCGCTCGCGGTGACGCGGTTGCCGTCCGGCCACCGCGCGTCGCCCAGGCGAAAGATATAGCTCTGGCCCTCGTCGATCACGATCCAGCGCTCGGCAAGCGCAGGCTCCACCTGGCCGGCGGCATCGAAGCGGACGAGGCCCTGTGCCGTCGCGCCCATCAGCACGCGCTCGGCGGGGGAGAGCTCCGTACGCGAAGGATCGGCCACCCGAGCCGTTCCGCCCACGACGCTGACCGCCACCGCCGTATCGTCGGGCCGGCGGTCGCAGCCGCCAAGCGCCAGCGCAGCCGCGGCGAGCAGCAGCGGGAAGCGGGCGTGCGAGAAGGGGAAGGGCGCCATGGCCCCTTCCTGCCATCGAAGGCGGCGGAGCGCCACATGGTGGTGCGGACGGCGGGACTCGAACCCGCACTCCTGTTCGGAAGCCGATTTTAAGTCGGCTGCGTCTACCGGTTTCGCCACGTCCGCATGGCGGCACGGGAACCGCAAGGCTGCATCCGCGTCAAGCGCGGCGTTGCGCCAAGGCGGAACGTCACACGTTCAGGCGCGCGCGCATTTCCTTGCCGGGTTTGAAATAGGGGACGCGCTTGGCATCCACTTCGACGGTCTCGCCGGTCCGCGGGTTGCGGCCGGTCCGGGCATCGCGTGCGCGGGTAGAGAAGGCGCCGAAGCCGCGTAGTTCGACGCGACCGTCCGCCTTCAACTGTTCGACGATGCTGTCGAAGAAAACGGTGACGATCCGTTCCACGTCGCGCGCGGAGAGGCCGGGGTTCTCGGCGACCAGGCGCTGTACGAGTTCAGATCGGATCATGTCGGCCTCATCATCCCACCAAGCATTGGCGGAAGCGGTCATTACGCAGGGGAACCGAACAGCTAATTCGGCAGGAGCCGAACTGCAACACAAGTTAAGGCATTTGCCGCGGCGGGAAGCAACTTCCCGCCGCGGCGCAATGCTTAGCGGCCTTCGCCGCGGGCCTTAAGGGCCTCGCCCAGGATGTCGCCCAGCGACGCGCCCGAGTCGGACGAGCCATACTGTGCAACCGCCTGCTTCTCTTCGGCGATCTGCATCGCCTTGACCGAGAAGGTCGGCTTCTTGGAGCGGTCGAAGCCCGACACCATCGCGTCGAACTTCTGGCCGACCTGGAAGCGCTCCGGACGCTGCTCGTCGCGGTCGCGGCCGAGGTCGGTGCGCTTGATGAAGCCGGTCGCGCCATCTTCACCAGCCTGCACTTCGAGGCCCGCGTCGCGGACTTCAAGCACGGTGACGGTGATGATCGCACCCTTGTTGAGACGGTCGCCCGTGGTGGCAACGCCCACCGCCGGCGCGCCGCGCTCGAGCTGCTTCATGCCGAGCGAGATACGCTCCTTGTCCGGCTCCACTGCGAGCACGACGGCCTGAACCATCTCGCCCTTGCGGTGCAGGTTGAGCGCGTCCTCGCCCGAGATGCCCCAGGCGATGTCCGACATGTGGACCATGCCGTCGACGTCACCGTCCAGGCCAACGAACAGGCCGAACTCGGTCGCGTTCTTGACTTCGCCCTCCACGGTCGAACCGACCGGGTGCTGCTCGGCGAAACGCTCCCACGGGTTCGCCTGGGCCTGCTTGAGGCCGAGCGAGATGCGGCGCTTTTCCTGATCGACCTCGAGGACGATGACTTCGACCTCCTGGCTGGTCGACACGATCTTGCCCGGGTGGACGTTCTTCTTGGTCCAGCTCATCTCGGACACGTGGACCAGGCCTTCGATGCCCGGCTCCAGCTCGACGAACGCACCATATTCGGTGATGTTGGTCACGCGGCCCGCCAGCTTCGCGCCGACCGGATACTTGACCGACGCGCCATCCCACGGATCGCTCTCAAGCTGCTTCATGCCGAGCGAGATGCGCTGCGTGTCGCGGTTGATGCGGATGATCTGCACGCGCACCGTGTCGCCGATGTTCAGCATCTCGGACGGGTGGCCGACGCGCTTGTAGCTGAGGTCGGTAACGTGCAGCAGGCCGTCGATGCCGCCCAGGTCGACGAACGCACCATAGTCGGTGATGTTCTTGACGACGCCGTCGATCACCTGGCCCTCGTGCAGCGACTGGATCAGGCCCGAACGCTGCTCGGCGCGGGTCTCTTCCAGCACCGCGCGGCGCGAGACGACGATGTTGCCGCGCTTGCGGTCCATCTTGAGGATCTGGAAAGGCTGCGGGATGTCCATCAGCGGCGTGACGTCGCGCACCGGACGGATATCGACCTGCGAGCCCGGCAGGAAGGCCACGGCGCCCGAGAGGTCGACCGTGAAGCCGCCCTTGACGCGGCCGAAGATGACACCCTCGACGCGAGCCGACTTGGCGAACTCGGTTTCCAGCTTGTCCCAGGCGGCTTCGCGACGGGCGCGGTCGCGGCTGAGCATCGCTTCGCCGTTCGCGTTCTCGACGCGGTCGACATAGACCTCGACTTCGTCGCCGACCTTCAGGTCCGCCTTCTGGCCCGGCGCTGCGAACTCGCGCAGCGGCACGCGGCCTTCCGACTTGAGGCCCACGTCGATGACGGCGAGGTCGTTCTCGATGCCGGTGACGGTCCCGATGACCACGCGGCCTTCGAAGCTGTCGGCCTGACCCAGGGTCTGGTCAAGCATCGCCGCGAAATCGTCGCGGCTCGGGTTTGCCAAAGAGGCCATTAGAGTTCCTGGTTCCTGTACGTTTTTCCGGCCGGCCGGTTGGTTCCGGCGGTCTTTGACCGGCGTCGCCGCGGCGGCCGAATGCCGGTCGCGGCATTCGTCGGACGCTTGCTGCAAAGGCCTGCAATTTCATGCGAAAAAGGGCGCGTGAGGAATCGCCTCCGCGCCGGCCCCGCGAGCAATCGCTCGTCGAACCCCGCACGCATAGCCCGAATGCAAGCAATTCGCAAGCTTGAGGGGGCGGCCGGACCGGTGCCCCCGATCAGGCGGCGACGCGTGCGTCCACCAGTTCCACCGCGCGCTGAACGGCGGCCTCGATCGACAGGAAACTGGTGTCGAGCGGGGCGGCGTCCGCGGCCATCATCATCGGCGCATTGGCACGCCCGGCATCCCGCTCGTCGCGTGCGCGAATGTCGGCCAGAACCTTGTCGTAGGTGACGGGCGAGCCCTGCTTCTGAAGCTCCAGGTGGCGACGGCGTGCTCGGATGGCAGGCGTCGCCTTCACGAACAGCTTGGCGTGGGCGTCAGGGGCGATCACCGTGCCGATGTCGCGACCGTCGAGGACGGCGCCGCCCGGTTGCGCCGCGAAGCGCCGCTGGCGTTGGAGCAGCGCGGCGCGCACCAGCGCATGCGCGGAGACGACCGACGCGATCTGGCCGACCTCGTCGCTCCGCAGCCACGGATCCTCAAGCAGCCGATCCTCAAAACCGCAGGCGGCGATCGCATCGGCTTCGCGCTCGGGCGTGAGCTTGTCGCGGAGCACGGTTGCGGCGACGGCACGATAGAGCAGCCCGGTGTCGAGATGGGGCAGGTTGTAGTGGCGGGAAAGCGCCCGGGCGATGGTGCCCTTACCCGACGCGGCGGGTCCGTCGACTGCAATGATCATGGGCGACCCCTTGCCGCAACCGGAGCGGTCGTCAAGCGGCCGGGCGCGGCGGGCCGCAGATCTGCCTCGCCTCGAAGCATCCGCCGTCGCTGGGCCGGCGGCAGGCGGCGGTTTTTGACAGCGCCCTTGCGCTATGGCAAGGCGCGCGCCACTTCTCGGGCACCAGTCCCGATACCCAAAATCCCACACCGAAAGGCAAGAGCGGCACATGGTGAAGCCGGAATGGGGCACGAAGCGGACGTGCCCGAAATGCGCGACGCGCTTCTATGACCTGGGCAAGGAAGATCCCGTCACCTGCATCGAATGCGGCGTGACCTGGAATCCGGAGCCGATCCTGAAGTCCAAGCAGCCGCTTCCCTTTGAAGCTGCCAAGCCCATCAGCGAGAAGGAGGCGGACAAGGACGCCGATCTCGGTGACGAGGATCTGGACATCGACGGTGAGGATGAGCCCTCGGCCGACGATGACGTCGATCTCGGCGGCGACGACGATCTGGGCGTGAACACCCAGGACGAAGACGAGGAAAACTGATCCTCGCGCTGGCTGCTGCCGGCGATTTTAAAAAAGGTGCGGCAAGCGTCGAAAAGACGCTTGCCAAACCAAAAGGGCCCGCTTAGAGGGCGCCTTCCCCGGACACGGGGTTCCCGGAGCCGCTTCGGAAACGAACGGCAAAAACGGCGTGGGGCCGTAGCTCAGCTGGGAGAGCGTCGCAATGGCATTGCGAAGGTCAGGGGTTCGATCCCCCTCGGCTCCACCATTCAAGCGCCGGATGCGCTGAAACCCGCCCTCAGGGCATTCTCTGCACGTCTCGGCCTCATCAGACCAGGTCTTGGCAATGCCGCACGAGACGGATGCGCCATCCGGCGTTCCTCGTGCACCCTCTATGCGTGCGATGCCGAACCTCGTTGTGTGAGAAGAGCGCCGGCTCAAGCAGTCGGCATCAGCTAAACGGATTCTGCACCGACCCCTGCCACCCGCCGACTGCAGGGTCGGTGCCGTCAGACCAAGTGCCGTCATCGCCTTTCCCTTGATCGGCTTCCCCTCGTCGCCCCCATGCCGGGATGTCTCGCGAGAGCGAGGCACCATGCGGTTCCGACCCGGGATCCCCGGCGAAGACCAACACGCAGTTCCGCAAGCCTTCGGCGAGTGAATTCTGGATCAGCCGCGCGACGCGGCGCCGCTCAGGTACGCGGATCGGGGCCTTGCGGGTTTGCCCGGATGGCCGCGCGTGCTCCCTCCTTCAGTATGTCGGCGAAGGGAGAAGCTCTATGATCTGTGCGCGTATAGCATTGGGCATTCTGGGACTGATACCGGCGGGCATTGCGCACGCGCAGGTCCACACCGCGACGGGCGAACTGGAGGTGAAGCTTCTCGTCACCTCCTCCTGCGAGGTGTCGGGCTCTTCCACCGGCGGCGTCGGTACGGCGGTGCTCGATTTCGGCAGCACGGACCTGCTGTTGGAAGCGATCGACGCCGATACCGGCACCACCGGCGTGCAGACGTTCGACGTTCTGTGCAATCCCGGCGTGGCCTACACCCTCGGGTTCGGTCCCGGACAGAATGCCACCGAGGTCGCCAACCGCGCGATGAGGCGGGACGGTGGCGACGAACTCGTCCGCTACCAGCTTTATACCACTGCCGCGCGGTCGGCCGTGCTCGTGAGCTACGCAGGGACGGGTACGGGCACGAAGATACCCGTCCAAGTCTTCGGCCGCGTGCCGGCCCAGACCGCTCCGGTTCCCGGAAACTATCGGGACGTCGTCACGGTAACCGTCACTTTCTAGCTCGGGGGCCATCATGCTTCGAACCGTCGCCGCCACGGCATTTTTCACCCTCCTGACACCCGCGCCTCTCCTTGCGCAAACGGCATTGCGCGTCACACCCTTGGCAGTTGATGTGACGGCGCCCGCACAGGCATCGTCGGTCACGCTTCAGAATACCGGGCGGGAGCCGATCTCCTTGCAAATCCGGATCTTCGACTGGTCGCAGGCCGGTGGCGAGGACAAGCTTGTGCCGACCACGGACGTGGTGGCGAGCCCACCGGCCGTCAGCATTCCCGCAGGAGCCGCCTATACGGTCCGCATCGCGCGGACCGGCAACACCGACGCTGCGGGCGAGAAGAGCTATCGCATGTGGGTCGACGAACTACCCCGGCCAACGCCCAGCCGCGCCGGCGGCGGGGAAGTCGACGTGCGGATTCGCTATGACCTTCCGGTCTTCTTCCATCCCGCGGGTGTCAGGACCGAACTCAGCTGGCGCGCGTATCGCACGGGCTCCGAACTGGTGATCGAGGCGACCAACCGCGGATCCCGTCATGCCCGCATCCAAGACCTGAAGCTCCAGACCGCAAAGGGCAACGTCAGCTTCGGCGAGGGCCTCGCGGGATACGTTCTGGCTGGATCAACGCGGCGATGGACCCAGCCCATCGCCAAGCTGCCATCAACCTCTGATGGAACTGCCACCGTTGTTGCCGGAGTCAGCGGGAGTGAAACGCGCCAGCCCGTCACGATCGCGACCCGATAGGCAGCGCTTCCGGCCGATATCCCTCTTAATTGCGACTTGCCTGTCGCTCGGCGTTGCAAGCAGCGCCTTGGGCCAGTCGCAACCATCGGCCGGCGACACTGTCCCGCTCGTGCTCGAGGTGCGGGTGAACGGCCTTCGGTCGGAATTGCTATGGCAGTTCGATCGTCTGGCGGACGGCAGCCTCGCTACCAGCGCCGAGCGGCTGCGGCTCCTGGGTTTCGATCTGGCGAGGTTGGGTGTCCCGCCTGATGCGTCGGTGGTCCGACTCGCTGACCTGCGGGGCGTCACCTATCACTACTCCGAAGCGACCCAATCGCTGGAAATCGACGCAAAGGACGATGCGCTGACGCCGGTGGTGCTCGATGCGGCGAACGCCCCGGAGCCGATCGATCTGGACAAGTTGGAGACGCATCTGGGTGCCGTACTGAACTACGGCCTGTTCATGGACGTCTCGCGTGAGGGCTATCACGCCAGCGGCCAATATGATGCGCGGCTGATGACGGGAGTCGGCGTATTCTCCAGCAACGGCTATGCGAACTACACAACCGCCGGCTCCTCCCGCTTCGAGCATGTCCGCCTCGACACCAGCTGGCGGTATGTCGATGCGAAACGGGTCATCGCGTTTGCGGCGGGCGACGTGATCAGCGACGGCGGCGATCTCGGTCAGATCTATCGACTAGGAGGCCTGCAAGTCCGCCGCGAGTTCGGAGAGCGTCCGGATATCGTGACGACCGCGCTTCCGATCCTGAGCGGAACCGCCGCCGTCCCTTCGATGGTGGATCTCTACGTAAACGGGCTCCGATACTACAACGGTCAGGTCGGGCGCGGACCCTTCGAGTTCCGTTCGCTCCCCAATCTCGGCAACGGTGCCACCGCCACAGTGGTCCTGACGGACGCCACCGGGCGCGAGACACGCATCGAGAAGCCGATTTTCTACGTGCCGGACCTGCTGCCCAGGGGCATGCTCGACTTCTCGCTCGAGGCGGGCTTCCCTCGCCTCAACTACGGCATCGACTCGTTTGATTACCTTGATGACGTGGCGGCGTCCGGTACACTCCGATACGGCGTCAACGACTGGCTGACGGCGGGCGCGCATGTCGAGGGCATGCACGATTTTCTGAACGGCAGCGCCGAGGTGATCGTACGGGTCGGCGGTCTCGGCTCCATACGGGCGAGGGGCGCTGCCAGTCATTTCAGGGAAGTCACCGACCATCGCTTCGCGATCGATGCGAGCGCGCGCATTTACGGCGTCAATCTCTACGCGGGCATAGATCGTGCGAAGACCGGGTATCGCGATCTCGTCGGGGTCACCAGCATCAAGGCCGATTTCGGCCCAATTGATACACTGCCCCGTCCCGTGCCCGTCGGCACGGAACCGGCACTCCAGTCTTTTTCCACCAAAACCGACAGGGCTGGCGCCAGCTTCAGCCTGTTCGATACCGGGTTCGCCCTCAACTACACGCGCATGAAGCTTCCGCAGCAGGATCTGAAGCTGATCAGCGGGTCTTTCTCACGGACGCTATTCGGCCGGCTTTCGGCGTGGGGGAACGCCTACAAGGATGTCGGCGACCGCTCGGATTATGGCGTGTTCTTCGGCTTCAGCCTGTCGTTCCAAAACCGTGTGTCGGCCACGACCAGCTTCTCGAAGACGCAATCGGGCTCCATGCTCACCATGCGCGCCAACCGGGCGACGGACGGCACGCCCGGCTCATGGGGATGGACCGTCTCGGACTCCGAAATCCTTTCCGGCCGCGGGACAGGGTATCGCGCAGCGACCGTGCGCTATCTCGGCCGCGCCGCGACCCTCGAAGGCGGCATCGAGCAACAGGGCAGCGTCGTGCGCCTGACCGGCTATGCGGAAGGGTCGGTGGTTGCGATGGGCGGCGGGGTCTTCCTCGCGCCGCGAATCGACGACGGCTTTGCGATCGTCCGTGGCGGGGGCGCGCGTACCCCAGTCCTCGCCAACAGGCGCGAGGTCGCACGCACAAACCAGTCGGGCAAGGCGCTGGTGCCGTACATCCCGGCCTACCAGCGCAGCACGATCGGCATCGATCCCGTAAACCTGCCGGTCGACCTCAGGCCCGCCCGTACCGAGGCGGTCGTGGTACCTGCGGATCGGGCAGGGGTGATCGTGGACTTCGGCGTCGCCCCGATCGCCGCAGCCGTCGTCACCCTCGTCGATACGGACGGCGCACCCCTTCCGGTCGGTGCGATCGCCACGCTCGAAGACGGGGAGCCCACCGTCATCGGATATGACGGCCAAGCGTATGTGGCGGGTCTGAAGGCCAGCAACCGCCTCACGGTGGAACTGGAGAATGGTGGGCAGTGCTCGGTGACCTTTGAGTACCGGCCCGTCTCCGGACAGCAGGTAAAGATAGGACCCTTGATATGCCGCTAGCCGATCCGGGTCCTGTCGTGCTGGATGCGAAGGGGAAGGTCCTTCTCCTGCTGCTGGTCTGCATGTCTGGGCTGATGCTGCTCCTTCTGCCGGAGCGTGCGCAGGCCAATGTGGTCTGCTCCGCAAACAGCGCCGGCCTGAATTTCGGCTCCGCACTGAGCGCCAGCGCAACCATTTCCTACAATTGCACCAACTACGATCCGACGCCCGTCACCTTCACGCTCTGCGCCGGTATCGGCAATCCCAGCTACCCGGGCACGGCAGACCAGCCGAAGCTGCTGAACGGCAACCAGACGGTCAATTTCAACCTGTACACGGATGCTGCCGGGGCGAATGTGTGGACCAAGAACAACCCCATCACGACGACGGTGACCATCGCCCCGAACGGCGCGAGCGTCTCCGGCGTTTTCCAGTTCTTCGGCAGGATACCTCCGGGACAGCAGGCACCCGTCGGCACCTATACTGCGGCCTTCTACAATACCGTTCTGGGCTTCATGCAGACAGGCGTGCCGACGTGCGAGCGGTCTGGACAGTCCGGCCTCTCAGGCATTGATTTTACCCTGAGCATCCAGGCGTCCATTGCCGACACCTGCAACCTGGGTACCATCGGGGCCGTCGACTTCGGCGCACAGCCGGGACTTTGGAACCGCGTCGATGCCACGGGATCGGTTCAGCTCAGTTGCCCCTCCGCCAGGGTATGGGCGCTGCGCTTCGACGGCGGACGCTATGCGTCGGGCGGCGACCGGCGGATGCGGAACGCGGCAGGGGACCATGTCGTCTATCGTCTGTACACCGACGCTGGCAGGAACAGCACACTGGGTATCGATGGAACGATCAACGGCGTCGGCACGAGCGCGGTGCAAAGCATTCCCGTCTATGGACGGATCGAGGCAGGGGCTCCGCCAGCGATCGGCAACTATTCGGATTTCGTCGTGGTGACCCTGAGCTTTTGAAGCGGGCGCCTGCGGCTAGAGCCGCAGGACTCCCAGCAGCATCAGGATCAGCACGGTGCCTAGCGCCGAGATCAGCAACGAGCGCAGGCAGCCGATCCTTGAAGAGAAGAGCAGGAACAAGGCCCTAGCCCTTCAGTTGCTCTGCCGCTGCGTCCAGAGCCGCGCGATCGTTGCCGATGCGGGCGATCAGATCGCGTGCCTGCTCCGCATGCAGGCCATGCTTGCGGGCGAAATACTCGACCTCATAGGGTTCTTCGGCCGCCACCGTCCGGCGATCGGCGCCGCCAACCTTGGTCTTGTCGTCTGCCATTTCCAGCCTCCTGATAGGTAGAACTGGAATCCGCGGCACTGCGGACTGGTTCCCGCGCACCGACCGAAGGAGCGTCAGTTGATCTCGATCCGCACCGTCTGCACTCCAGGCGCAACGGCGATGTCGACGACCTTGGCGCCGCCTTCCGACTTGATCACACTGACCTTGCCGTTGCGCTCCAGGTGCGCCTGCTTCACGCTTGCGGAGTCCGCCACACCTTCCTCGCGCAGCGCCTCGCTGAGGTCGCGGTCGGTCATATGGGCGGCACGGAGCATGTGCTCGTCGACGATGCCTTCGCGGATCAGGATCTCGTCGCGTCCTTTGATGAGATGCCCGAAGCCATGCCACCGCACCGCAACGGCCGAGACCAGCCAGTGCAGCGCGACCACGGCGGCGATGGCCGCAAGCGATGGCAGGATGGGCGCGTTGCCGGTGATCGCGCGGCTGGCGATCGATCCTATGACGATGCCGACGATTACGTCGAACGCGCTCGCCCGGCTGAGGAAGCGTTTCTTGCCGATGCGGACGATCGCGAGCGTGGCGACATAGAGGACGACTGCGCGGCAGGCCATCTGCCCGGCCGAAAGCGCCTGCGTCTCACGCCCGATGCCCAGCAACAGTTCTGCCAAGTCCACGTCGTCCCCTTTCCTGCTGCCAATCCGATCGCTTAACGCGGGAAGCGGGCCGCAGTGCGGGCCGGCAGGAAAATAGAAGGGCGACCGGGCTGTGGGCGAGCGGAGCTCCGGAGCAAGGTGTAAAGACCGTCGACCCGGATCGGCCCGATCACTCGTCCTTGCGCTCAGCCGTCCCCGCTACTCCGAGCTTTGCCGCGACGCGCTGAACTTCTTCGTCGGAAGGCGCGGCCGGAAGCGCTTCGCCGGGGGCAAGGGCTTCGTCGGGGATGCCGGGACTCGTCCCCGCGATGCTTTCGTCCCGCGCGCGTTCGTTCGGGCCGTTGCTGATCTTGCGCTCGTCCATTGGGAACCTCCGTGTGTATCTGGTCAACGCACAGGTGCCGCGGATTGCGCCATCGATGTCGCGGTTTTCAGGGTAGAGCGATCCTCGTCCGGCATCGCGAAACCTTTGATGCTGCCGCCCGTTCGGGGTTTTCCCAATCAGGAGACAGACAGTGAGCACAGGCGAACCTTCGCGCCGGGCGTTGCTTGGCGGGGCAGCGTTGGGTTTGGCGGCCACTGCCGCCCCCGGATTGGCCCAGGGCGCAGGCCCGGGTGCTGCGCCGGCTCCGCTGCGGGATCCGCGGAGCAAATATACGGCCGGGCCCTTTCCCGAACAGCGCCAGCCCTGGCCTGGCCTGCAGAGCAAGATGAGCCCGCGGCCGGATTGCGGGGAGACCAGCTACAAGGGCTCGGGCAAGCTCCTGGGTCGAAAGGCGCTGATCACCGGCGGCGACAGCGGCATCGGGCGTGCGGCAGCCATCGCCTATGCCCGGGAAGGTGCCGACGTCGCCATCAACTACCACCCGGACGAGGAGCCGGATGCCCGCGAGGTGGTCGCCCTCATCCGCGAGGCGGGCCGCAAGGCAGTGGCCATCCCCATGGACATTCGCGGCCTCGACAATTGCAGGCGCATCATCGCGCGCGCAGTGGAAGGGCTGGGCGGCCTCGACATCCTCGTCAACAATGCCGCCTACCAGCAAAGCAAGGCGGACATCTCGGATATCAGCGACGAGCAGATGGTCCGGACGTTCGAGACCAACATCTTTGCGACCTTCCGCCTCAGCAAGAGCGCCATCCCGCACCTGAAGCCGGGTGCCGTGATCATCAACACGGGCTCGGTGAACAGCTATGATCCGGGCGAGGAATTGCTCGACTATGCCTCGACCAAGGGCGCGATCCTGATCTTCACCAAGGGGCTCGCCAAGCAGCTCGCCAAGAAGGGGATCCGCGTCAATATGGTGGCGCCGGGTCCGTTCTGGACGCCGCTGCAAGTCGCCGGCGGGCAACTGCCCGGCAAGCTCGGCGAGTTCGGCAAGGACACGCCTCTGGGACGCGCCGGCCAACCGGCGGAACTGGCGGCGCATTACGTGCTTCTCGCCTCCGACGATTCGAGCTTCACCACCGGTGGCGTGGTCGGGGCGAATGGCGGGAAGGGGAACCCCTGACGTCGCCAAGCCGGCCGCGAGCGCGGGAACTCCTCTGGTTCCCGCGGCTTGAGCCGGCATGACCGATAACGAATGGATCGCCGCGGGTTGGACGAGCCGGCAGGTGCGGGCGAACGGCATCGAGTTGCATGTCGTGGAGGCCGGACCGGGAGACGGGCAGCCGCTTATCCTGCTGCACGGGTTCCCGGAATTCTGGTGGGCCTGGCGCAAGCAGATCCAACCCTTGGCCGATGCCGGCTTCCGGGTGATCGTCCCGGATTTGCGGGGCTATAATCTAAGCGAGGCGCCGCAGGGTCTCGCCTCCTACGATCTCGACGTGCTGGCAGCCGATGTGGTTGCCCTGGCCGAGGCTCTCCACGTGCCGCGTTTCAACCTCGTCGGCCACGACTGGGGCGGGGTGATCGCCTGGTGGGTCGCGGCTCGCCACGCCGGCCATGTCGAGAAGCTGGTGATCCTCGACGCGCCGCATCCGGACGTATGGGGAGCGCAGGCGCTCAAGCACCCGACCCAGGCGCTGCGGAGCAGCTATGCCATGTTCTTCCAGCTTCCGTGGCTGCCGGAAGCCGTGTTCGGAAGCTTCGACTTTGCAGGTTTGCGCACGATGATGGAGGGCTCGGCCGCTCCCGGCGCGTTCGAAGCGGGAGCGCTCGACCGCTACATGCAGGCCTGGCAGCGGCCGGGGCGGTTTACCGCCATGCTGAACTATTATCGCGCGCTTCGGCATCGGAGGTCCGGCGGATCGGCGCGGATCGCGGTGCCCACGCGGATCCTGTGGGGCGGAAAGGACAGCTTCCTGGAGCCGCATGTCGCACGCGCGAGCCTGGGGCAGTGTGAGCAGGGTGACCTGGAGATCCTGGAGGATGCGACCCACTGGCTGCATCTCGAGCAACCCGAGCGGGTGACGGCGCGGATCCTCGACCACCTCCAATCTTGAACCCGCCGTGATGACCGGCTGGCGGGGCGGGATAGAAGCGCCCCCGGGATCGTTCGGACGTCACAAGCTTGGATAGTGGGGCTGATGGCATGCGCTTTTCGGGACAGGTGGCGTTGGTAACCGGCGCGGGCTCGGGCATCGGCAAGGCCGTTGCCCTGCGTATGGCGGAAGAAGGCTGCGCAGTCGGGGTGCTGACCCACACCGCCGAGGATGCCGAACAGGTTGCCCGCCAGATTGCGGATGCAGGCGGTCGCGCCCTGCCGCTCGTCGCGGATGTCTCCGCCGAGGACCAGGTGAAGGCTGCGGTCGCCGATCTCGTGCGCGCCTATGGGCGGCTCGATCATGTGTTCGCGAACGCGGGCATCAACGGCGTCTGGGCGCCGATCGACGAACTCGGGCCCGACGAGTGGGACCGGACCATCAACACCAATCTGCGGGGCACCTATCTCACGCTCCACTATGCCGTGCCGCACCTGAAGCATGCGGGTGCCGGCGCCATCGTCATCACGGCATCGGTGAACGGCACCCGGATATTCTCGAACGCCGGCGCGACAGCCTACAGCTGCACCAAGGCGGCGCAGGTCGTGATGGCGAAGATGCTCGCGCTGGAACTTGCCAAGTTCCGGATCCGCGTGAACGTGATCTGCCCGGGGCAGATCGAAACCGACATCGAGGAGAGCACGACGCACCGCGACGCGGCGGTGGCGGGCGAACCGGTCGAATATCCGGAAGGGAAGATCCCGCTGACCGATGGGGAGCCTGGCACGTCCGACGAAGTGGCGGACCTCGTCCTTTTCCTGCTTTCGGATCAGGCACGGCACATCAGCGGCACACCGGTCTGGATCGACGGAGCGGAATCGCTGCTCGTCGGGTGAGAGAACTGGTGGACGATTTGCAGCCCCGCTGGCTCGTCGAGCTCTTCCTGCCGACCACGTCCAATGAAGGCGCCCCCTTCGCACGCGAGATGTTCGACCGGGTACGCGATGAGCTTCTGCAGGCGTTCGGTGGCGTCACCCTGTTCAGCCGGAGTCCGGCCGAGGGGCTTTGGGCGGAGGGGCGCGACGACGGCACCGCCCGTGATCGGATGATCACGGCAGAGGTCATGGTCGATGACGTGGACCGGGACTGGTGGGCGCGGTACCGGCGCGATCTGGAAGCCCGGTTTTCGCAGGAAGAGATACTGATCCGCTGCTATCGCATATGGACGCTCTAGGAGCGGGTAGCACAGCGGCGCGGTTGCGGATCGGTACCGCGGGCTGGTCGATCCCGCGCGAAGCCGCCGAGGCCGTGCCGGGCGAGGGAACCCATCTTCAGCGCTACGCGCGCCGGTTCGACGCCGCGGAGATCAACAGCAGTTTCCATCGCCCGCATCGTCCCTCCACCTACGCGCGGTGGGCGGCGAGCGTCCCGCCGCACTTCCGCTTCTCGGTCAAGCTGCCGAAGACCATCACCCATCAGCACAAGCTGGCCGGCTATGGCGATCTGCTGGGGCGCTTCGCCGACGAGGTCGCGGGCCTCGGCAGCAATCGCGGGCCGACGCTCGTGCAACTGCCGCCCAGCCTTGCATTCGAGCCGGCGGTTGCGGCCACATTCTTCACGGAACTGGCCGCGCGGTTGGGGCCGGCCATCGTCTGCGAACCCCGGCATCCCAGCTGGTTCGAGGAAGCGGCCGAGCGACTGCTCCGCGACCATGCAGTCGCGCGCGTGGCTGCCGACCCTGCGGTTCATCCCCGCGCGGCCGAGCCGGGTGGATGGGCGGGGATGGCCTATTTCCGGCTGCACGGGTCGCCGGTCATCTATCGGTCCTCGTACGACGGGACCGCCATCACTCGCCTTCACGACGCAATGGCCGAGGCGGACACCGCCGCCGCCGAGTGCTGGGCGATCTTCGACAACACGGCGTCCGGCGCGGCGCTTCCCAACGCATTGCAGCTCACCGAGTCCTTTGGAACCGATAAGGATCGGATCCAGGGCTTGGGGGGCAACCATTTGGGATAGTTGACGTTTCAGCTCCTTCGACCTGGCAGGGCAAGCCTGTCCGCCGCCCGTTCCCATCCCCTGTTGTCGGCGAGCGTCCATGCGTATCCTTGTCGCCGAGAGTGAGCCGCCCGCCGCCCGCGAGAAGCGGCGGGACAGTGTCGGCCGCAGTTCCGGCGAGACCTTCCTCAAGCGCCTGGGCGACTTGGCGCCGGACGCCAGTTGTGACCGCGTGAAGCCGGCCGACCGCGGAAGCAGGGTGCCCGATGCCGTAGGGCTGGAGGGCTATGATGCGGTGTTTCTCACCGGTTCGCCGCTGCATCTGTACGAGGACACGCCCGAGACGCGCCGCGAGGTCGACTTCATGCGCGCGGTCTTTCAATCCGGCACGCCTGCCTTCGGTTCGTGCGCCGGGCTGCAGGTCGCGGTGGTTGCGGCTGGCGGCACGGTTCGGGCGATGCAGGAGCGGCGGGAGGCGGGCTTTGCACGCCGGATCGCGCGCCAACCGGCGGGGGAGGGGCATCTCCTCCTCGACGGGCGCCCGCCGGTCTTCGATGCGCCGGCGATCCACACCGACGAGGTCGACGCGCTTCCCGAGGGTGCCCGGTTGCTGGCATCGAACTCGGTGACGCGCGTCCAGGCAGCCGAGATCCGCCACGGGAACGGCATCTTCTGGGGCGTGCAATATCATCCGGAAATCTCGTTGCGCGAAGTCGCCGCTGCCCTCCGCCGCCAATCGGAAGACCTGATCGAGCACGGTCTCGCCCGGGACGAGCAGGACGTGGAAAGGCATGCCGCGCTGGTAGAGGAACTGCACCGCCAGCCCGACCGGCGCGATCTCGCCTGGCGGCTCGGACTGAACGAGCAGGTGACGGATGCGACTGCGCGTATGACGGAATTGCGCAACTTCCTCACCCATCTGGTGCTGCCGACCCGGTCCGCCCGGGGCCGCGCCTGAGCGGGGCCGACATCCGCCGGTCCTTCCGGCGCATTCGTGCGTTGAGCCTCGGCTTTGCCGCCATCACCTTTCCGGAAGGGAACCGTCCGACGTGAAATATCGAGCCGTATTCTTCGACGTCGACGGGACGCTGGTCGACAGCAACGACATGCACGTGCTCGCCTGGGAGGAAGCATTCCGGAGCATCGAAGCCGATTTCGACCGCGCGACCATCCACGGCCAGATCGGCAAGGGCAAGGACATGCTGGTGCCGACGCTCATCCCCGATGCGGACGCGGACTTGATCGAAAAGCTCGGGGAGGCGCATGGCGCGGTCTTCAAGCCCGACCTGCTGGAACAGGTGCGGCCGTTTCCTGGTGCGCATGACCTGCTCGCCCGCGTCCATGCGGCGGGGCAGAGGGTGGTGCTTGCCTCGTCCGCGTCGGCCGAGGAGGTCGATCATTATCTCGACCTGCTCGATGCGCGCGACCTCGTCCAGGCGACCACGAGCTCCGGGGACGTCGAACATACCAAGCCGGCGCCCGACATCTTCGTGGCTGCACTGAAGAAGGTGGCGCCACTGTCCGCACAGGAGGTGTTGGTGGTCGGCGACAGCCCCTATGACGTGGAGGCTGCCAGCAGATGCGGTATCGCGACGATCGCCTTGCTATCCGGCAAGTTCCCCGCGGAGACGCTCCGCGAAGCAGGCGCGATCGCGATCTACGACGATGTCGCGGCGCTGCTTGCGGAGTATGACCGCTCCCCGTTGGGACGCTGAGCAGATGTCCGGCTCGCGCGACGAGGACCTGAAAAGCGAGGGCGGTCCAGAGGCCGAGCCCGTGGAAGGGTTGACCGAGGAGGAGGTCGATTCCGTCGACGAGCGCCGCTCGGGCTCGCCCAAGGTCGTCCACGAGGTCATCCGGCTCCAAGGCGACGAGGAGCTCGGAAGGCCGCTGGCCTCCCTGATCTTGTCCGGCTTTGCGGCAGGGGTGGGTCTCAGCGCATCGATCCTGGCCGAGGCGTTCTTGCAGGAGAAGCTGCCCAAGGAACCCTGGGCGGAGTTGATCTCCTCCCTCGGCTATTCGGTCGGCTACGTGATCGTGATCCTGGGCAACCTGCAGCTGTTCACCGAGAACACGGTGACGGCGGTGCTTCCGCTCGCCACTCACCCGACGCGGCGGAACCTTGCCCGGCTGCTTCGTCTCTGGGTCACCGTCCTGGTCGCCAACCTGGTCGGCACCTTCTTCGTCGCCTTGCTGGTCGCTCATCAGATCATCGTCGGGCCGGAGCAACTCTCCGCCACGCTGGAGGTCTCGCGCTCGCTGCTCCGGCATGATGCGATGACGACGCTGATGCTGGGCATGCCGGCTGGCTTCCTGGTGGCGTCGATCGCATGGATCCTGCCGAATGCGAGAGGCAGCGAGTTCTGGGTAATCGTCCTGATCACCTATGTGATCGCCCTGGGCGGCTTCAGCCACGTGGTCGCCGGATCGGGAGAGGCCTGGCTGCTCTGGCTGCAAGGAGAGCTGGGGCTTTCGGACGCCATCGGCCGTATCATCCTGCCGTCATTGCTGGGCAACATCATCGGCGGCACCGGCCTGTTCGCGGTGCTCGCCCACGGCCAGGTGCACGGGGAGCTTGATCCGGACGAGGGCGAATAGCGGCAGTTCCTGAGTGCCGGAACCCTGGCGCCGGCCACGCGTCTGCACGGGATGGCAGTAAGGTTCAGGCACCTCGCCGGGATCGCCCTCCTGGCGCCCGCGGCGCTCCTCCCGGTGCCGGCGCTCGCATGTACCCTGTGTCATTCGCCCCAGGCGACGTCCGTGCGCGAACGCCTGCTGGCGGGCGACCTGTGGTGGAATGCCTGCGCCGTCGCGTTGCCGCTGACGCTCCTGCTCGCGGTGATCGCTCTGGTCCTGCGGGAGCCTGAGGAAAGGTCCCGGTCATGATCGCCAGCCGCCGACCGCTTCTGTCCGCCGGCCTCGCACTCGGCATGGGCATGGGCGGCTTCGTGGACGGGATCCTGTTCCACCAGATCCTGCAGTTCCACAACATGCTGTCCGGCCGGATTCCGAATACCGACTATGTCGGCGCCAAGGTGAACATGGTGTGGGATGGCTTCTTTCACGCCGGTGTCTGGATGCTCACGGCCATCGGCATCGCGCTTCTCTGGCGCGCGGGGCGTCGGCGCGACGCCGACCTGTCTGGGCGCCTTTTCAGCGGGTCCCTGCTGATCGGCTGGGGCCTGTTCAACTTGGTCGAGGGGGTGATCGATCATCACCTGCTTCAACTTCACCACGTCTATGAACCGGCCGGGCTCTCCGTGTGGGACGGCCTGTTCCTGCTCTGGGGAGCAGGGATGGTCGCGGTCGGCTGGTGGCTGTGTCGGCGCCGCTGAGGGCAGCGAATGCCGGCCATCTGCCCGGCAGGGCGCAACGCTTGCGACCGCGCTGCGTTCTGGACTGGACGAGCGGCCCTTCAGCCACTCCCTCTCTGTCGCGACGAGGAAACCCCCGAGATGCCCGCGATGAACGATCGTGGCCTGTCGAGCCCGCGCCGAAGAGCCGTCCCCACCATTCCGTCCGCCGAACAGGATTTTGGCCGACGACGCAAAGGAGCCGACCGATGAGCACGGAACGTAAGGCAACGCTGTACCGGATGGTGCTGCCGGAGCACACCTGCCCGTTTGGCGTGCGTGCCAAGGCCATGCTGGAAGCTGCCGGCTACGAGGTCGAAGACCATCTGCTCCGTTCCCGCGAGGAAGTGGACCGGTACAAGGAGGAGCAGGGCGTTTCCACCACGCCGCAGGTGTTCATCGACGGGGAACGGATCGGCGGAAGTGACGATCTCGAGCGCTTCCTTGCCAGCAACTGAGCCCCGACCGGAAATCCGGGACTTGAAGATCGTCCTGGTGCTTGGCGGCGGCAACGCCCTCGGCGCCTATCATGCCGGCCTGTACGAGGCGCTCCACGATGCCGGCATCGAGCCGGAGTGGGTCGTCGGCACCTCGATCGGCGCGGTCACGGGCGCGATCATCGCAGGCAATTCTCCGGAGGACCGGGTGGACCGCCTCCGCAAGCTCTGGCGCCCGGCGGACGAGCAGGGCTGGCCGATGCCGTGGGACATGCTGCCGGAGGGGTGGCGCCGGACCGGTGCCGTGGTGGAAACGCTTCTGACGGGTCGCGCCGGACTGTTCGGGCCGCTCGGCTCCTATCCCGCATGGCGGCAGGCGGACGGGGCCGCGGGCTCGCCCGCCGTCTACGACACGCATGCGCTGAGCAGCACGCTTCAGGATCTTGTCGACTTCGACCTGCTCAACCGCGGCCCGATGCGCATGACGGCCGTCGCGGTCGACATCGAAACCGGTGAGGAGGTTCTGCTGGATACCGCCCGGCAGCGGCTGTCGGCGGATCATATCCGCGCGAGCGCAGCCCTGCTGACCGCCTATCCGGCGGTGGAGGTGGACGGCCGCCTTTTCGGAGACGGCGGACTGTCGATGAACCTCCCGATCGATCCGGTGATGCTCGACTCCGGTTCCACGCCGATCCTGTGCATCGCGTCGGACCTTCTTCCGCTCTCCTCGCGCCGGCCCAAGACCATCGGTGAGGTTGCCGGGCGGATGCAGGACCTCGCCTTTGCGGCCCAGTCCCGCAGGACGCTCTCGCGCTGGCGCGCCTTTTTCGAGAATGGCTGCCCGGGGCGCGAGACGTGCCGCTCGGTCGCGCTGGTGACCACGGCCTATCGTGATCAGGAGCAAGAGGTTGCCGGCAAGGCGATGGACTTCTCCCCGCGATCGGTGCTGCAGCGGTGGAACAGCGGACGCCGGGACGGCGATGCACTCGTGCATCGGCTGCGGTCTGACGAATTCACCCGCGGGCAGGACGGTCTCACCATTCACGATGCTGCCGGTGACGGCAGAATTACTGCTTGAACTAACGTACGTTAAAAGGTTCCAACAATTCGTCGTGAGTTTCCTTTTCTTAGGGAACAACCCGATCGCTGGCGGGATTGGAGGGCATCGCAAAGCAGAAGAGGGAGGTGTTGATGGCGTCAACGGCGATCTCGAAGGAGATGCTGCCAGTCAGCCCCTACTTCCTGGCGCTGCGAGAAGATCTTCGTCGCCCAAGAAAGCCGCTTGCCCGGTTCCGATCGGGTGAACTCGAGGTGGAGGTGGTCGCCGCCCCCGACGGTGTCTTCGCGCTCGTGCAGCGTCCCGGGAATGGGGGGCTCGCGCTACGGGCGGCCTTTATCGCCGCACCGTTTGAATGCCAGGTGCTGGATGCCCAACCCGGCGAATCCGCTCGCCTTCGGGTGACCAGCGGCATGGGGGAACACCACATCGTCTTCGCGATCGGGTCGGAGGCGCTGGAGATCCTGCGCATCACCGTCTGCCTGACCCCTGAAACGTCGATCCTCATCCCCTTTGCGCCGCGGGACCTCTACCCCCTCGGGCGCGAGGATGATCCGGTTGCCGCAAGCGGCACGGTCGAAGCGGCCCAGCGGGGCTTGAACGGCGGGCTGATCTACTTCCGCATCGACGAGCCCGCCTTCGGCAATGTTCTCTACTTCCAGAACCTCACCGCGCTGAACGACTACTACCGCGACACGGGCACCAAGCCGGATGGCGTCGTGGGCGGGGAATGGCCCGAGCTCGGCTATCTCCTGCCGACGCCCGAGCGCGACCAGGATCCGGCTTCCGCGGCGCTGGAGGCGGGCAAGACCGTCACGATCTCCGACGCGATCGTGGTGTTCCGCTACATGGCACCGCCGGACGAACGGGAGTCCGCGCGCCAGTTCATCCAGATGCTAGGCACCGCCTACAAGGCCCTGGAGCTTCCGCCGGTTCAATATCGCGACTGGGCGGATCGAGCGGAACGGGCCGCCCGCGACTTGGACGAGGCGCCGGAGGCGACCATCCGCCACTATGGGCACCGCTACGTCCATCCGTATACCGGGGCGGAATATCCCGACATCATGGTCCAGATGTCGGTGATCACCGCCCTGCACGACTGGGGCAAGTGGCGAGGCGAACCGCATCCCTTGGAAGCCGAACTGAAGGCCGGCCTGCACAAGTTCTACGACCCAAAGCTCGCCACGCTGCGCCGCTATCTTCCCAACGTCGGCAAGGACAAGGACGCCGACGCGGTCGACAGCTGGTACCTGTACCACCCGCTGCTCAACCTCGGCATCCTGGCGCTGGACGGCGACGCGGATGCGCGGGAGCTGTTCCTGTCGTCCCTGGAGTACGGCATCCGGGCGGCGCAGCATTTCGATTATCGTTGGCCGATCCAGTACAACGTCACCGACTTCTCCATCATCGAGAAGACCGCGCCTGCCGACGGGCGGGGGCAGACAGATGTTGGGGGCATTTACGCCTGGGTCATGCTGCAGGCGTTCGAGCTGACCGACGACAAGCGGTATCTCGACGAGGCTCGGGCCGCGATCGAAGCGGCAGTGGGACTGGGGTTCAACATCAACTACCAGGCCAATCTGACCGCCTGGGGCGCCGCCGCCTGCATGCGCCTCTGGCGGATCACCGACCGCGAAGTCTATCTTCAGCAGAGCTACGTCTATCTCGCGAGCTTCTTCCACAACAGCGTGTTGTGGGACAGCCAGATCGGCCATGCCGAGAGCTACGAGACCTTCCTCGGGGTAACCTGTCTTCAGGATGCCCCATACATGGCGATGTACGAGTGCTTCGACACCTTCGTCGCGTTCGAGCGGTTTCTGAACGACAGCGGCCCGGAACTCGAACCCGAAGCGCGCATGCTGATCAGTGAGTATTGCAAATACGTCCTGTCGCGTGCCTGGTACTATTACCCGGACGCACTGCCGGCCGAGGCAGTGGCGGACCAGCAGCGCGAGTCCAACGGACACATCGACCCGAAGCTCTCCTTCCCATTGGAAGACCTGTATCCCGACGGGCAGCAGGCGGGGCAGGTCGGCCAGGAGGTCTATGGCGCCGGCGCTGCGTTCATCTTCGCATCACGAGCCTTCCACGATGTCGAGGGTGCACCCTTCCGGATCTACTGCGACTATCTGCTGCGACGGATCGAGCGCACCGGTGAGCGCGCCGTGACGATCACCCTCGACGGGGTGGAGACCTGTACCGCCAACCTTCGGCTCGTGCGGCTGAAGCGGCGCAAGCTTCCCAAGAGCAGCGTCACCACTGCGGGTGGCGATTCGGTCCGCCCACACAGCAGTTCGGAAGACCGCACCGACTACAACGTGCCGGCCAACGGCCGCATCGTCCTAAGCTGGGAATAAACATGGCGATCGAGCATACGTCGCTTGCGGGCAAGCGCATCCTTCTGACGGGCGGTACCACCGGGATCGGTCGCGCGACGCTTGCGCTCCTTGCCGGGCAAGGTGCGCGTGTCCTCACCTTCGGGCGAGACCAGCAGGCATTGGACCAGGCGCTCGCAAGCGCGGGCGGCGGGCAGGACCTGTTCGGTATCACGGCGGACGCGGCGACCAAGGAGGGGATCGAGGCCGTCTTCCAGGCCGTCGACGAGAAGCTCGGCGGCATCGACATGCTCGTCGCCTGCGCGGCACTGGGCGCCGATCCGCTGGACGAGATGGCGGACGAGGATTGGCGCTACGTGGTCCAGACCAACCTGATTGGGTATCTCGCGTCGGCCAAGGCGGCGATGACGCGGATGGAGGCACAGGGCGGTGGGCACCTGCTCTTCGTCGGATCGATCAGCACCGAGATCAAGGCGGAGGGCGAGAGCGTCTATTCCGCGACCAAGGCCGGGGTTCAGGCGTTCGCCGAAACCCTCCGCAAGGAAGTCGCGGACAAGAACATCAAGGTCAGCGTGATCCAGCCGGGCTCGGTCGACACCGACATGCAGGAGTGCAGCCCGGAAGAGAAGCGGGAAGCGGTGGCCAAGCAGGAGATGCTCCAGGCCGAGGAGATCGCCGAGGCGATCCTGTTCGTTCTCAGCCGCTCCTCCGCCTGCGACGTCGTCAATCTGCGGATCGAGCCCCGCGTGCAGAAGACGAGCTGAACTTCCCGCCCCATCCCACAACAAGGAGCCGGCCGCTCGATGAAGGCTGCACTCAAGACCGCCGAAGGCACGTTCGTCGTCACCGAGGTCGAGCGGCCGATCCTGCCCGCATCCAACTTCGTGCTGGCACGCGTGCGTGTGGCGGGCATCTGCGGGACTGACCTGCGCCACTGGAAAAAGCACGAGCCGGAACTGGAATGCCATATCATGGGGCATGAACTGGCCGGCGAAGTGGTGGAAGTCGGCGAGGGCGTCACCAATGTGAAGCCCGGCGACCGCGTCGTGATCGAGACGGTCATGGGCGATGGTGTCTGCGACTATTGCCGCATCCAGCGCTACAATATCTGCGAGCACCTCTACGACGTGCGGACCCAATATGTGTCGCGTGCCTATGGCGAATATGTCGCCGGCCCGGCCGAAAAGTTCTACAAGCTTCCCGACCATGTGAGCTTCGAGGAAGCGTCGCTGATCGACACCTTTTCGGTGTGCCTGCACGCGCAGCATTTGTCCGGGCTCGGCATCAACGACACGGTGGCGGTGATCGGCGCAGGACCGATCGGCCTTGGGCAGATGATGCTCGCGAAGGCGAGCGGCGCGGACGTGATCATTTGCGACGTGGTGGAGAGCGCGCTCGAACTGGCACGGGAGCTGGGCGCCGATGCGGTGGTGAACAGTGCCACCGAGGATGCCGTCGAGCGGGTGAAGGCCTTCACCGGCGGACGCGGCGCGGACATCGTCTTCGAATGCGCGGGCGGCGAGTCGATGCCGCAGACGCTGCCCCAGGCCACCAGGATGGTGCGCCGTGCCGGCAAGGTCGTGATCGTCGGCGGCTTCGATGCGGGCGAGACCGCAATCCCGCTCGAATGGCAGCGGATCCAGATGTCCGAGATCCAGCTGATCCCCAGCGCCAGCTTTGCCATGCACCAGATCTATCGCGAACAGGGAATGGTGCTGGACCTGATCGCGAAAGGACGCATCGACGTGAAGAAACTGATCACCCATCGCTTCCCGCTCGACCGGATCAACGAAGCCTTCGACACGGCCGATCGCAAGCAGGAAACCGGCGCGGTCTTCGTGGCGATCACCTTGTGATCGACGCGTCGATCCTTGCGGGCAGGCGGGTCCTGATCACGGGAGGCGCCGGTGGTGTCGGCCGGGCGGTCGCTGCCCGCATGATCGCGGCAGGGGCGCACATCCTGATCACCGATCGCCCGGAGGCGGACCTTGCCGGCGCGGCGGCGGAGCTCGGCCGCGGCGCACCGCTCCACGCCTTCGCGGCCGATCTCTCGACCAGTGCGGGCATCGCTGCGCTCTTCGGGGCGGTGGACGAGAAGCTTGGCGGCCTGGACATGCTCATCGCCTGTGCCGGCGTCGGATCGGGACCGCTCCTGGAGATGGACGATGCCGGCTGGCGCTACGTGCTCGAAAGCAACCTTGCGAGTTATGTCGGCTGCACCCGCGCCGCCATCGAGCGGATCCGTGCCGCCGGGATCGACCATGGCATGATCGTCCTCGTCGGCTCGATCAGCGTCCACATCAAGGCGGTGGGCGAGAGCGTCTACAATGCCGCCAAGGGCGGCGTCGCCTCCTTTGCCGAGACGCTGCGCAAGGAACTGATGCCGGAGCGCATCCGCCTGACGTTGATCGAACCCGGCGCGATCGGATCGGCGATGCAGCCCTACTCGGCCGAGGAACGCAGCCGCTTCATCGAGGAATTCCAGATGCTGCCGCCGGCCGAGGTCGCCGATGCCATCCTCTATGCGGCGACGCGACCCCGCGGCGTGGATGTCGTGACGCTGCGCATCGAGCCCTTGCACCAGAAGATCTACTAGGGCGTCACCCTTCGAACGAGGCGATTGCTCGCCCGAGACCGCCGCAACCCGCAGCATCGCTGCGCGTTCTGCCGCCATGTCCAGCTTCGCGCCTTCGCACGCATCGCCCGCCGATTCGGCGCCTCGCATTGCCGTCCTCCTGATGGCGGTTCTGCAGATCCTGACGCCGGTGCTTCCGTCGCTGGGGATCGGTGAGCCGATCGGTTCCCAGTCCGACGAGGTCCGGACGCTGATCACGCCGGCAGGCTGGGCGTTCTCGATCTGGGGCCTGCTCTACCTCGGATCGATGCTGTTCGCGATCTACCAGGCGCTTCCGGGGCAGCGGAACGACGCGTTGGTAGCGCGATTGCGGTGGCCCGCGGCAGGGGCGTTCCTGGGCAATGCCCTTTGGGCTGCCTACACGCAGGTTGCCGGGCTGACGGTGATCTCGGTGGTGATCATCGTCTGTGCGCTGCTGTGCCTCCTCACTGCCTATCGCCGCATCTCTGATTGGAAGCCGCGCTTCACAACTGGCCAGCGCTGGCTTGCGGTTCTGCCGCTGAGTGCGCTCGCGGCCTGGCTGACCGCGGCGACCATCGTGAACATCGCGGCGGCGCTGCGCTTTCACGGGGTGGAGCTCGAAAACGGTGCGGTGGTGACGGCGCTGGTCGTGCTGGTGGGCGGCATCATCGCGGCAGCGGCGCTGATCCGCGGCTGGGGCAACCCGCCCTTTGCGCTCGTATTCCTCTGGGCGCTTGCCGCCATCTATGCTTCCGGCGGGCAGCAGGCCGGCGTCGTCGCGGCCTCCACTGCGGCCGCCGCGCTGCTCGTCGTCGCTGGCGCTTTGCTCGGTCTTCGGCGTACTGGCGCTTCTCGCTGGTTCGGGTAAGTTCTTGTGAGAACGACTTTCCGGTAAGCCGAACGCCGCAAGAAGCCTTGTGCAGGGAAGCTCCGTGATCCGCAGGTGAGGAGGTACCGTCTGCCATGAGGCCGAGCGACGCACTCAGATATACCGGAAGGGCGTTATCGCTTGCCCTGCTCGCGACGGGCCCCGCGGCATATGCCCAGGAGGAGAGCGAGGAACGCGCTCCGTGGAGGACCCGGATCGCACTGGGGCCTCAGCTCGTGCCGAGCTTTCCGGGATCCGACTCGGTCAGCGTGCGCCCGCTGATCGACATCGCCCGCGCCCGGGGCGATGATCCGTTCCCATTCGAGGCGCCGGACGAGGGCTCCGGTCCCATTCTGGCGCGCAGCAACGGGTGGCAGTTCGGCGTCGCATTCGGGTTCGAAGGCGATCGCTCGCGCAACGATACCGACGGGGTGCTGCCCAAGGTCGGCTTCACCGTCGAACTCGGCGGGTTCGTGCAATATGAGGTGGCGCCAGCGTTCCGCCTCCGGACCGAGTTCCGGCAGGGGTTGGGCGGCCATGAAGGGCTGATCGGTACCGTAAGTGCAGACTATGTCGCGCGCGACGGCGACCAGTGGCTGTTCTCCCTGGGGCCGCGCGCCACCTTCGCCAATGGTCGCTACCACCGCGAATACTTCGGCATCAGCGAGGAGACCGCGGCAACGACGGGGCTGCCCGCATACGACGCGGAGGGCGGCTTGCAATCGGTAGGGGGGACGGCCGGCCTCATCTTCCAGGTGACCCCACGCTGGGGGCTTTACAGCTACGCCAAGTACGACCGTCTGGTGGCGGATGCCGGCCGCTCCCCCGTCGTGCGCAACTTCGGCTCGCGCGACCAGCTGTCGGGCGGCGTCGCCTTGAGCTACACCTTCCGGTAAGCCGGCGCGGCTGACGGGCGCGGCATTGCCGCGGCTCGTCCGGCCGACCTCCGGCGATGCATCGCCCGCACCTTCCATTAAGGCTTTCGCGGGAAGGTGCCGGACATGCACCGTTCAGGATCAGGGCACGGCCTCACCGGATTGTCTTGCGCCGAGGCAGGCGCAGATTGTAACGGGCCCCGCCCGCCACGGAGTTCCCTTCATTCCCCAGATTGCCGCCCTGCCGTATCGTTCCGAAGGTCCCACCAGGGACGCGTCCGTGCGCGTCCTGCTGGTCACCTCGCGCGAGACCAAGCGGTGGGTGATCCCGAAGGGCAACCTGGACAAGGGCGAGGCGCCGCATGCCGGCGCCGCGCGGGAGGCGGAGGAAGAGGCCGGTGTTCTCGGCCTCGTCTGCCCGACGTCGCTAGGATCGTATCGCTATCGCAAGCGGCGGCGCAACGGCGCCTCGCTGATGATCGACGTCGAGGTGTTTCCGCTGGCGGTCAGCCAGGAACTCGACAGCTGGAAGGAACAGTCGGAGCGCGAGCGTCGCTGGTTCAGCTTGCCCGAGGCTGCGGCCGCGGTCGAGGAGCCGGACCTGCGCGAACTGATCCGTTCCTTCGGGCCTTCGGAAATGAAAGCAGCAATACGGCGCACCGATCTGCTCAGCACGGTGGCCGAAAAGTCTAAGGTGAATCGCATGTTCGGATGGTTTCAACGGCTGCTTCCGAAGACCGGAAATTTCTTCGATATGTTCGAGGCGCATGCCCGGACCGTGACGGCGGGTGCGGATGCGCTCGCGCGGCTGCTGCAGGACGGCAATCGCGACCACATCCAGGAGGTGATCGAGCGCGAGCACGACGCCGACGACATCATCCGCGAGGTGTTGCGCACCGTGCGCGAGACCTTCCTGACGCCGTTCGATCGCGGCGCGATCATCAGCCTGATCGGCTCGATGGACGACGCCATCGACGAGATGCAGGCAGCCGTGCAGGCGATCGACCTCTACGAGGTCACCGAGTTCGAGCAGGAGATGAAGGACATGGCGGCGATCATCGTCGACGCGTCCCGGATCACGGCAGAGGCGATGCCGCTGCTGCGCGACCTTGGAAGCAATGGCGGGCGTCTTCACGAACTGACCGAGCGCCTCGTCCGCATGGAAAGCCACGCCGACGAGATCCACACGGCGGGGCTGAAGCGCGCGTTCAAGGAACTGGGGCCGGAGGATGCGTTGCGCTTCTCGGTCCAGCGCGAGATCTACAAGCATCTCGAGCGCATCGTCGACGCGTTCGAGGACGTGGCGAACGAGATCGACGGCATCGTCGTCGACCACGCCTGACGCGCCCCCATGCACGAACTTGCCCTGCCGCTGCTGATCGGGTTGATCCTGGTCGCGCTTGCGTTCGACTTTCTGAACGGCCTGCATGATGCGGCGAACTCGATCGCGACGGTGGTGGCGACGCGGTTGCTGCGCCCGGTCCACGCCGTCGCCTTTGCCGCCGTCTTCAACTTCGCGGCCTATTTCCTGACGATCGCCTTTCCGGCCCTGCACAAGGTCGCCGACACGATCGGCCAGGGGCTGATCGACAAGGACCTGATCACGCCGGCGGTGGTGTTCGGGGCACTCGTCGGCGCGATGTTCTGGAACGTGGTGACCTGGCTGAAGGGGCTGCCGTCCTCGTCCAGCCATGCGCTGGTCGGCGGCATGATCGGCTCGGGCGTCGCCCATGCGGGACTGACCGGCATCCAGTGGAGCGGCCTCAACAAGACCCTCATCGCGATCGTGCTGTCGCCCACCATCGGCATGATCCTGGCGATGCTGGTGATGCTGATCACGAGCTGGCTGTTCTCCCGCGCCAGTTCGCGCACGGCGGAGCGGTCGTTCCGGGTCCTGCACCTTCTCTCGTCCGGCGCCTATTCGCTCAGCCACGGACTGAACGATGCGCAGAAGACGATGGGGATCATCACCGTGCTGCTCTATTCGACCGGCTATCTGCACGGCGCGTTCGAGGTGCCGCACTGGGTGGCGATCAGCTGCTACATCGCGATCGCGCTCGGTACGCTGACGGGTGGGTGGAAGATCATCGAGACGATGGGCTCGCGCATCACCAAGCTGTCACAGCACCAGGGGTTCAGCGCCTCCTTGGCCGGCTCTATCGTGCTGTTCTGCGCGTCGCTGCTCGGTATTCCGGTATCCACCACCCACACCATTACCGGCGCGGTGATCGGGGCGGGTACCGCGCGGCGTGCCTCGGCAGTGCGCTGGGGCGTGGCGAGCAGCGTGGTGGTCGCCTGGGTCATCACCATCCCGGCGTCGGCCGCGGTCGGTGCGCTCTTCTACCTCCTGACGCGGCTGTTCTGAACGGCAGCCGCGCTTATCGCGGCAAGCTCGCGTCGAGCGCCTCAGCGATGGCACGCATGCCGTCGCGGTTGGGGTGGTACGGAACCGGACCTTTCCCCTCCGCTGCATAGCCACTCGTCCAGGGCTCCGCGTCACAGACGTCGTGTTCCCGCGACAGCGCGGAGGCGCGGATCAGGCCGGCGCCCGCCCGGCTCGCGGCTGCGGCGGTCGCTTCCTCCAGGCGGCCCGCCGTCCTCCGCAGCAATTCGGCCTGTTCCGGCGAGACCGGCGTTCCCGCACAGGGCTGACCGTCCGGCAGCAGGCTGAGATAGTCGACAAACACCAGCCGGGCACGCGGTGCGCGCCGATGCACCTCGGCGGCGATGCGGTCGAAGCTCTGCGCGAGCCGCGTCCACGCCTGCTCGGTCGGCGGCTGCATCTCGCGCCCGGCCGAGGCGTTCATCAGGCTGCCGACATAGTTTACGTCGTTGCCGCCGATCGTGACCGTCACCAGCGCCGTGTCGGGCGTGAGCGCGTCCAGCTGCGCGGCCAGCTCGTTCCAGGAACCCAGGATGTGCGCCGTGGTAGCGCCCGAGCAGGTGACGTCGACCAGCGTCAGCCCGCGCATGCGGGCGAACTGGTGCGCGTAATTGTTCGTCGATCGGCCGCAGCGGGCAGCGGGGGTGGCGACAGGCTCGGGGATACCGGGGCCGGCCGCAAAGGAACTGCCCATCGCGACATAGCGGGCGCCCGCGCCGAGAGCGGGCGGGACAGGCGCATGCGCGCACCCGGCGAGTGCCGCCAGGGGCAATGCGCATCCGAGCCAGCGGTTGATGGAACGGCGCATGATCCTCTCCTTCTCTGATGCGGAGGGTAGCGGCTCCGCCGAGAGGCACGCAACCTTTCCCACGGGCGCCCTTGACGTTCATGATACAAAGTATCATTTCCCGCGCTCGTTGGCGTTGAGGTGCAAGCATGGAACGACAGATGGCCGCCCGGCGGCAGCAATGGCTGGACGGCGCAGCGATGGGGGCATCGCTGCTTTGCCTGGCGCACTGCCTGCTGCTGCCCGTGCTCATCGTCGCGGTCCCGATGCTCGCTGCGTTCCTGACGCTGCCGGAGAGCTTCCACGCGCTCGCTTTCGCCTTTGCCGTGCCGACGAGTGCGGTGGCGCTGGGGCTGGGCTTTCGCCGCCATCGCCACCCGCTGCCGCTGGTGATTGCCGCGCTCGGGCTGCCGCTGCTGGGTGCCGGCGCGTTTCTGCCCACCGGACCCGTGGTGGAGACGGCGCTGAGCGTCGCCGGTGCGCTGCTGTTGGCCCTGGGACACGGCTGGAACTGGCACGCGAGCACCCGCCCGCCGGCCGTCGTCGGCTGAGCTAGAGCAGCACCGCATCCTTCGGGAGGAGCGGCGGCGGCAGATCGGTCCGTCCCACGGCTGCCAGCAGTTCCCGCTCCACCGTGCGGACGAGGGCGTCCAGCGGCAGGTCGTTCGTCTCCTGCCCGAACGGGTCTTCCATCTCATCCCCCAGCGCATCGAGCCCGAAGAAGGTATAGCAGACCACCAGTACGACTAGCGGCGTCCACCAGCCTAGCGATTGCGCCAGCGCGAAGGGCAGCAGCAGGCAAAAGGTATAGGCCGTGCGGTGAAGAAGCAGCGAATAGGCGTAGGGCAGGGGCGTCGCCTTGATGCGTTCGCATCCGGCCTGCACCTGAGCCAGGCCGGTCAGCGGTTGTTCCAGCACCGAGTAGCGGATGTCGCTGATGTGGCCGTCCTGCACGAGCCGGCTGCATGTGCGCCCCACCGACCGCAAGGCCGCATCGGTCGGGTTCGGCTGGTCTGCCCAGTCCTTCCCGTCAAACCAAGGGAGGATCGCGGCCGCTTCGGGCTTGCCGCGAAGGCGCGCTGCCAGACCGTGGCTGAACCCCACGAGCCCCATCAGCAGCGGCGTTCGGATCTCCGGCGCAAGGTGCGCGGTCTGGCGGGCGAAGGTGCGAACTTCGATGATCAGCTGGCCCCAGAGCTTCCGACCTTCCCACCAGCGGTCGTAGCACGCGTTGTTGCGGAAGCTCATGAAGATCGAGAGCGCGAGGCCGATCAGGGTGAAGGGTATCGCGCCGAGCTGTGTGAGTATGGCTGGCGTGCGCGCGGCGAGCAGCACGGCGGCGCTGGCGATCAGCAGCATCGCCGCCAGGCGAGGGGCGATGCTGCCGATGATCGATCCGCGTACGCGAAACAGGATATCCCACAGCGTGGGTCGACGAAGGACGATCATGGGCGATCCTCAGGAACGTTCCCCGCCGGTTCCGCCATATGCTTGAGTCGGTGCAAGCCCCTCGTCAACGACCGTAGATGCGGTCGAGCACCTCGGCACTGCGCACCAGTTCTTCCGCATCCTCGGTGAAGCGGGGCGAGCGGGCCAGGCGCTCGGCCCAGTCCGCGCCGGCGCGACCGCCCCACGCGTCCGGTGCCTCTGCAAGCAGATGCCGTGTGGTGCCCTCGAATCGTTCGGCGCGGAAGTCGTAGAAGGAGCCGTTGAGGTTGCGCAGCGCCGCGGCGCCCGCGGTGCCGTAGAAGCTTGCGTCGATCACCGCGTCCTGGCCGGCGGGCAGGCGCCACGAGCAGGCGAGGCGTACCACCGTACCGCCCGCCAGCATCACGGTGGCGACGGCATAGTCCTCCACCTGGCGATCTGGATCGGCGAGGGGGTGGCCCCCGCTCGACAGGTGAGACGTGACCTCCCGCACTTCCGGGAAGCCGAGCGTCCAGAGCGCCAGGTCGACCAGGTGCACCCCCAGGTCCATCACGCAGCCGCCGCCCGACAGAGCAGGATCGTAGAACCACGGCTTGTCCGGGCCATAGGCGTTGTGAAAGGTGAGGTCGATCGCGTGGACATGGCCGAGCGCGCCGTCGCGCACCAGCGGCGCAATTTGCTGCATGCCGGCGGTGAACCGGTAGGAGAAGTCCACCGACAGCAGCCGGTCGGCTCGCCGCGCGGCATCGACCACCGCGCGCGCCTCGGCGGCGCTGCGGCCGAGCGGCTTCTGGCAGAAGACGGCGCAGCCCGCCTCCAGTGCCTCGATCGACTGGCTGGCGTGAAGCGCGCTCGGGCTCGCGATCACCACGCCGTCGAGGCCGAGCGCCAGCATCGCGCCGAGCGAATCGACCACCGCTGCGTCGGGGGCGAGCTTCTGCGCCTCCGCCACCATCTCGGGCGAGGGATCGCTGATCGCCGCCGCCTCGACCGCGCCGGTGGCGAGCATCGCCTCCATGCGGTGGCGGCCGATCCAGCCGACGCCCAGGAAGCCGAGCTTCGGGCGGGTCATGCGGCGTCTCCGAACGTCACCAGCGCCTTCACGAAGCCGTCGGGCTTGTCGCGCGTGGCAAGCAGCGCCTCGTCCAGCCGGTCGAGCGGATAGCGGTGGGTATAAAGCGGCGTCGGGTCGAGCCGACCGGAGGCCACCGCCTCCGCGGCTTCCCGCAGTCCGCGCAGGTTCACCGCTGGGTCGCGCTCGTGTGCGCTGGCAATGTCGATGCCCTTCCAGTTCCACATCTGCATGTTGACCTGGCGCGGGCCGTCCTGGTGATAGCCCGCGATCACCAGCCGGCCGCCCTCGCGCACCAGCTCGCCCGCCAGATCGAGCGGCCATTGCTTGCCGACGCATTCGATCACCCGGTCGCAGCCGCGCCCGTCGGTCAGCCGCTTCACATCCTCCAGGATGCGCCAATGGTCGTCCATGACGATCGTCTCGGCCGCGCCATAGTGACGGGCGAGATCGAGCGACGACTGGCGACGCGAGATCGCGATCACCCGCGCACCCGCCTCCGTCGCCAGCCGCGTCAGCACCGCGCCCAGGAAGCCGATGCCGACGATCGCCACCGTCTGCCCCGCCTGCACGTCGGCGCGGCGGAAGATGTTGAACGCGCAGCCCAGCGGCTCGCCGGGGAAGGGCTTGCCGGCCAGCGCCTCCGGAAGCTTCACCAGCGCGTCGACGTCGGCGACGTCATATTCGGCGTAGCTCTTGCCCGACAGCATCGCCACGCGGTCCCCGATCGCGACGCCAGTCACATCGGACCCGAGCGCATCGACCACGCCCCAGCCTTCATGCCCCATGCCGCCCGGTTCGCCGGGGAACTGCGACCAGGGCTGGCCTTCGAACGGCTCGACGTTGGAGGCGCAGACGCCGCAGCCTTCCAGCTTCACCCGCACCTGGCCTGGGCCAGGCTCGGGCAGGGCGACCTGCTGCAGTTCCATGGTGGCGGGCGCGGCGAGCACCGCCGCGCGCATCGTTTCGGTCATCGTCATTCCTGGTTGGACCTAGGATCAGGCGCGCACTTCGAGCGCGGGCTCGGCCGCGGCCTGGACGCCGCCCGCCGGGGCATAGCGGTCGATCATCCATGCGCAGAAATCGGCGAACTGCTGCGGCTCGTACGGCGGGCTGGTGTGGTGCTTGCCCGGGCCCAGATGCTCGGGCGTGAAGCAGAAGGTGACGGTCACGTCGAAGTCGGCGATCGCCTCCATCTGCCGGTCGAACCAGTCGAGCGCATTGGGGCGGAAGCTGTCGGCCCAGCTCAGGCCTGTGCGCAGCTTCTTCGTACCGAGCCGCTTCATCCACGCGACCGCCTCGTCCAGGCGCGGGTCCTCATAATGGAACCACTGCATCAGGCCCATGTCTGAGGCGACCTTGGCATAGTCGTCGAGCGCGGGCTTGGGGGTACCGTCCTCGCGGATCAGCCCCATGTAGAAATGGCGGTAGTAGCTCGACCCTTCCGCCTCGCGATGGCGGGTGGTGGCGCCCCAGCTCTGCGGCAGGTCGTAGAGCGAATACCAGAAGATGCGCGGCACGCGGCCGATCAGAAGCTCGGCAGTCCGGTTGACGCCGAACACCTGCACCTCTTCGGCGCCGAACGAGCCGACCCCGACCTCGGTCACCCAGATCGGCTTGTCCGTCACCGCTTCGATCTCGGCGATCTTTTCAGGCCAGGCGTGGATCGGCCACAGGTTCCAGTCGAGCGGAAAGCCGTGCACCGCGACCGCATCGACGGCGTCGAGCACGCCGCGTGCCTCCATCCGCTGCACCCAGGCCGGGTCGATCGGGGACATGCCGCCGAGCACGCGCGTGACTGCCGGATTGATCGCGTGGATCGCGTTGCCCGCCCGAACCATCGTGTCGGCGAAGATCGCCCACTCGGGATCGAGCTCGGGATCCCAGTGCGACTTGTTGTTCGGCTCGTTCCAGAGCATCGCGGCTTCGATCACTTGGCTTCCCCCTGTTCCGGCCCGCGGGCCGGGTAGACTGCCGCAGGGCCGTATTCCGCATAGGGAACCGGCGCCACGCGGCACAGATAGACGTCGCGTTCCGGGCGCGCCTCGACGGTGAAGCCCGAGGCGCGCAGCATCGCCTCCGACGCGGCATGGTTTGGCGCCCACCAGTTGGTCCAGTCGTGCGCATACTCGCGCTCGATGAAGTGCATCTTGGGATAGCCCGGATCGTCGAAATAGGCGGGCGCGTCATAGGTGCCCGGCACGTAGAAGGGGTGATCCTCCGGCACCTCGCACACCTCGTCGGACCCGCGCTGCAGCGTCTGGAACAGCATCATGTCGCGGGCGACATGTTCGCGGATGAGGTCGAGTGCCAGCAGCGGATGACGCAGGTGGTAGAGCACGCCCATGAAGATCACGAGGTCGAACTTCTCGCCCAGTGACGCGACGTCATAGACGGACAGCTTGGCGAACTCGACGCCGGTGAAGCCCAGCGCCTCGGTCGCGAGCCGTGCCTGCGCCAGGTAGCGTTCGTCGCTGTCGATGCCGAGCACCCGCGTGGCGCCGCGCCGCTTCATCTCCACCGAGTAGAAGCCGGCGTTGCAGCCGATGTCGAGCACGGTCTTGCCCGTCATGTCCTCCGGCAGGGCAGGGCCGAAGCGCTCGAACTTGAATCGGGGATAGTCGCCCAGGAAATGCTCGGGCGCGGTCTGGATGCCGTTCCCTAAGTCGATGTTGTGGAACCAGGGCGCGAGCCGCGCCACTTCCTCGCGGAGCCGATCGGTGGGCATCTTGGTCATTGCGGCACCTCGTTGAGCGTGACGATGCGGCCCTGGCCTCCTGCCAGTGCCAGCGTGGTAAGCGAACCCGGCGCACAGTCGAACGCGAGCAACCGGTCGAGTCCGAGCCCAAGGACCTGCGCGGCCACGCCGCGGATGATGTCGCAGTGACTGACGCAGAGGATCATGCCGCCGTCGCCTTCGAGCGAGGCGATGTGCGCCGTCGCGCGCGTGACGGCCGCCGCCATGGTTTCCCCACCTGGGGTAGAGGCGGTCGCGCGCTCCGCGTTCCAGCGGTCCCAGTCCGGATCGCCATCAAGGCTGTCGAAGCTGCGGCCGGTCCAGGCGCCGAAGTCGACCTCGTCCAGCGCGTCCACCAGGGTCACGGGCAGGCCGTGGCGGGCGGCGACGATCTCCGCGGTCTCCCGCGTGCGGCGGCGGGGGCTGGCGTGGATCGCGCGGAGCGGCGCGGAGGCGAGGCGCTCGGCAAGGCGCTCGGCTTCTGCGCGGCCCGCGGCGTTGAGCGCGATCTCCGACCGGCCGCTCAGAACCGCGCCGACCTCATCATGGCTTCCGTGACGCGCAAGAAGGACGGTCGCGCTCAATGCGCGCCCGTAGAAGGCAGGATCAACATAGATGCTGCAATCGCATCGCGTCCCCCTTTGGTTCCCCGCTCCGGGAAAAATGTTTCCCGCCCGGAATGATTTTCGGGAACAAAGATGAAGAAGAAGCGCTTCTTCTTCCGGGTCGCAAGCCATTGAACAGGCTTGGGACGGTCAAGTCAACGCAGGCACGGCTGGGGGATGCAGTCGGTGTCGAGAGCGGGAGGAAGAATGGAACGAGTTCTCATCACCGGGGGGGCGGGATTCATTGGACGCTTCGTCGCCGACGAACTTCTGGCACGCGGCAACGAAGTGCGGGTCCTCGATAGCCTGATCGAGCAGGTCCATGGCGCGACCGACGGCTCGCAGATGCTCAACAAGGAAGCCGAGCTGATCCGCGCCGACGTGCGCGACAAGGATGCGGTGCTGAAGGCGCTCGACGGCGTCGACAGCGTCATCCACCTGGCGGCCGAAGTCGGCGTCGGCCAGTCGATGTACGAGGTCGAGCGCTATACCTCGACCAACGACGTCGGCACCGCGGTGCTGTTCGAGGCGCTGATCGACAAGCCGGTCCGCCGCGTCGTCACCGCCTCCTCCATGAGCATCTATGGCGAGGGCCTCTACCGCGACGCCGATGGCGCGCTAGTTGAGAACGCCGAGCGCAAGACGCTGAAGGACGGCCAGAAGAATTGGGAGCCCACCGACGCGCAGGGCCGCCCGCTCAGCCCGGTCGCGACCCCGGAGTGGAAGCGCCCGAACCTGGCGTCGATCTACGCGCTCAACAAATATGTGCAGGAACGCACGACCCACATCATGGCCGAGCCCTATGGCATTGAGGGTGTGTGCCTGCGTCTGTTCAACGTCTATGGCCCCGGCCAGGCGCTGTCGAACCCCTACACCGGCGTGCTCGCGATCTTTGCGTCACGCTTCCTCAATGGTCAGTCGCCCCTGATCTTCGAGGACGGTGAGCAGCGCCGCGACTTCGTTCATGTCAGCGACGTGGCACGCGCCTTTGCCGACGCCCTCTTGCTGCCGCAGGCAGTCGGCGGCACGTTCAACATCGGCTCGGGCAACCATCGGTCGGTCAAGGAAGTGGCCGAGGAACTCGCCAAGGCGATGGGCAAGAACGACCTGACCGCGGAAGTGGTGGGCAAGGCGCGCATCGGCGATATTCGCCACTGCTTCTGCGACACGACGCTGGCGGCCGAGAAGCTCGACTTCCGCGCGAAGCAGGACTTCCAGCAGGGCCTGGCCGAGCTCGCGGAGTGGGTGGCGCAGCAGACCGCGCAGGACCGCGTCGAGCAGATGCGCTCCGAATTGGAAAAGCGGGGCCTGGTGGCATGACCGGGCAGGAGAGCGCCGCGGCGGACCCGCGGCCGATCCTGGTCACCGGCGGTGCGGGCTTCATCGGATCCAACCTCGCCGACCGGCTGGCCGGCGAGGGGCACCGCGTGCTCGTCTATGACGCGCTATCGCGAGCGGGGGTCGACACCAACCTCGCCTGGCTGCAGCAGCGGCATGGCGACCGCATCGACTTCCTGCACGCCGACATTCGCGACGAGGCTCGGCTGGCGGATGCCGCGGCCGGTGCCAAGGCGGTGTTCCACTTGGCCGCACAGGTGGCGGTGACCACCAGCATGGTCGATCCGCGCGACGATTTTGCGATCAACATCGCCGGCACGCTCAACCTGCTCGACGCGATTCGCACGCGCTCGCCCGAGACGCCGGTGATCTTTGCATCCACCAACAAGGTGTACGGCGACCTGATCGACCTCGACTTCGTGCTGGAGGATCAGGCCTATCGTCCCGTGGACGCGGAAGTGCGCGCGCACGGCATCGGCGAGGCGCGGCCGCTCGACTTCCACACGCCGTACGGCTGCTCCAAGGGCGCGGCCGACCAATATGTGCTCGACTACGCCCGCAGCTTCGGCCTGAAGACCGCGGTGCTGCGGATGAGCTGCATCTATGGTCAGCGCCAGATGGGCACCGAGGACCAGGGATGGGTCGCCCATTTCCTGATCCGCGCGCTCGAGGGCAAGCCGATCACGCTCTACGGCGACGGTCATCAGGTTCGCGACATCCTCGACGTGTCGGACGCGGTCGACGCCTATGTCGCGGCATGGCGCAACATCGACGCCGTCGCGGGCCAGGCGTTCAACCTGGGTGGGGGCCCGGACAACGCCATCAGCCTGCGCCAGCTGCTGGCCTATATCGGCGAAGTGCTCGGCCGCGAGGTCGACCTGAGCTTCTCCGACTGGCGCGCGGGCGACCAGCGCTATTTTGTCGCGGACACGCGCAAGGCGCAGGCGGCGCTGGGCCTCGGCAAGCGCATCGACTGGCACGACGGCGTCGCGCGGCTAGCCCGCTGGCTGGCGGAGGCGCGCGGCATCAACGCGCCCATCGGCGTCCCGGCGGCGGATGCGCCGGCAGGGGCTGCTTGATGGCGGCGCGGATCCTGATCACCGCCGATGCCGTGGGCGGGGTCTGGCAATATGCAACCGACCTCGCCTGTGCGCTCGCTCCCCTCGGCTTCGCGCCGACGGTAGCGGTGCTCGGGCCGGAGCCGAATGCCGCGCAGCGCGCGCCGGTCGAGGCGGCGGGCATTCCGATCCTGGAGACCGGCCTGCCGCTCGACTGGCTGTGTGACGGCCCCGTGCCGGTGCGCGAGGCCGGCGAGGCACTGGCGAAGCTGGTGCGCGAGCAGGGGTTCGACCTCGTCCACTGCAACATGCCGACGCTGGCGGCGAGCGGCGCGTTCGGCGTGCCGGTGGTCGCGGTGGCGCACGGCTGCCTCGCCACCTGGTGGGACGCCGCCAATGGCACCAAGCTGCCGCCGGACTATCGCTGGCAGCGCACGCTGACCGAACAGGGTTTTCGCGCGGCCAGCCGTGTCGTGGCGCCGACCGCAGCGTTCGCCGCGGTGATCCAGCGCACCTATGGCCTCGCCGACCTGCCGCTCGCCGTCCACAACGGCCGCCGGCCGCTGTGTGTGGGCGAGGGCGCGCCCACCGACTGCGTCTTCACCGCCGGCCGGCTGTGGGACCAGGTCAAGCAGACGCGTCTGCTCGACCGCGTGGCCACCCGGCTGCCGGTGCCGTTCCACGCGGCCGGCGCGCTGGTGGGGCCGCATGGCGAGCAGGTGCCCGCCGACCATCTCCAGCCGCTCGGGCTGTTGAGCGAGGCGGAACTGGCCGAGTGGCTCGTCCAGCGCCCGATCTTCGTCTCGGCCGCGCGGTTCGAGCCGTTCGGGCTGGCGGTGCTGGAGGCGGCGGCTGCCGGCTGTCCGCTGGTGCTCGCCGACCTGCCGACCTTCCGTGAGCTGTGGGACGGCGCGGCCGTCTTCGTGGCGCCACAGGACGAAGGCGGCTTCGTCGCCGCGATCGAGGCGGTCCGCGCCGATCCCGCGCGCCGCCTTGCGCTGGGCGAGGCCGCGCAGGCGCGCGCGGGCCGCTACACGCCGGCGGCAGTCGCGCGCGACATGGCCGCACTCTACCGCGACCTGCTCGATCCCGCCGCAACCCTCACGCGGAGTGCCGCGGCATGAAGATCGCCTATTTCACCCATTCGCTGCTGTCGTGCTGGAACCACGGCAACGCCCATTTCCTGCGCGGCGTGCTGCGCGAGCTGATCGCGCGCGGTCACGATGTCCGCACGCTGGAACCGGAAGGCAATTGGAGTCTCGCAAACCTGCTCGCCGACGGTGGCGAGGCGGGGCTGGAGCCCTATCGCACCGCCTATCCGGAGCTGTCGTCGCAGAGCTTTGCGCCCGGCACCGATCCGGTCGAGCTGGTCGACGATGCCGAGCTGGTGATCGTCCACGAGTGGAACGACCCTGCGCTCGTCGCCGCCATCGGCGACCTGCGCAAGCGCGGCGGCCGCTTCACCCTCTTGTTCCACGACACCCACCACCGCGCCGTGAGCGATCCCGACGCGATCCGCGCCTTCGATCTCTCCGGCTATGACGGCGTGCTCGCGTTCGGTGAGACGCTGTCGGAGGTCTATCGCCGCTGGGGCTGGGAAGGACGCGTCTGGACCTGGCACGAGGCCGCGGACACCCGCCACTTCCACCCGCCCGTGCACGAAGGCACGCGCGAGGGGCTGGTGTGGATCGGCAACTGGGGCGACGGCGAGCGGACGCAGGAGCTGGAGGACTTCCTCTTCCGCCCGGCCAATGCCGCGGGCCTGCCGCTCGACATCTACGGCGTGCGCTACCCGGACGAGGCCAAGGCGATGCTTGCCTCGCACGGCGCGCGCTATCGCGGCTGGGCACCTAATGCCAAGGCGCCGGAAATCTTCGCCCGCCACCTCGCCACCGTGCACGTGCCGCGTCGTTACTACGCGACGATCCTGCCCGGCATCCCCACCATCCGCGTGTTCGAGGCGCTCGCCTGCGGGCTGCCTTTGGTGTCGGCGCCGTGGGAGGATGCCGAGGGGCTGTTCCGCCCCGGCACCGACTATCTCGTCGCCCGCGACGGCGCCGAGATGACCCGCCACCTGACGGCGTTGCGCGACGATCCCGACCTGCGCGCGAGCCTCGCCGCCGCCGGGCTGGAGACGATCCGCGCCCGGCACACCTGCGCCCACCGCGTCGACGAGCTGCTCGCCGTCGTCGCGACCCTCGGCGCCCCGCAAGTTGAGAGGAACGTGGCGTGAAGATCGCCTTCTACGGATCCAGCCTCGTGTCGTCCTATTGGAACGGTGCGGCCACCTATTATCGCGGCATCCTGCGCGACCTGGCGCAGCGCGGCTACCAGATCAGCTTCTACGAGCCCGACGCCTTCGACCGGCAGAAGCATCGCGACATCGACGCACCCGATTGGGCACGCTCGGTGGTCTACCCGGCGACCGAAGAGGCGATGCGCGGCGTCCTTGCCGAAGCGGCCGACGCCGACATCGTCGTCAAGGCGAACGGCGTCGGCGTGTTCGATCGCGAGCTGCTGGAGGGCATCGTCGAGCATGCCGCGCCGCAGGCGCTCAAGATCTTCTGGGACGTCGACGCGGCTGCCACGCTCGACGAGATGCGCGCCGACGCGGACCATCCTGTGCGCCGCGCGCTGCCGGACCTCGATGCGGTGTTCACCTATGGCGGCGGCCCGCCGGTTGTGAACGCGTACAAGGGCTTCGGCGCCGCCGACTGCGTGCCGGTCTACAATGCGCTCGACCCGACGACCCATTTTCCGGTCGAGCCCGACCCCCGCTTCGCCTGCGATCTCGCGTTCCTCGGCAACCGCCTTCCGGACCGTGAAGCGCGCGTGGAGGAGTTCTTCCTCAAGGCCGCCGCGCGCTTGCCGGAGCAGCAATTCCTGATCGGCGGCAACGGCTGGGAGACCAAGGCGATGCCCGGCAACGTCCGCCACCGCGGCCACGTCTACACGGCCGAGCACAACGCCTTCAACTGCACGCCACGCGCGGTGCTGAACGTGGCGCGCGACAGCATGGCCAACGTCGGCTTCTCGCCCGCGACCCGCGTCTTTGAAGCGGCGGGCGCTGCCGCCTGCCTCATCACCGACGCCTGGGAAGGCATCGAGCAGTTCCTGATCCCCAACGAGGAAGTGCTGGTCGCGCGTGACGGCCAGGACGTGGCCGACCATCTCGCGGCGCTTACGCCAGAACGCGCGCAGGCGATCGGCCAAGCGGCGCTCAAGCGCGTGCTCGCCGAGCACACCTACACGCTGCGCGGCGCGCAGGTGGACCAGCTGTTCCAAGCGCATGCCGAGCGGCAGCGGGAAGTCGCATGAAGCTCGTCGTCCTCGGCCTCTCGCTGTCGTCCTCGTGGGGCAACGGCCATGCCACCACCTTCCGCGCGCTGCTCAAGGCTTACGCCGCGCGCGGTCACGACATCCTGTTCCTGGAGCGGGACGTGCCCTGGTATGCGTCGCATCGCGACCACGTCGATCCCGACTATTGCCGGCTGAAATTCTACGCCGATCTGGACGGGCTGGACGCCTGGCGCGAGGAGATCGCGGGCGCCGATGCGGTGATCGTCGGCTCCTATGTGCCGGAGGGCGTAGCGGTCGCCCGCTATGTCCAGCAGGTCGCTGAGGGCGTCACCGCCTTCTACGACATCGACACGCCGGTGACGCTCGCGAAGCTCGAACGCGGCGACTTCGAATATCTCTCGCCGGAGGTCATCCCCGGCTACGACCTCTACCTGTCGTTCACCGGCGGGCCGACGCTGGAGCGGCTCGAGCGCACCTATGGATCGCCGGCGGCGCGTGCCTTCTACTGCTCGGTCGACCCGGCGCTCTACGCGCCGACCGGCACGGAGAAGCGCTGGGACCTCTCCTACCTCGGCACCTACAGCGACGATCGCCAGCCCACTCTGGAGCGGCTGCTGATCGAGCCGGCGCGCGCGCTGCCGCACCGCCGGTTCGTGGTGGCGGGGCCGCAATATCCCGACACCATCGACTGGCCGGCGAACGTCGAGCGGATCGATCACCTGCCGCCGTCCGAGCACGCCGACTTCTACTCGGCGTCGCGCTTCACCCTCAACGTGACGCGCGCGGACATGATCGCGGCGGGCTGGTCGCCGTCGGTGCGCCTGTTCGAGGCGGGCGCGTGCGGAACCCCGATCGTGTCGGATCGCTGGGAGGGGATCGAAGACCTGTTCGCACCCGGCCGCGAGATCCTGCTGGCGGATGATGGCGCCGCCGTGATCGCCGCGATCGAAGGGGCGGATGCCGCGGCAATGGGGGAGGCGGCACGCGCCCGCGTGCTGGACGCCCACACCGCTGCGCACCGCGCCGCAGAATTGGAACTGCACCTCACCGAAGCGGCAGCACGACAGGTGCCGCAGTCTGCTTTGGCAGGAGCCGCCTGATGAACGACATAAGGGACAAGAAGGAGCGGAACATGGCGCAGAACGAAGCTGGAGTGGCGCTGGTCGCGGGCGGAGCGGGCTTTATCGGCTCGCACCTCTGCCGGGCGCTGGTGGATCAGGGCTATGAGGTGCTGTGCCTCGATAACCTCCAGACGGCGCGTCCGTCCAACCTGCGGCTGCTGGAGGCGCTGCCCAACTTCACCTTCGTGGAGGCGGACATCGTCAACCCGCTGCCCCAGGCGGTGCTGGAGCGGGCCGATCGCATCACGCGCATCTACAATCTCGCCTGCGCAGCCTCGCCGCCGCAGTACCAGGCCGATCCCGAGCACACGATGCTCACCAACGTGGTCGGCACCAACCACCTGCTGCGGCTGGCCGAAAAGACCGGCGCGCGCTTCCTGCTCACCTCCACCAGCGAGGTCTATGGCGATCCGGAAGTCCACCCGCAGGCGGAAGGTTATCGCGGCTGGGTGAGCTGCACCGGCCCGCGCGCCTGCTATGACGAGGGCAAGCGCGCTGCCGAGGCGCTGACCTTCGACTATGCCCGCATGAACCGCGCGGAAGTGCGCGTGGCCCGCATCTTCAACACCTATGGCCCGCAGATGCATCCGGATGACGGCCGCGTCGTCTCCAACCTGATCTGCCAGGCGCTGTCCGGCCGCGACATCACCGTCTATGGCGACGGCAGCCAGACGCGCAGCTTCTGCTACGTCTCCGACATGGTCGATGCGCTGATGCGGCTGATGGAAAGCGACATCAATCCGATGGAGCCGGTCAACCTCGGCAATCCGACCGAGTTCACCGTCAACGAGCTGCTGGAAAAGGTGCTGGTCGCGACCGGTGTCGAGGGCCGGGTGACCTACAACCCGCTGCCGCAGGACGATCCGCGGCGCCGCCGTCCCGACATCAGCCGTGCCAAGGCGGTGCTCGGCTGGGAGCCGACCGTGCCGCTGGAGGATGGGCTCGCCCGCACCAGCGCCTGGTTCGCGGAAGAACTGGGAGTCGAGTTGGCCCGGCCGGAGATCCAGGAGCCGCTGCGCGCCCGCGCCTGATCGAACTCCTAGAAACGTCGTGCCCCGCTCCGGCAGCCGCCGGGGCGGGGCGTTTCATATCGGGACGCCCAGCGCCACCGACGAAGGTGCAAAGCGTAAACGGCGTGTTAACCTGTTCCTATGGACCAACGACACGCGCACTCGCCTGTGGCCGTTTCCGGCCCACCGCATCCCTTTCGCCGTGCTCTGGCGGATGCTCGCAAGGCATCGAAGGACGCCAGCAGCGAAGAGGATCTGAAGCTCTTCGTCCTGAGCTTCACCGCCTTCTTCGTCTGCTTCTACACCTTCCTGTTATAGCCGCGCTTGCGGCTTGACCCGGCGGTTCAGTCGCATGCGCAGTGCAGCTTCCAGGCCAACCAGGCGGAGAGCACGCACATGCCGGCGACCACCAGCAGCATGTCCTCCGGCGTCACTCCGGCCGCGCTGACGGCGCTCACCACGATCGCGCCGATCGTCATCGCGCCTGCGTTGACGATGTTGTTGGCCGCCACCGTCCGCGCCGTCTGGTCCTTGGTCACCGTGGTGGTCAGGAAGGCGTAGAGCGGCACCACGAACATGCCGCCGGTGACTGCGACGGCAAGCATCGTCAGCAGCAACCCGACCGCGCGCGGCAGCGTGATAAAGTCGTAGAAGCCATACAATGTGCCGGCCGGCGCCTGCACCCAGCCGCGCGCCTCCAGCGACAGCGCGATCACGGCGACGCCCATCGCGATCACCGAGCCCGGCGCATATTTCGCCGAGACCTTGCCGCGCAGCAGCGCGTTGATGACCACCGAACCGATCGCCACCCCGACCGAGAAGATCGCGATGGTGAGGCTGGCGACCCGCTCGTTGGCGGTGAGCACGTTCTTCACCAGCGGCGGGAAGATCACGATCATCACCGACGCGATGGTCCAGAAGAAGCTGATGGCGAGGATCGCCAGGAACAGCCGCCGGATGTGCATCGTCGCCGCGACCAGCTTCCACGAGGAGGTGATCGGGTTGTAGTTGAGCTTCAGTTCGGCACCCAGCCGGGGGGCCGCGGGCACCATGCGGCCCGTGATCCAGCCGATCACCGCAACCCCGATCACCAGGATCGCCGAAGCCTCGACGGAGATCCATCCTGCGATCACCGTTCCCAGCAGGATCGAGAGATAGGTGCCGGCTTCCACCAGCCCGGTGCCGCCCAGCACCTCATCCTCTTTCAGATGCTGCGGCAGGATCGCGTATTTGATCGGCCCGAAGAAGGTCGAGTGGGTGCCCAGCAGCAGCACGGCGCCCAGCATCATCGCGAGGCCGAGGTTGATCCACCCGGCCTGCGCCACGAACACGCCCGCCGCGCCGAAGATCATGATTCCGATCTCGGCCGTCTTCACGATGCGGATGATCCGTGCCTTGTCGCTCGTGTCCGCGAGCTGGCCGGACAGCGCCGAGAGGACGAAGAAGGGGATGATCCCGATCGCCGTCGCCAAGGCGTTGAAATTCTGTTCTGCCTGCGCGTCCGAGAAGATCTGGTAGGTCGCGAACAGAACGATCGCCTGCTTGAACAGGTTGTCGTTGAAGGCACCCAGAAACTGCGTGACGAACAGGGGAAGGAAGCGGCGCTTCCTGAGCAGCCCGAGCGCATTCAGCATCGTGTCGTCAGTACCTTGTGTCGTTGCATCGCGCAGGCTTGATGCCCGTAGCCATAGCCCAGCGTGGCAAGCGGCTTCAATGCGCGATTAAAGCTTCTCCCCGCTCGCGCCCCGGTGCTAGACCCCGGCGGGTGCTGACGCTTCCCAATATCCTCACGCTCTCGCGGATCTTCGCGGTGCCCCTTCTGGTCGCGTTCCTCTGGTGGCCGCAATGGCATGCCGGCTACGCGATCGCCTTCGCCCTCTACTGCCTGATGGGCGTCACCGACTATTTCGACGGGTATCTCGCCCGCTCGAACGGCACGGTGTCGAAGCTCGGGGTGTTCCTGGATCCGATCGCCGACAAGATCATGGTCGCTGCCGTGATCCTGATGCTGGTGGGAACGCGGCACGATACCGCCCTCATCACCGGCATCCACCTGATCGCCGCGCTCGTCATCCTGCTGCGCGAGATTGCCGTGTCGGGCCTGCGCGAGTTTCTTGCGGGGCTGCAGGTCTCGCTGCCGGTCTCCAAGCTCGCCAAGTGGAAGACGACGCTGCAGCTCGTCGCGTTCGGGGCGCTGATCCTGGCCGGTGCGGTCCCGGACATCCTGTGGGTCCGCGCGGTCGGGCTCGCCTGCCTCTGGGGGGCTGCCGTCCTGACCCTTGTTACCGGCTGGGACTATCTGCGCGTCGGCCTCCGGCACATGGACAGCTGATGGCGCTTGCCATGCTCTATTTCGCCTGGGTGCGCGAGACGATCGGGACCGGGGCGGAGAACGTCGATCCTCCCGCGGACCTGACGACGGTCGAGCACCTCATCGACTGGCTCTCGACTCGCAGCCCTGCGCACGCCGAGGCCCTGGCCGATCGCGCGCGGCTGCGTGCTGCGGTCGACCAGCGCTTCGTGCCGCTCGAAGCTTCCATCAGCGGAGCCCGCGAAGTCGCGATCTTCCCCCCGGTGACCGGCGGATGATCCGCGCGCTGGTCCAGTCGGAGCCGATCGACCTCGCCGCCACGCTCGCGGCGGTGGAAGGCAGCGGTTCCGGCGCAGTCGCGAGCTTCTCCGGCTTCGTGCGCGCGGATGACGGCGTGCGCGAGCTCGCGCTGGAGCATTACCCGGGCATGACCGAGGCCGTGTTGCACGCCCTCGCCGAGGAGGCGGTCGCGCGCTGGCAGCTGCACGCGGTTGCGGTGGTCCATCGCGTCGGCCCCATGGCTCCCGGCGAGCGGATCGTGCTGGTGGCGACCGCCGCACCCCACCGCCATGCGGCGCTGGAGGCCTGCGCATTCCTGATCGATCGGCTCAAGACCGATGCGCCGTTCTGGAAACGCGAGCGTCGCGAAGAGGGTGCGCGCTGGGTCGCAGCCCGCGATGGCGACGCGGGCGCGGCCGACCGCTGGCGCTAGAAAGGGGGGAGGAGGGCGAACCCTCCTCCGAAAAGGTCAGCCGAGCTTCGGCACGAGCACGCCGTTCACGACGTGGAAGACGCCGTTCGACTGGTCGACGTCATAGGTCGTCACGTAAGCCTTGGTGCCATTCGCATCCGTCAGCGTGATCGCGCCGTTCTCCAGGCCTGCGGTGAGCGGCTGGCCCGCGACCGTGGTCAGCGTCAGCGTCCCGCCGGCGCTTTCGATCTGCTTCTTGAGCGTCACGGCATCGAGCTTCCCCGACACCACATGGTAGTTGAGGATCTTGGCGAGCGTCGCCTTGTTCTCCGGCTTCAGCAACGTGTCCATGGTGCCGGGTGCAAGCCGGCCGAACGCATCATTGTCGGGCGCGAACACGGTGAAGGGGCCCGGGCCGGCGAGTGCCGCATCGACGCCGGCGGCCTTGAGCGCGTTGACCAGCGTCGCCAGGTTCGGCGCTGCAGCCAGGTTCTCGACGATCGGCTTGGTGGGCGCCATCTGCGCGCCGCCGACGGCCGGGTTCGGCTTGGCGGCTGCTGCTGCATCGGCGGGTGCGGCGGTGGTGCCGGGCGCGGCCGGCGTGGTCTGCGGAGCCGTCTGGGGTGCGGGCGTCGCGGTCGTGGTCTGCGCCAGCGCCGGCGCCGCGGTAGCGGCAACGACGGCCAGAGCGGATACGATCGGAAGACGGAACATCAGTTTCTCCTCAACAGGGATGGATTGCGCGACTGCGGCGCAACGCCTGGGGAGGGCGATCGGACCTCCCCAGGGCCCAGCTTGTCCACCCTGTCGGGATGAGTCGTGGTCAGCGCGCGGTGGAGAGCACCCCCGCCAACAGTCGGAAGTCGCGCTCGCGCGGGGAGGCGCGGCGCCACACCAGCGCGATCTCGCGCGATGCCTTGGGTGCGTCGATCTTGCGGGCGACCACCTGCGTATGATCGAGGATGCCGGCATCCACCGCCATCTCGGGCAGCATCGTGTGGCCGAGACCGTTGTCGACCATCTGGACGATGGTGTGGAGCGAGGTGCCCAGCATCGTCGCCCGTCCGCGCAACTCCGGATGCGGGCAGGCGCGTAGCGCATGGTCCTTCAGGCAGTGGCCGTCCTCCAGCAGCAGCAGGCGGGCGGCGTCGATGTCGTCCGCCACCATCGGCCCGGCCCCCGGACGCGCGTCGCCCTGCGGCACCGCCAGATAGAGCGGGTCGTCGAACAGCGGCGCCACCTCGACATCGCCACAGGCAAAGGGGAGGGCGAGCAGCACGCAGTCGGAGCGCCCGTGGTGCAGCGCTTCGCACGCCGCCTGGCTCGGCTCTTCGCGCAGGAACAGCTTTAGGTCGGGATAATCCTCACGCAGCCGCGGCAGGATGCGGGGTAGCAGGAACGGGGCGATGGTGGGGATCACGCTCATCCGCATCTCGCCCGACAGCGGCCGCCCGGCGGCGCGCGCCATGTCGGCGAGCTCCTCCGCCTCGCGGATCACCGTGCGCGCCTTGTCGACGATCGCCTCGCCCAGCGGCGTGAACCGCACGACCCGCCGCGTCCGCTCGACCAGCGTGACCCCGATCAGCGTTTCGAGTTCGCGAATGCCCGCCGACAGCGTCGATTGCGTCACGAACGACGCCTCCGCCGCGCGTCCGAAATGGCCCGCATCGCGCAGCGCGACGAGATACTGGAGCTGCTTCAGGGTAGGCAGATAGGTGGTGCTCATGGCACCGTCTTATCGGCGGTGTCGATCAAGTTCCAGCGATTGAGCGAGCGGAGCGCTGATGCGTCGAACAGGCGTGTCGCGCGTTCCATATCGCGGTTGCTGGAAATTCCGCAGCAGGAGTCCTAAATGGCCTCGAAACGGGGAAGGGACTAGCATGGTCGGCCGGCTCGGCGCGTATCTGGATTCGATCAAGGCCCGGGACCCGGCGCCGCGCTCGCGTGCCGAGATCCTGCTGTACCCGGGTGTCTGGGCGCTCGGCTTCCATCGCATCGCACACCGCCTGTTCCAGGCGCGGCTGTTCTTCCTCGCCCGCGCGGTGAACCACCTCGCGCGGTTCCTGACGGTGATCGACATCCATCCGGGCGCGAAGATCGGCCGCAATTTCTTCATCGATCATGGTTTCACGGTGATCGGGGAGACGGCGGAGATCGGCGACAACGTCACCATATACCAGAATGTAACGCTCGGCGGGACCAGTCCGGACAACGGCATCGCCGGCAAGCGGCACCCGACCATCGGCGATGGCGTGATCATCGGCTCTGGTGCGCAGGTGCTGGGGCCGATCCAGGTCGGCGCGCGCGCGCGCGTTGGCGCCAACGCCGTCGTCACGCGCGACGTGCCGGAGGGGGCGGTGATGGTCGGCATCCCGGCGCGGCCGACATTGGTCGATTCCACCGCCTATCAGCGCGACTTCGTACCCTACGGCACACCGTGCCGAGAGATGCAGGACCCGCAGGCGCAGAAGATCGAGACCCTGCGCTGCGAACTGGAAGCCTTGCGCCGCCGCCTGGATGCGGCGGTGGCCGAGGCCGAAGAGCATCGCAACCGCGCCTGATGGGAGTCGTCACCCCCTTTCCGGCAAGCGCGGGACGTCCGAGCCAGACGGGGTTCGAACGTGCCGAACTGGCGCGTATCCTCGACCTCTACGGCCGAATGGTCGCAGCCGGGCACTGGCGCGACTATGCGATCGATCTGGGGCGCGATGCGGCCGTGTTCTCCGCCTTCCGGCGATCTGCCGAGCGGCCGGAGTTCCGCATCGAGAAGCGCCCGGCGCTCCGCAACCGGCAGGGCATGTGGGCGCTGGTCAACGAAGTCGGCGCGGTGCTGAAGCGCGGGCACGAGCTTGGGCCCGTGCTGGCGCCGGTGGAACGCCGCCTGATGAAGCTGGTCGAGGACTGACACCGCACCCGACGCGCCGTGTTCGCGTCCGGCACCCCTGAATGCACCAACGCGCGCCCTCCGCTCGGGAGGACGCGCGCTGCTGACGTCGTTGGACGCTTAAAGGCTTACTTGCCGCCCGGATTGCGGCAGCTGTCCTTCACGGTGCGCGAGCACACCGGATAGTTCTGCTGTGCGGCCGGCGCCGGGGTGGTCGACGGCGGTGCAAAGGTCACCGGACCGGTCGTGGACGGCGTCATCGTCGACGAGGGCACGCCGGAGGTCGTGTCGGTGCCGGTGGTGGTGGTCGTATCGGTGCCGGTCGTCGTGGTCGTGTCCGACGTCGTGCCGGTCATGTCACCAGTGGTGGTCTGTCCGGTGGTGCCCGGGGTCGTCTGGGCAACCGCGGCGCCGCTGAGCGTGAGGGCGGCGGCAAGAGCAAGGAGTTTCATTGTATCTTCTCCTGGAACTGGTTCTGGCCGACCCTCAACGCGCGATTTTCGGAATCTTTCCGTAACGATTCTCAGTTTCCCGCATCCAGCGCATAGCCTGCCGACCGGACGGTGCGGATGATGTCCGGCATTCCCTCGCCATTGATCGCCTTGCGCAGCCGCCGGATATGGACGTCCACCGTGCGCGTCTCGATCTCCGTATCCCGTCCCCACACCGCGTCCAGCAGCCGCTCGCGCGAGAACACCCAGCCGGGATGCTGCAGGAAGTGCTTGAGAAGGCGGAATTCGGTCGGGCCCAGCGGGACGAGTTCGCCCGCGCGGCGCACCTTGTGCCCCACCGTGTCCATCTCGATGTCGGCATAGCTCAGCGTCTCGCCGGCAAGGGCGGGGCGCACGCGACGGAGCACGGCCTTCACGCGCGCGACCAGCTCGCGGGGCGAGAAGGGCTTGGTGACATAGTCGTCCGCACCCGTCTCCAGGCCGCGCACCCGGTCCTCTTCCTCGCCCCGTGCGGTCAGCATGATGATGGGCACGTTCGCCGTCTCGGGCGTGCGGCGCAGGCGCCGGCACACTTCGATTCCCGACAATCCCTCCACCATCCAGTCGAGCAGCACCAGGTCCGGCGTGCCCTCGCGCGCCAGCAGCAGGGCCTCTTCGCCGTCCGGCGTGTGGCGGACGTCGAAGTCCTCGCGGCGGAAATGATAGGCGAGCAACTCCGCCAGTGCCGCGTCATCCTCGACGAGCAACATGCTTGGCTTGGCCATGGCGGTCCCTCAGCGGTTCGATGTGTCGGCGGTCTCGCGGTCGGCGAGGTACCGGCCGGTTGCCGCGAAATAGACCATCTCGGCGACGTTGGTGGCGTGGTCGCCGATGCGCTCCAGGTTCTTGGCTACGAACAGCAGGTGGGCGACCTGGCCTACGGTCCGCGGGTTCTCCACCATGAAGGTCACCAGCGTGCGGAAGATGCTGTCGTAGAAATCGTCCAGCGCCCGGTCGCGCTCGCACACCGCAACGGCAGCCTCCGCATCTCGTGCAGAGAAGGCATCGAGGACGTCATGGACCATGTCGCTCGCCATCTGCGCCATGGCCGGCAGCAGCGAGACCGCCTCGATGCGGTCGTCGCCCTGGTGGATCATCGGCACGCGCTTGGCGATGTTCTTGGCATAGTCGCCGATGCGCTCGACCACCGCCGCGATCTTGAGCGCCGCGACCACCTCGCGCAGGTCGTCCGCCATCGGCGCGCGCAGCGCGATCACCCGCACCACCAACCGCTCGACCTCTGCCTGGATGGCGTCGATCTTCGCGTCGGCGCTGCGGACTTCCTTCGCCAGCGTCGGATCGTTGCGCTGGAGCGCGAGCATCGCGTCCGAGATGCCCTGCTCGGCAAGGCCGCCCATCTGCGAGATCAGCGCGCGCAGGTGCCCGATCTCCTCGTCGAACGCCTTGACGGTGTGTTCGTGGCCCGTGGGCATGCTCGTCTCCTCAGCCATAGCGGCCGGTGATGTAATCCTTGGTCCGCTCCTGGCGGGGATTGGTAAAGATCTCGGACGTGACGCCATATTCCACCAGATTGCCCAGGTGGAAAAAGGCGGTGCGCTGCGACACGCGCGCCGCCTGCTGCATGTTGTGGGTGACGATCACGATCGCGTAGCGGCCGCGCAGCGCGTGGATCAGCTCCTCGATCTTGGCGGTGGCGATCGGGTCGAGCGCCGAGCAGGGCTCGTCCATCAGGATCACCTCCGGATCGACCGCGATCGCGCGGGCGATGCAGAGGCGCTGCTGCTGGCCACCCGACAGCGCCGTGCCGCTGTCCGAAAGCCGATCCTTGACCTCGTCCCACAGGCCCGCGCGCCGTAGCGAGCGCTCGACGATCGCCTCCAGGTCCGCGCGGCTCGGGGCAAGCCCGTGGATGCGGGGGCCATAGGCCACGTTCTCGAAGATCGACTTGGGGAAGGGGTTCGGCTTCTGGAACACCATGCCGACGCGGGCGCGCAGCTGCACCACGTCCATCGACTTGTCGTAGATGTCCTCGCCGTCCAGGCGGATGTCGCCGGTCACGCGCGCGTTGCCGACGGTGTCGTTCATCCGGTTGAGCGTGCGCAGGAACGTCGACTTGCCGCAGCCAGAGGGGCCGATGAACGCGGTCACCCGGTCCATGTCGACTTCGATCGACACGTCCTTGATCGCCTGCTTGTCGCCGTAGAAGACGTTGACGTCGCGCGCCGACATCTTCGGCGCTGCGGTGTCGGATGTGGGGCTATGGTTCACCAGCGGGTCTCGAAACGGTTGCGGAGGTAGATGGCAAAGGCGTTCATCGCGAGGAGGAACGCCAGCAGCACCAGGATTGCTGCCGACGTCTTCTCGATGAAGCCGCGGCTGACCTGGTCGGACCAGAGGAAGATCTGCACCGGCAGCACCGTCGCCGGCGCGCTCAGGCCGTCCGGCGCCTGGACGATGAAGGCGCGCATGCCGATCATCAGCAGCGGCGCGGTCTCCCCGAGCGCGCGCGCCATGCCGATGATGGTGCCGGTCAGGATGCCCGGCAGCGCCAGCGGCAGGACGTGATGGAACACCACCTGCACCGGGCTTGCCCCGACACCCAGCGCCGCGTCGCGGATCGAAGGCGGCACCGCCTTGATGGCGTTGCGCCCGGCGATCACGATGACCGGCATGATCATCAGCGCGAGCGTCAGGCCGCCGACGATCGGCGCCGAACGCGGGAGGTTGAAGGTGCCGAGGAAGAGCGCCAGGCCCAGCAGGCCGAAGATGATCGAGGGCACCGCCGCCAGATTGTTGATCGACACCTCGATCAGGTCGGTCCAGCGGTTCTTGGGCGCATATTCCTCCAGGTAGAGCGCGGAGAGCACGCCTACCGGGAAGGCGATCAGCAGCGTGATCGCCATGGTGAGCAGTGAGCCCTTGAGCGCGCCCCAGATGCCGACTGCGGTGGGATCGGTGGAGTCGGCGCCCGTCAGAAAGCCCCAGTTGAAGCCGCTGCGAATCGCGCCGGCTGCCTTCAGGCGCTGGACCATCTGCTCGGCGGCAGGCTCGCCGGTCGCCTTATACGCTTCCTCGATCCCCGGGGCCGCAGGCACGTAGAGCGCCGCGCGGCGCGTCAGCAGGGTCGGGTCCGCCTTGATCGCATCCCGCACCGTCAGCCAGGCGCTTTCGGCGATGACCGGCTGGTCCTCGCCAAAGGCCTTCACCGCGGCGAGGCCGGTCACCCCTTCCAGCCCTGCGCCAGACAGCGCCAGGTCGGCGCCCGCGGTCGCGAGCTGGGCCGGAGCCACTTCCAGCTGCGCTGCCGGGAAGTCGATGGGCAGGGCGACCTGCACCCGCTGGAAGCCGCCGATGCCGGCCGTCAGCATCGACACCAGCAGGAAGGCGAGGAAGCCGGCGGACAGCAGCACCGCCAGCAGCCCCATCAGCCGGAAGCGACGCTCGGCAGCGTAGCGGCGACGGATGCGCCGCTGCATCGACTGCGTATTCCAGTCCGTCGGGCGGCGCTCGGCCGGCTCGTGGCCGGCGGCGGGGACGCCCGCGACGAGGGGGCTATTCATAGGCTTCCCGATAGCGCTTCACGACGCGCAGCGCGACGATGTTGAGGAGCAGGGTGACGACGAACAGCGTCAGGCCCAGGGCGAAGGCGGCGAGGGTCTTCGGGCTGTCGAACTCCGCCTCGCCGGTCAGCAGGTCGACGATCTGCTTGGTGACGGTGGTGGTGCTCTCGAACGGGTTGAGCGTGATGGTGGCGGCGCCGGAGGCGGCCATGACGACGATCATGGTCTCGCCGATCGCGCGGCTGACGGCGAGCAGCACGCCTGCGACCACGCCCGGCAGCGCCGCGGGGAGCAGCACGCGGCGGATCGTCTCGGACGTGGTGGCGCCCATCGCCAGGCTGCCGTCGCGCATCGAGCGGGGGACCGCCGCGATCGAGTCGTCGGCCATGGACGAGACGAACGGGATGATCATCACGCCCATCACCAGCCCTGCCGAAAGCGCGCTTTCGGAGCTGGCATAGGGCATGCCCAGCATCACCGCGAGATCGCGGATGGCGGGACCGACGGTGAGCGCTGCGAAATAGCCGTAGACCACGGTCGGGATGCCGGCGAGGATCTCCAGGATCGGCTTCATCCAGCGCCGGGTCGTCGGCCGGGCATATTGGGTGAGGTAGATCGCGCTCATCAGCCCGAACGGGATCGCGACCAGCATCGCGATCACCGCGCCGATGAAGAAGGTACCCCAGAACAGCGGCACGGCGCCCAGCGTCTCGCCGGGGTCGCTCGCCCGGATCACCTGCGGGCTCCAGCGGGTGCCGAACAGGAAGTCCGTGATCGGCACGATCGAGAAGAAGCGTCCGCTCTCGAACAGCAGAGACAGGAAGATGCCGAGTGTGGTCAGGATCGCGATCAGCGAGGCGCCGAGCAGCAGCAGCATGACCGCGCGCTCGACGCGGGTGCGTGCGCGGAATTCCGGGCGGATCCGCGTGAAGGCAAAGGCCGCACCGGCAAAGGCGAGCAGCAGCGCCACCGCCGTCCCGATCCAACGATAGCGCGCCTGCGCCGTCGCAAAGACCGGCGCCAGCGGCTCCGAGGCGGGGTTGAACGCGCCATAGGCGGTGCCGTTGGCAAGCGCGCGTGCCTCGGCCAGCACCGCCGCACGCTCGAAACCGTCGGTGGGAAGGGTGGCTGCGGCCGGGCTCGCCAGCACGGCCTCCTGCGCCAGCTGCGGGGCGACCGCGGACCAGACGGCCAGGAACAGCAGCGCGGGGATCGCCACCCACATCGCCATGTACCAGCCGTGCTGGCTGGGCAGCGAGTGGACGCGCCCGGCACCCAGCCGCGCGAAGCTGCCGGCGCGCGCGCGGGCGACGATCCAGCCGATCAGCGCCAGGCCGATCAGCAGGAAGAAAAGGGCAAAGCTGCTCATGGGCGGATCAATGCAACTTCGTGGGATCGAGGGGCGTGCTCTGCGCGACCGTCGCGCGGGAAGCGGACCGGACCGCGTCCGGAGCGGCGATCATGCCGCGCCGGGTGAGCGGACCGTCGGGGTTCCAGGAGTCGGCATAGCGCGTCAGGAAGTCGGCCATGCCGGGGACCGCGCGCAGGTGCGCCTTCTTCACATAGATGAACAAGGGGCGCGCGCCGGGATAGCTGCCGTCCGAGATCGTCTGGTAGGTCGGCGTGACGCCGTCGAGCGGCACCCCGTGCAGGCGGCTGCGGTTTTCCTCCAGATAGCTGAAGCCGAACACGCCGATCGCATTGGGGTTGGTGGAGAGGTTCTGCACGATCAGATTGTCGTTCTCACCCTTGTCGACGTAGGCAGCGTCGTCGCGAATGCGCGTGCAGACGTCTTCGTAGCGTTCCTTGTTGCTCTCCTTGAGCGCCTTCGCCTCGGGCAGGCCGGCCTCGCAGGCGGGGACCATCACCAGCTCGACCAGGGCGTCGCGCGTGCCGCTGGTGGAGGGCGGGCCGAACACCTGGATCGGCAGGTGCGGCAGCGACGGGTTCACGTCGCTCCAGAAGCGGGCCTTCTGCGGCTTGCCCAGCGGATTGGCGGCGAGGGCCAGATACACGTCGCGGTCGTTGAGCTGGAGCTTGGGGCCGTTGTTCGCCTCTGCTAGCACGACCCCGTCGACGCCGACCTGGACTTCCATCACCTCTTTCACGCCGTTGGCGATGCAGCCCTGCATCTCCGACTTCTTGATGCGGCGCGAGGCGTTGAGGATGTCGGGATGCTGCGGGCCGACGCCCGCGCAGAACAGTTTCACGCCGGCCCCGGTGCCCGTCGACTCGATCACCGGTGCGCGCAGTGCGGGATTGGCGTTGATCATCGCCTCGGCAACGGCAGTGGTGAACGGGAATACGGTCGAGGAGCCGACCACCCGTATCTGGTCGCGCGAAACGTTGCGATCGCACGCCGCGAGCGCGAGCAGCGCAGCGGTGGCAATCGCGATACGGCGGATCATCGTCGTCATCTCCACAGCGGGCGAGGGACTCGGCCGTCCGTTGCTGCCGCCCTTCCGTACGTTGGTTGCGCTTTTATGACACTGCGCCGTCATCCGCCCTCGGCAAAATCACGGTGACCGTCGTTCCGACGCCCACTGTGCTTTCGATGTCGAGCCGCCCACGATGTCGCTCGACGATGTGGCGCACGATCGAAAGGCCAAGGCCCGTGCCGCCGACGGAACGGCTTCGGCCCGCATCGACGCGATAGAAGCGTTCCGTCAGGCGGGGCAGGTGCTTGGCCGGGATGCCTTCGCCCTGATCCGTCACGCGAAGCCGGACCATGTCCTCCATCGGCTCCAGCTCCACACGCACCGGCGTACCCGGGCGCCCATATGCCATGGCATTGCCGACGAGGTTGTGGATCAGCTGCGACAGCTGCGCGCGGTCGCCCTTCACCGCCGGCACCTCCGCAACCTCCAACACCAGGTCGGCACCCCGGCCGCCGTGCAGGTCCACCAGCGCGCCGCGCACCTCTCGCACCAGCCCGTCGAGTGCGACCGTCGTGTCCGGCGCACGGAACTTGCCCGCCTCGATCCGCGACAGGGAGATTAGTTCGTCGATCAGTCGCTGCATGCGCCGGGTTTCGTCGAGCATGATGCCGAGGAAGCGGTTGCGCAATTGCGGGTCCTCGCCCGCTTCTTCACGCAGCGTCTCCGCAAAGCCGCGCAGCGAGGCGAGGGGGGTGCGCAGTTCGTGGCTGGCGTTCGCCACGAAATCGACGCGCATCCGCTCGGCGGCATAGAGCTGGGTCTCGTCGACGAGCTGCACCAGGCGCCGCTCGTCGCCCAGGGGGCGCACCCGCATCTCCCAGCGCTGCTCGCGCGTGCCGATGCCGACCAGATGGGTGGTGCTGCCGGCGTCTTCCGCCGGGTCCGCGATCAGCCGCTCGGCAGCAGCAGGGTGGCGGATCGCGATGCGGACGTCCTGGCCGACGATATGGGCGCCCAGCAGCGTGCGTGCCGCCTCGTTCGCACAGGCCACGCGCGTGCCCGCCGTCACCAGCACCGGGCCCGCCAGCGCGTCGATCAGCGCCTGGACGCTCGGTTGCTCGGGACGGGAGCGGGTGGGAGGCCGCGGCACGCTTTCCGGCGCCTCGCCCGATGCCGCGATCAGGACGGCGGCGAGCCCGGCGACGGCGGCCACCACGACGGCATTGATGTCGGCGCCCAGCAGGAAACCGGCCGCGGCACCGCCAATCGCGACCCCCGCGGCGACGAGCGTGCGAATCCCTGAACCGATGGCCATGGGCGCCCTATAGGCCAGCCGGAGGCCAGCGGAAACGTCCCGCGGCGATACGGTGCATCCCGAGGCGACCCCGTGCTTGGGGATTGCGCATTCGCGTCGCTTCCAACACACAGGCCCTCGTGAGCGACGAGCAGACACCCGAGGGCGAAGGCGCCCGCTCCGGCCTGGGCCGACGCACGCTGCTGCTGGGGGCGGCTGGCGCCTCTGCGGTGGTGTCGATCCGCCCGGCGCTGGCGAACACCGCCGCGTCGGTGTCGCTGTGCGAGATCCCGGTGCCCGATCCCGGCCGCGCGGGCAGCTATGTCGCGCCCAACGGCGACCTGGTGCCGCCGGGCACCCGCGGTGCCTATCCGGCCGCCCGCCGGCCGTTCAAGGCCGCGGACGTGAAGCGCGCGCTCAACAACGGCATCAACCTGCCGGGCACCACCAGCGACCAGTCGCGCGCCTACACCAACTACATCCGCCGCCTGCAGTCGGGGACGAGCGGGTTCACCTGCTTCGCTTCCCTGCAGATGCCGCGCGGCTGAACGGCCCCGCGGCGTCCACCCGCATGGCGGCGGAGGCAGGCGACGGCCCGGTGCGGTTCCGCGCGCCGCCGGCGGGCGTGCTGCGCATCGTGCCGCTCGACGAACTCACGGCGATCTATCATCGCGCTTCCGGCCAGACCCATCTGGTCGCGCCTCCCGTGCCGGAGATCCTGGCCGCCCTGGCCCAAGCACCCGCCTCGATCGAGGAGCTGCTCGCCCGGCTGGCGGCGCGCTACGACCTTGCCGATCCGGACGCGGAGGCTTTGGGCGCTCGCGTCGCCGAATTGGTCGGGCTCGGCCTGGTGCAGCGCGGGTGAGGCACGTCTTTCAGCTGCGGATCGGCCCGGTCGGCTTTCGGGTCGGTGCCGACTGGCGCGAACCCATCGAGACGCTGGCCGCGCTGTACGACGACTATCCCAAGCCGCACGACGGCATCCCCGATTTCTCCGTCCGCCTGTTCGCCGCGCGCCGCTGGCGGCGGTGGGTGCGGCCGTCGATCACGATCGGCGGTGACTATGTCCTGCCCGACGCCGCGCCCTTGCCGCTGCCGCTCGGGCTGCTCGCGGCCGAGATGGGAATGAACCTGCAGATGGCGCTCGGCCAGCGCCGCTACCTCCTACTCCATGCCGCGACGGTCGCGCGCGACGGTCGGGCGCTGCTGATGACGGGCGTCTCGGGCGCGGGCAAGTCGACGCTGGCTGCGCTGCTGATGGCGCGCGGCTGGCGGCTGATGGGTGACGAGTTCGCGCTGCTCGATCCCGCCACCGGTCTGGTGCACGGTTTCCCGAGGCTGGTGAGCCTCAAGAACCAGGCGATCGGTGTCGTCGAACAGGCGCTGCCGGCGGGCAGGTTCGGCCCGCTCCAGCCGGACACCCCCAAGGGCGACATCCGCCACCTGAAGCCGGATGCCGCATCGGTCGCGGCCATGGACGTTCCCGCGCAACCGGCGGCGATCCTCTTTCCAAGCTTCGGCCATGCGCCCGACGTGCGGCCGGTGCCGCCTGCCGAGACGTTCGTGCGGCTGACCCAGGCGTCGACCAACTATGTCGGGCTTGGCGAGCGGGGCTTCGACGCGCTTACCCATTTGGTCGCAACCGTGCCCGCGCAGGCCATCGACTATCCGGACACGCAGACGGCGGTCGAGATGGTCGAGCGGCTGTGGGAGCAGGCGGCGTGAGCGGCGCCTTGCTGGTCCGGGCGCTGCGCGATCCCACCACGACCCGCGAGCTGGACGCCGCCGGCTGGACCGGCCTCATCGCCGCGGCGCGCGCGGAACAGATCCTCGGCACGCTCGCCCACCGGCTGCATGGGCTCCCCATGCCCGCCACCGTCGAACGCATCCTGGCGGACGCCCGCGCCACAGCCGAGCAGGGCCGCACGCTCGCACTGTGGGAGGCGGAGATGGCGGCACAGGCGCTGCTGCCGCTCGGCATCCCCGTCGTGCTGTTGAAAGGGACCGCCTATGTCGCCGCCGGCCTTTCGGCGGGGCAGGGCAGGAGCATCGGCGACCTCGATATCCTGGTGCCCCGGGATAGGCTCGATGCGGTCGAGGCGGCGCTGCTGGCGGCCGGATGGGAATGGGTGAAGCCCGACGCCTACGACGACGCCTATTACCGGCGCTGGATGCACGAGCTGCCGCCGCTGATCCACCGCGAACGCGACCGGATGATCGACGTGCACCACACGATCCTCCCCCTGACGGCGCGCCCCAGCCCAAACGCAGACGCGTTGCTGGCAGACAGCGTGCCGCTCGCAAACGGCCTGTGCGTGCTGTCGGCTGAAGACATGGTCTGCCACGCCGTCGCGCACCTGTTCGCCGACGGCGATCTTGCCGGCGGGCTCCGGAACCTCTGGGATATTCACTGCCTGCTCGACGCCTTCGAAGCGCCCGAGGCGCTGGCGCGGCTGCGCGCACGCGCATCGCTGCACCAGATCGCGACGCATCTGGAACGGGCGTTGCGCTTGGGGCAAGCGCTGTACGGGGAAGGGGCGCGATTGAGCGCGACCGATCGCCTCTACGTTCGCCGCCTGCTCGCTCGCGACGGGTGGGGGCGACCGACCGCCAGGGCAACGCGGACCGCCTTCTACCTTCGGTCGCACCTGCTGCGCATGCCGCCGGGGATGCTCGCCCGCCACCTGTGGACCAAGTGGCGCAAGGGACATCGGGTCACGCCCTGACGATCACTCCGTGACGATCACCGGCTCATGCTTGATCGGGAACCGGACCGAACGCGCGAGGAAGCACAGGCGAGCGGCTTCCTCGTGCAGCGCGCGGGCATGCTGTACATTGTCGCCCGCGCCGATGGTGACTTCCGGCCGCAGCGTCACCTGCGCGAACTGGCCGGAGCCGTCGGCATTCTCCGCCATCACGCCGGTCGCCGCATCGCGATAGGCGAGCACGCGAATGCCCGCGCTTGCGCAGAGGTGGAGGTACCAGAGCTGGTGACACGCGGCGAGCGCACCGACCAGCATCTCCTCGGGATTCCAGCGACCCGGATCGCCGCGGAAATCCGGATCGGACGAACCCGCGATGTCGGGCTTGCCGGGCGTGGTCAGCAGGTGATCGCGGCTATAGCCGGCATAGCTCTCGGTGCCCGACCCGGTGTTGCCGGTCCATTCGACGGCCACGGCGTAGCGATGCTCCCGGCTGGCCACCTATGGCCTCAGTGGTAGCGGTCAGCGGTGCGGTCGCGCGAACTATTGGGAGCGATCTTCGCCTCCGCAGCCATATAGGCTTCCCAGTCGCGAATGTCGGGCAGGGAGGGGATGCACACCGGCTCTTCCATCTCCAGCGCGCGCAGCGACGCGACCACCAGGTCGTCCGCCTGCATCACGCGCTCCGGCGGGAAGTTCTCGATGGCATTGCCCGCCACCGCGTGAAAGTCGGTCGCGATCACGCCGGGGATCAGCAGCTGCACCCGGACGCCGCTGTCCGCCAAGTCCAGCTGCATGGTGCGGGTGAAATAGGCGACGAATGCCTTGGTCGCGCCATAGCCGGCGTTGCCGGCGAACTGCATGAACAGCGTGCCCGAGCCAACGTTGATGATGGTGCCGCGACCCTCGCTACGCATCCGCGCCGCCGCCGCGTTGGCGAGCCGCGCGAAGGCAAGCACGTTCACCCGGATCATCGACTCCAGGGCGGCAGCATCGAGGCCGCCGACCGCGCCCCGCGCGGCGAAGCCGGCGTTGTTGACGAACAGGTCGATCGGATCGCCTTCCGCCAGCCGTGCTTCGACCGCGGTGACGCCTTCCGGCGTCTCCAGGTCGGCAGGCAGCACCTCGACCACGATGTCGTGCGCCTCGCAGAGTTCCTCCGCGAGCGCCTCCAGCCGATCGGCGCGACGGGCGACCAGCACCAGGTCGTGGCCGGTGCGGGCGAGGTGGGTGGCGAAGCTCTTGCCGATGCCGGCGGAGGCGCCGGTGACCAGGGCGGCGGGGCGGGTGGAATTGCTCATGGGCGGCTCAACGCGCGACCGTGCCCAGCCGCTCCAGCACCGGCAGCAATTCGTCGTACCCGTCGATCACCGCGTCTGCCTCCAGCTCCTCGACCGGCTGCATCAGGAAGCCGAAGCTGCATGCGACGGAGGGGATGCCCGCGTTGCGCGCGGCGCCCGTGTCGTAGATCGAATCCCCAACGAACGCTGCGCGCCCGCCGCCGCAGCGCCGGATCATCTCGTCGATCGGCGCGCGGTGCGGTTTGCCGAAGCCCTTGCCCATGGTGTCGCCCCCGACCAGGCAGGCGAAACGATCGCGAATGCCGAGCTTGCGCAGCAGTTGCTCCGCCAGCGCCTCCAGCTTGTTGGTGACGACCGCCACCTTGACGCCGCGCGCCTCCAGCGCGTCGATCGCATCCATTGCGCCCGGAAAAGGCGCGCTCTCTACCGCGATATGGCTCTCATAATGGTCGAGCAGCAGGCGGTAGAGCCGGTCGAGTTCCATTTCGGAACAGCCGCCGGTGCTCGCCATCCCCTGCATCAACATGTGCCGTGCACCGCCCCCGATCATGGTGCGCACCGCATCCCGCGCAAGCGGGGGGCGGCCGGCATCGGCAAGCGCATGGTTGAGCGCATTGGCAAGATCGCCGCTGGTATCCACCAGCGTTCCGTCCAGGTCGAAGCCGACGATGTCGAAAGGGAAATCCGTCATGACGGGGCTCATGCGGGCAAGGCACTGGCAAAGGCAAGATCGGCGTGGCAGGGCGCAGATGCCTCGGAGACGTTCATGACCCCTCGACCCATCGCCGCGATCATTCTTGCCGCCGGCAAGGGCACCCGCATGCAATCCGACTTGCACAAGGTGCTTCATCCCGTCGCCGGCCGCCCCATGCTGCTGCACCTTATCGACAGCGTCGCCGCGCTGGCGCCGGACCGCAGCGTGGTGGTGGTGGGTGCCGGCCGCCAGCAGGTCGAGGCTGCCGTGGCCCCGCTCGGCATCGCCACCGCGCACCAGGCGCAACAGCTCGGCACTGGCCACGCGGTCGCCCAGGCGGAGGCTGCGCTCGACGGGTTCGATGGCGACGTGCTGGTCCTCTACGGCGACGTACCTCTGGTCTCGACCGCTACCATGCGGCGGATGCTGGATCGGCTGCACGGCGAAGATGCGCCTGCGACGGTCGTGCTCGGCTTCCGTCCCGCAGATCCGGGCGCCTACGGCCGGATCATCGCCGAGGGCGACCACATCGTGAAGATGGTCGAGTTCAAGGACGCGACTGCCGAAGAGCGCGCGCAGACCCTGTGCAATTCGGGCTTGATGGCGGTGCGCTCGTCGGATCTGTTCGCGCTGCTCGCGCGCGTGGGCAACGACAATGCCGCAGGCGAATATTACCTGCCCGACGTGGTCATGCTGGCCGCTGCCGACGGGCGTACCTCGGCGGTGATCGAGACCGATGCGGCGGAGGTGGCCGGCGTCAACAGTCGCGCCGAGCTCGCGGGGATCGAGGCTGCGTGGCAGGCGACGCGCCGCGCGCGCGCGATGGCCGAAGGGGCAACGCTGGTCGCGCCGGAGACTGTCTGGTTCGCGCACGACACGCAGATTGGCCGCGACGTCGTGATCGAGCCGAACGTCGTGTTCGGCCCCGGAGTCCGTGTCGCTGACGGGGTGACGATCCGAGCGTTCAGCCATCTGGAGGGCGCGATCGTCGGCGAGGGCGCGGAGATCGGCCCCTATGCGCGGCTGCGGCCCGGTGCGGTGCTGGAGCCGGAGGCGAAGGTCGGCAATTTCGTCGAAATGAAGAATGCGGTGCTCGGCCGCGGCGCCAAAGCCAATCACCTGACCTATCTGGGCGACGCGGAGGTCGGCGCGGGTGCAAACATCGGCGCGGGCACGATCACCTGCAACTACAACGGCTTCCTCAAGAACCGCACGCGCATCGGCGAGGGGGCGTTCGTCGGCTCCAACAGCGCGCTGGTGGCGCCGGTCACGATCGGTGCGGGTGCGATGGTGGCGGCCGGGTCGGTCATCACCCGCGACGTGGAGCCGGATGCGCTGGCGGTGGCGCGGGGAAGCCAGGAGGTGCGGTCCGGCTGGGCCGCACGGTTCCGAGAAAAGATGGCGGCACTGAAGGCCGCGGGGAAGCGATAGCATGTGCGGAATTGTGGGTATCATCGGCGGCGGCGATGTCGTGGACAGCCTGGTCGACGGGCTGCGGCGGCTCGAGTACCGCGGCTATGACTCGGCCGGGGTCTGCACCGTCCATGATGGCGTGCTCGATCGCCGCCGCGCCGAGGGCAAGCTCGCCAACCTGGTCCGCGAATTGCGCGACGCGCCGCTTCCCGGTGCCACCGGCATCGCCCACACCCGCTGGGCGACCCATGGCGCGCCGACCACCGCCAACGCGCATCCCCATGCGACGGGCGAGGTGGCGCTGGTCCACAACGGCATCATCGAGAATTTCAAGCCGCTTCGCGACGCCCTGATCGCCCGCGGGCGCGAGTTCCACAGCCAGACCGACAGTGAGGTCGTCGCCCATCTCGTGAGCGAGCGGATCGAGGCCGGCGATAGCCCGCAGGATGCGGTCAAGGCGGTGCTGCCCCAGCTCCACGGCGCCTTTGCCCTCGCGATCCTGTTCCGGCAGTTCCCGGACCTGCTGATCGGCGCGCGCCTCGGTTCGCCGCTGGTGGTCGGTTATGGCGACGGCGAGACCTATGTGGGGTCGGACGCGCTCGCGCTGGCCCCGCTCACCCAGCGCATCTCCTATCTGGAAGAGGGCGACTGGGTAGTCCTGACCCGCGAGGGCGCGCAGGTCTACGACAAGGACAACAACCCGGTGGAGCGGCCGATCACGATCAGCGGCGTCACCGGTGCGCTGATCGACAAGGGCAACCATCGCCACTTCATGCTCAAGGAGATCTATGAGCAGCCGGTGGTCGTCGCCCAGACGCTGCGATCGTACCTCCGTCCCGTCGAGGAAAAGGTCGCGCTGCCCGACATGGACTTCGACCTGTCCAGTGTCGAGCGGGTCGCGATCGTCGCCTGCGGCACGGCCTCCTATGTCGGCATGATCGGCAAATACTGGATCGAGAAGTTCGCGCGCCTGCCCGTCGAGGTCGATGTGGCGTCCGAGTTCCGGTACCGGGATCCCGTGCTGCTGCCCAACACGCTGGGGGTAGTCGTCTCGCAGTCCGGCGAGACCGCAGATACGCTGGCCGCGCTGCGCCACATGAAGGCGAACGGCGTGACCACCGCCGGCATCATCAACGTGCCGACGAGTTCCATGGCGCGCGAGGTCGACCTGCTGCTGTCGACCCATGCTGGGCCGGAGATCGGGGTGGCGTCCACCAAGGCGTTTACCTGCCAGCTGGCGGTGATGGCGGCGCTCGCGGTCAACCTCGCCTGCGCCAAGGGCAAGCTGACGCCGGAGGAAGAGCGGGAGATCGTCCGCCACCTGGTCGAAGCGCCCGCGGCCATCAACGCCGCGCTCGGCCACGACTCCGAGATCCAGCGGATGGCAGGCACCATCGCGGGCGCACGTGACGTCCTCTACCTCGGTCGCGGGCCGGATTATCCGCTCGCCCTGGAAGGCGCGCTCAAGCTCAAGGAAATCAGCTACATCCATGCCGAAGGCTATGCCTCCGGCGAGATGAAGCACGGCCCGATCGCGCTGATCGACGAGCATGTGCCGCTGATCGTGCTCGCGCCGTCGGGACCGCTGTTTGAAAAGACGGTGTCCAACATGCAGGAGGCCCAGGCCCGCGGCGCCCAGGTGGTGCTGATCTCGGACGCGGACGGTCTGGCGCTGGCCGGCGAGGATGCGGTCGCGACCATCGAGATGCCGAAGGTTCATCCGCTGATCGCACCGCTGGTCTATTCGGTGCCCGTCCAGCTGCTCGCTTATCACGTTGCAGTGGCGAAGGGGACGGACGTCGACCAGCCGCGCAACCTCGCCAAGTCCGTCACGGTCGAATAGCTTCAGGGCGGTCGCCGCAGAAAAAAACCAATCCGGCGCGACGTTTACCTCGCTGTAACGCGCCGCCCGTTAAGCTTCCGTCCATTTGGTGAGGGAGTCGGGCCGCGGTGCGGGTACTGATTGTAGACGACGAACCGGCGATGCACGAGTCCTACCGGCATGCGTTCCGCAGGCCGGAGGGCGAACGCTCTCTGTCGGCCATGGCGGCCGAGCTCTTTGAGGAAGGTGACGCCGGGGCTGCGCCTCTGGAGCCGGCTGCGGAACTCGAACTCGTGCATGTTTCCCAGGGGCTGGAGGCAGTCGCTGCGGTCGAAGAGGCCGTACGCGCCGGTCGGCCGTTCGCCGTGGCGTTCATCGACGTCCGCATGCCGCCCGGCATCGACGGCAAGGAGACGGCGCAGCGGATCCGCGCCATCGATCCGGACGTAAACCTGGTGATCGTCACCGGCTTCTCGGACTTCGCGCCGGCCGAGATTTTCCGCGCCGCCGGTCCGGCCGACAAGATCTTCTACATCGCCAAGCCGTTCGAGGCGGTCGAGGTGGTGCAGACCGCAACCGCGCTCGCGCACCGCTGGCAGCTGGACCGCGAGCTCGCGGCTACGCGCGCGGCGCTGGCGGAAAAGGTCGTGCAACTCAAGGAACAGGCGCGGGAGCTCGCCGCGAACGAGAGCAAGGCGGCTCATATCGCCAGCCACGATCCCCTGACCGAAGCGCCCAACCGGCTCGCCTTCCTGCGCGCGCTCAGCGAACGCGTGCATGTGCCGGGTTGCTTCGCCGTGGCAATGCTCGACATCGACCGGTTCAAGACGATCAACGACACCTTCGGCCATTTCGCCGGCGATGAAGTGATCCGCACCGTTTGCAACTTCCTTTCCGAGCAGATCGGCGAGGAGGGCTTGGTTGCCCGGCTGGCCGGTGACGAATTCGGGTTGATGATGTCCGTGTCCGGTGAGGACGAGGCGGTGATGCGCTGCGAGCGGCTGCTGCGCGCCTGCTCGGGCACGCTCAGCATCTTCGGCCAATCGGTGCAGAACACCGCCTCGATCGGCCTCGTGGTGGCCGACGCGGATCATGAGCGCGACTCGGTCGACATCATGCGCCGTGCAGACCTGGCGCTGAACGAGGCGAAGCGCGCAGGGCGGAACCTGGTCCGGGTGTTCGACGAGAGCATGGACGAGTCGGTCCGCTTCCGCCGCCAGATCGAGACCGGGCTCGGCCAGGCGATGGCCAACGGCGAATTGTCGCTCGTCTATCAGCCGATCTTTGCCCGCGGCGGATTGGAAGTGGTCGCGTTCGAGGCGTTGCTCCGCTGGTGCAGCCCCGAGCATGGCATGATCTCTCCGGGTATGTTCATCCCGGTGGCCGAGGAGAGCGGCCTGATCCACGACCTCGGCGACTGGGTCGTGGAGGAGGCGCTGGAGGCGGCGAAGCGCTGGCCCGGACAGTTCGTTTCGGTGAACTTCTCCCCGCGCCAGTTCCGCCGGCAGAATTTCGTCGCGCAGCTGGTGGCGCAGGTCCAGCGGGCCGGCGTTTCCCCGAACCAGCTGCAGATCGAGATCACCGAGACGGCACTTGCCGAAAACGCCGAGCGTGCCGCCGACACCCTCTACCGATTGCGGCAGATGGGCTTTCGCGTCGCGATCGACGATTTCGGTACCGGCTACTCCAGCCTGTACAACATCCGCACCTTCGCGCTCGATACGCTGAAGATCGACAGCAGCTTCGTGGACGGCATGGGCCGCGAGCGCGAATCCGCCGCGATCGTGCACTCGATCATCCACCTGGGCCGCGCGCTGGGGCTGGAGGTCGTGGCTGAGGGCGTCGAGAACGAGACGCAGCTCCAGGCGCTGCGCCTGGCAGGCTGTTCTCAGGTCCAGGGCTATTACCTCTCTCCGCCGCTGGTCGCCGATGATGCCGTGCGGCTGGCGGAGGGCGGCAGCGTGCTCGAACCGCAGACGCCCTGCGCACCGGAGGCGCAGGTGCCGGGTACCGGCACCACCGGCTGATGCCTCGGCGCCGGCGTGCGCGTCAGAGCTGGCGCCGCCACCTGCGTAGGGCGGGCCCGACGTCCCTGTCCGGCAAGCTCGTGTGGATCCTCACCGGCATCGGTGTGGCGGGCACGCTCGGCATCGCCCTGATGCTGACGCTGGTGCTCACCCCCGGCTTTCGTCAGTTGGAGGATCAGGCGATCCAGCGTGAGACGGAGCGCGCCGCCGCCGTGCTGGACACGCTGCGCCTGCAGGTCGAGGCGGCTGCCCGGACGGTCGGTGAGACCGGTGGCGCCCAGAAACCGGCAGTGCGGCTGGTGGAGGAAAGCCGGCGTGCCCGGCTGCTCGTGCCGGATGATCCCCTCGACGCCCAGCGTACGGCCGAGGCCTTGCGCGGCATCGATCCGGTTGCAGCCCTGTCGGACGCGGACGCCGGCAGCTTCTTCGTCTCCAACGGCGGCACGCTGAGCGCCGTCGGCATCGCCCGCGTGCTCGTCCCCTCGGCTATCGTCCCCACCTATGTCGCGGTTGCCGAGCCCGTGCACCGCGCGCAAATCCAGCAGCGCCTCCAGCGCGCGGTCCGGCTCGTGCCGATGGGTGCCGCCACTCCGCGGGTGGACCGACACCGCGATGGTCTCGACCTTCGCGTGCCGGTCCCCGGCTGGGACGGCCGCCCCGCCGCGGGCGTTGCCTTCTCCATCGACCGGAACCTCTGGGGACTCGGCAGCAAGCTGCTGATGTACGCCGCCGCGGGCGTCACCGCGCTGATGCTCCTGCTCCTCATCATGCTCCGGCGCATCTTCCACCGGTTGGTGCTGCAACGGCTGCATTCGGTCGAGCGGCACATGCATCAGATCGGCGACTCCGGCTCGATGGCGACGCTTCCGGATCCGGTCACCCGGGATGAAATCGGCTCGCTCGTGGCCAGCTTCAATGCGATGCTCGGCCAACTCGCGAGCCTCCGCGAGCAGCTGGAAGTGCAGTCCTTCCGTCTCGGCCGGACCGAAAGTGCGGAAGCCGCGATGCACAACGTCCGCAACGCGCTGAACCCGATCAGCACCATCCTGTCGAAGGGGCTCACCCACGCGCTGCCCGTCGATCCGGCCACGATCGATCGCGCGCTGAACGAGCTTGGAGAGCCGGGGATCGAGCCCGAGCGCCAGGCGAAGCTCGCTGCGTTCCTGCGCGCTGCGCTCGACGCCGAGCGGAGCGCGCGCGCGGAGCGGCTCTCGCAGCTCGAAATGGGGCGCGACGCGCTGCAGAATGTGCTGGAGATCATCGGCAGCGGCTCCCAACGGGATCAGGGTCGGCTCCCGCTGGAGATCTGCGACGTCACGCAGTTGATCGCCCGCAACGGCGCGATCGCGCGCTATTCGCGCGAGTTGTCCATCGCCACCGTGTTTCCGTCCAAGTCCTGCCTGGTGCGCGCGAACCGCGTGATCCTGAGCCAGGTCATCGGGAACCTCTTCTCCAATGCGGCGGAGTCGATCGCAGCCGCAGGAACGCCCGGCGCAAGCATCCGCGTGTCCATCACCGAACGGGAGGGCCGCGTAGAGGTGGTCATCCGCGACAATGGCGAGGGCTTCGACCCCGCGGATGCACCGGCGTTGTTCCAGCGCGGCTTCTCGACCCGCAAGAACCGCTCCGGCGGCCTCGGGCTGCACTGGTGCGCGACGTCGATGATGGCGATGGGCGGTGCGCTTCGGCTGGAGAGCGAGGGCTGGGGGAAGGGAGCGCGCGCGGTGCTGACGCTCCAGCGGGCGCAGGCGCCGGCCCAAGCGCCGGAAATCGCCGCCTGAAGAGCGCGGCGCCTGTCGCCTCCTTCCAGACTTTGGTAGGGGGCCGACGAGACGGAATGCCGCATCCGCGCGATGCGGTCGCGCGCCGCCGAGGCGGCGGGCGCATCGAAGAGAGGATGCACGGTGACGGCGATTTCCAAAGCAGGCTGGGCGGCGCTTGCGCTGTTGGCGGCGGCCGCGCTCGGCGTGGTCGCCTTTTCCCGCGGTGAGGCGGTCAACGCGCTGTGGATCGTCGTCGCTGCGGTCGCGATCTACCTGATCGCCTACCGCTTCTACGCGCTCTACATCGCCCGCCATGTGATGCGGCTCGATCCCGCGCGCGCGACGCCTGCGGTCCGGCGCGCGGACGGGCTCGACTATGTCGCCACCGATCGCAACGTGCTGTTCGGCCACCATTTTGCGGCGATCGCCGGGGCGGGGCCGCTGGTGGGTCCGGTGCTCGCGGCGCAGATGGGCTACCTCCCCGGCACCCTGTGGATCCTGGCAGGCGTCGTGCTCGCGGGCGCGGTGCAGGACTTCATGGTGCTGTTCATCTCGATGCGGCGCGACGGCAAGTCGCTGGGCGAGCTGATCCGCATCGAAATGGGCCCGGTACCCGGCACCATCGCGCTGTTCGGCGCCTTCATGATCATGGTGATCATCCTCGCGGTGCTGGCGCTCATCGTGGTGCGCGCGCTCGCGGACAGCCCCTGGGGCATGTTCACGGTAGCGGCCACGGTGCCGCTCGCGATCCTGATGGGCATCTACACGCGCTGGCTGCGGCCGGGAAAGATCGGCGAGGTCTCGATCCTCGGCTTCGTCGGCCTGATCCTCGCGATCGTCTATGGCGGGCAGGTGGCGGCGTCGCCCACCTTCGGGCCGCTGTTCACCTTCTCGGCGGTCGAGCTGTGCTGGATCCTGATCGGCTATGGCGCGGTAGCCTCCGTGCTGCCGGTGTGGCTGCTGCTGGCGCCCCGCGATTATCTCTCCACCTTCCTCAAGATCGGCGCGATCGCCGCGCTGGCGATCGGCATCGCGATCATGGCGCCGCCGCTGCGCATGCCCGCGGTGACCCAGTTCATCGACGGCAGCGGCCCGGTCTGGTCCGGCGCGCTGTTCCCGTTCCTGTTCATCACCATCGCCTGCGGCGCGGTCTCGGGCTTCCATGCGCTGATCGCAAGCGGGACCACCCCCAAGCTGATCGCCAGCGAGGGAGACGCCCCCTTCATCGGCTATGGCGCGATGCTGATGGAGAGCTTCGTCGCGATCATGGCGCTGGTCGGTGCCTCGATCCTCGATCCTGGCGTCTACTTCGCCATGAACAGCCCGGCAGCGGTGCTGGGCACCGACGTCCATTCCGCGGCCACGGCCGTCACGGCGATGGGCTTCCCGGTCACGGCCGAGACGCTCGCCCAGACCGCCAGCGACGTCGGCGAGACCACGATCGTCTCGCGCTCTGGCGGGGCGCCCACGCTGGCGGTCGCGATGGCGCACATCTTCAGCCATGTCGTGGGCGGCAAGGCGATGATGGCCTTCTGGTACCACTTCGCCATCCTGTTCGAAGCGCTGTTCATCCTGACTGCGGTGGACGCGGGCACGCGCGCGGGCCGCTTCATGCTCCAGGACCTGATCGGTCTGGTCGTCCCACGCTTCCGGGAGGCGTCGGAGATCGTGCCGGGCGTGGTCGCGACCGCGCTGTGCGTCGCCGCCTGGGGCTTCTTCCTCTACCAGGGCGTCACCGATCCGCTCGGGGGCGTGAACACGCTGTGGCCGCTGTTCGGCATCTCCAACCAGATGCTGGCGGCCGTGGCGCTGGTGCTGGCGACGGTCGTGCTGTTCCGCATGAAGCAGCAGCGCTTCGCCTGGGTGACGATGGTGCCGGCCGCCTGGCTGCTGGTCTGCACGGGCAGCGCGGGCTTGTTGAAGCTCTTCTCGGCCGATCCGAAGGTCGGGTTCCTGGCGCACGCGGCGCGGTACGGGGACGCGCTCACCAGCGGCCAGGTGCTGGCGCCCGCCAAGGACCTCGCCGAAATGCGCCGCATCGTGTTCAACGATCGCATCGATGCAGGGCTGTGCGCGATCTTCCTCGCGGTGGTATTCTCGATCGTCTTCTACGGCATCCGCACCTGCCTCCAGGCGCGGCGGATCCCCCGGCCGAGTGTGACGGAGATCCCGCCGACGCTGGCGCGGGTGGAGGCGGCGGAATGAGCCGGCTCGCCGCCCTTGCGGCACGCGTGCGGGAAACGGCCCACCTGATGGTCGGCATGCCCTCCTATGCTGCCTATCGCCTGCACATGGAGCAGCATCACCCCGAGAGGCCCACCATGAGCGAGGCGGAGTTCTTCCGCGACCGGCAGCAGGCCCGCTACGGTGGCAAGAACGGTGGCCGCTGCTGCTGACCGGCAGAACTAGCTCCGAGCGAACAGATGACCGTCAAACGGCTTGAGCCGGCCAGCCGAGCGTGTAGGGCCGCACGCCCATGTCGCACGCACGCCCTACCGCCCTCGGCCTAGATTTCGGCACCACCAACTCCGTTGCGGCCGTGGCCCGGGACGGCGCGGCCGACCTCGTCCTGCTGGACGCACCCGACGGCCCGGATGCGGTGTTCCGATCCGCGCTCTGCTTCTGGCAGGACGACGCGGTGCCCGGCGGCGTCGCATCCGAGGCTGGCCCTTGGGCAATCGCCGAGTATCTCGAATATCCGGAGGGCAGCCGTTTCCTCCAGTCGTTCAAGTCGGTCGCGGCGAGCAGCGCCTTTGAACAGGCGACCGTCTTCGATCGGCGCTACCGCTTCGAGGACCTGGGCCGTCTGTTCCTCGACAAGCTCGCCGCACGGGCCGGCGGCGCGCTTGGCGGCATCGGCCGGGTCATCGTGGGAAGGCCGGTGGAATATGCTGGCCATAGGCCCGACGAAGCCCTGGCGCGCACCCGCTATGACGCGATGTTCGCCGCGCTGGGGGCGGAGATCCACTATGTCTACGAACCTGTCGGCGCGGCGTTCAGCTACGCGGCGCGCATCGAGGATCCGGCCACCATCCTGGTGGCCGATTTCGGCGGCGGCACCAGCGACTTCTCCGTCGTCCGCATCGCGGCACCGGGCGCCGAGCGCCGGTGCGAGCCGCTCGGCCATGCCGGTGTCGGCATCGCCGGCGATCGCTTCGACTATCGCATTCTCGACCATCTCGTCCTGCCGCTCTTGGGCAAGGGCAGCAGCTATCGCTCGTTCGACAAGGTGCTGGAGATCCCGCGCGGCTATTTCACCGACTTCGCCGATTGGTCGCGGCTCGCGCTGATGCGCAACCGCCGCACGCTCGCCGAACTCGACAAGCTGCGCCGAAGCGCGCTCGATCCGGATGCGGTCGGGCGCATGATGGCGGTGATCGAGGAGGAGCAGGGCTTCCGCCTCTACGACGCCGTCGGCCGGGTGAAGCGCGACCTCTCTGCAGCGGAGAGTGCCAGCTTCCGGTTCGCCGGCGGCGGGCTGTCGATCGAGGCGGAGGTCACGCGCGCGCAGTTCGAGGCGTGGATCGCGCCCGACGTCGCTCGCATCGAGGCGGCCGTCGACGCGGCCCTGGCAGCGGCCGCCGTGCCACCGACCGCGATCGACCGCGTGTTCCTGACCGGCGGCACCTCGCTCACGCCCCGCATCCGGCGGCTCTTCACCGAGCGGTTCGGCGAGGAGAAGATCGCCAGTGGCGGCGAACTGACCTCCATCGCGCACGGCCTGGCATTGATCGGCGAGCAGGAGGATGTCGCTGCCTGGGCAGTCTGAGGCGTCATCGCTGTAGAAGATGCGGGCAGAGTAGTTATGCTCCCCCCCGGGGGCGGTCGTGACGGGTGCTGCGGTCCGCGTCGGGGGAATGGGCGATGGATCGAGGGACCGGCACTTCGCGACCGCTGGAGACGGCCGAGCGGCACCAGCCGAGCTTCTCGCTCGGCAATCGGCTGTCGCGGGTGGGGTGGGGGATCTGCTGGCTGATCCTTGCCCGATGGACGCCGCCGCCGCTCCATCGGTGGCGTTGCATGTTGTTGCGCCTCTGGGGCGCGGAGATCGGCCGCGGCGCACGCATCTATGGCTCGGTCCGGATCTGGCACCCCGCGAACCTCGAGGTCGGCGACGGTTCGGTGCTCGGCCCCAGGGTCCGCTGCTACAACCAGGGGCGCATCACCATCGGGCGGTCGGTGGTCATCTCTCAGGACGCGAGCCTCTGCGCCAGCACGCATGACGTGGTCGATCCCGTGTTCCCGGTCCGCCTGCGGCCGATCCGGATCGAGGATCACGCCTGGGTCGCAGCGGAAGCCTTCGTCGGGCCGGGCGTTCGGGTGGGGACGGGGGCCGTGCTCGGCGCGCGGGGCGTGGCGATGCGCGATCTCGCGCCATGGACCTTCTTCTCCGGCAACCCGGCCCAACCGCTGAAGCCTCGACCGCAGCTTCCATAATAACCAGAGCGGTACATTTCTTCTTTCCTACACGAGTGATTCCGGATCACACCTGCCGCGGATTTTCACCCTCGGGAGGCTCCGCATGTCTTCTTCCATCCCCATCGACGTACCCGCGCCGTTCGTCCCGGCCGTCGGACTATCGTTCGGCCAGCCGGGAGCCGACGCCGTGTTCGTGGACGCCGCCAATCCGATGCCCGTGCGGCTGGCGCGCGGCCGGGCTGCCGCATCGCCGTTGGCGGGGACCGCGTCCACGTCCGGCCGGGTCGGGCCGTTCGTGCCGGAACTCGATCGCCCGATCCACCTCACCCTGTCCGGCAACTGGTCCGGCAGGGTGCGCGTGCTGCGGTCCGTCGACGGCGGTGCCACGCTCGATCCGCTGACGCTTGCCGGCGAGTCGTGGGGCCTGTTCACGACCAACGCCAATGAGCCGGTCGCGGAGGAGAGCGTCGCCGGCACGAGCTATTATCTCGAGCTTTCGTTGCTCAGCGGCGCGGTCACCTATCGGGTGGCGCAATGAGCGCGGACCTGCTGGCGCGCGGGATCGGCGCCCGCGCGCATGCCGTCGCCCGGCGCAGCGCGCGTGAAACCGCGATGCGGGCTGCTGCGGCCATCCCCCTCGGTACGCTCCCCTGCTTCACCGTGGCGGCAAGCCCGCCGCTCATCACCGCGACGGACGCTGCCGCAAGCACCATCTCCGCCGCCGTCCGGGTGACGGCGACCAACGCCTGCTTCCGCGTGACCGGCACGCCGATCGTGCCAGTGGCGGCCGATCCCTCCACCTATGGCGCCTCGGACGGAGCAGGAGGCACCGGCTTCACACGCCCGATCCAGTGGGAGTGGATGAGCGACGCTGCGCAAGTCGAACTGCTCGTGTTGAAGCACAATGCGTTGTTCGATCTCTTCGTCGACGGCCAGCTGGTCCAGGATGGCGCGTTCGCCACGCCCGCGACGGGGGATCGGCGGCTGGTGAAGCTCGACTGGAGTGCCACCGGCGATCCCCGCCGCCCGCGGCACTACCGGCTGGCTGGGATCAACCTGCTGTTCGGTGGCCTCTATCTCGACGCTGCCGGCAGCGCTTGGTTCCCTGGCGACTCGGCGCGACGCGGGCTCATCGCCATCCTCGGCGACAGCTATAGCCAGGGCACCGGCGCGCCCTCGGTGGCGCGGACCTGGGCGGCTGCTGCCGCCGCTCAGCTCCAGATGGATGCGTGGAGCGACGGCGTGGGCGGCGCCGGGTGGAACAGCGGGGGCGCGAATGTCCCGGCCTTGCGGGTGGCGAAGGGCGTCGCCGCCCTCACTCGGGCACCCGATCTGCTGGTGACCGCCATGGGCTACAACGACTTCGCCGCGGATGCGCCCGCTCTGGTCAGCCTGCGCACGCGCTATGACGCATGTCTGGCCGCGATGCGGTCGGCATGGCCGGCTGCCCGCGTGGTGACGCTCGGGCCCTGGACACCGCTCGGCCCCACGACGGCGCTGGGGCGGGTGAAGGCGGCGCTGATCGAGGCAGCGGCCGCCCACGGAGCGGCGTTTCTGGATATCGAGAACTTCGTCGGCGTCGGCAACCGCAGCATCTACACCGCGGCGGACAACGTCCATCCGACCGCAGCCGGCCACCTCTACCTCGGGCGCCGCATCGGGCAGGCGATCGCGGAGGCGCTGGCGTAGCCGGCTAGAGGGGGACGCCCGCCGGTCGGCCCCACGCGGGCCGGCAGGCAGGCGCCGCTTCCGTCGCAGCGCCGCTCTCGACGGCACGGGCCGGACGAGCCGCAGCCCGGCAGGCGACGATGAAGTAGTAGGTAAGCAGGGAGGACTCGATCGACAGGAAGCTGCCGGAAATCGCGGTGGACAGCAGCAGGTGGAGCAGCGCCGCGGCCGCCTCGCGTCGTCCGGAGAACACAAGCGCCGCAACTCCGACGAACGCGGCGGCGAGTGCAGCGACGCCCAGCACGCCGAAGTAGAGCAGGACTTCGTAGATGCCGTTGGTGATCTTCGCCTCACCGGTGCGCTCGGCATAGCCGGTGGCGTCCGCCACCAGTTCGGCCGCACCGATCGCGACGCCTGCGGGATTGGCGGCGAGCGTCTCCACCACCGGCGTGAGCGGCGCCACGGTGCGGCGATAGGTAGATGCCTCCGCCTGGACCGCCGCGTCGTTGCGCAGGCGCTGCTCGATCGCGCCACCCTGCACCCCCGCCACCAGCACGGCGAGCAACGCCAGCACAAGCGCGCCGCGCCGCGAGCGGCCGAGCAGGATCGTGCCGATGGCGGCGGCCAGCACCAGCAGGCCGAGGGACTGGGTCAGCAGGAGGGCGGCGAGCAGCACCCCCGCCGGGCGCAGCGCGCGCCGGTGCTGGAGGAAGTCGATGAAGGCGAGCGTCCCCAGCACCCGGCCGCACATCGACGGTTCGTAATAGAGGCCGATCGCCCGCACGTCCCATCCGGGCTCCATTCGGAGATAGCCGTGCACCAGGTCGATACCCAGCAGGGGCGCGACAAGTTCGAACCCCACCAGGCTTCCGGCCAATCCTGCCATGAGCCACTGGGCACCCGCTACCACGAGGATCATCGACGCGAGAGCGAAGGGCGCCGGCAGTTGCAGCGGCCGGTTGCTGAGGAATGCCAGGCCGATCAGCACCACGGATGCAGCCCACAGGGCATAGGATTGCAGGAATGCCTCGGGAGCGGGGAGCAGCGCCGCCTCCGCCAGCGACGCGCCGAGGAACAGCAAAAGCGGCCACAGCAGCAGGGCTGCGGCGATGGCCAGGGGCGCCAGCGACAGGCGAACCTCGCGTAGGGAGACCAGCAGCACGACCGCCGCCGCGAGCCCGCCCAGAGTGACGGCGTAGCTCCCGACTTCCCCAACCCGCACATAGAGGCCCAGCACGCTCGCCCCCGCCAGCAGCCGGAGCGGCACGCGTTCCCGCGGATGCAGGCGCAGCATCAGCGTGCCGATCCACGCGGCGCGATGCTGGTGAGCAGCGTGAACACCGCCGAATGGAGCGCACGCCGTCCGGCGCTCACCGCCACCTTCCATCGCGGCAGGCGCAGCACCGCACGCTGGATGGCAGCCGCTTCGCGGATCAACGGCCGCTTGTTGCTGGACATGGCGCCGCGCTCGAACCGGTTCACCCCGATCGTCTCGGCGAAGCTCTCCATCCGCGCGCCCGCCACCGCCATGCGCGTCAGTGCATCATAGTCGCCGCACACCCGGTATTGCTCGCTGAACGGGTGGCGAAGGTGCAGCGTGCGCCGGACGAAGGTCGCCTGGTGCAACCCGGGCTGGCCGTGCCACAGATACCGCGGCGGCTTGGCCGGTCGCGCGAGGACGCGCGCGCCGAATTCCATCTGCGACCCGAAGAAGGCAATGTCGGGGGCACCCGACGCTGCCATCGCCGCCGTTGCGCGAGCGAGCGCGTCAGGACCGATCAACCGGTCACCCGCATTGAGGAACAGCACATGCTCGCCGCGGGCAAGCCGCAGCCCCTTGTTCATGGCGTCGTAGATGCCGCCATCCGGCTCCGATCCACCCCGCGCGACGCCCTGATCCAAGAGCGCCTCCACCAGCGGCCGGGTTGCGTCCGTCGACGCGCCATCCACCACGATCCACTCGAAGTGCCGCAGGCGCTGATCGCCGAGCGAGCGTCGGGTCCGCTCCAGTCCCGCCCGGTCATTGCGCACGATCGTGATGATCGACAGCGGGACGCTCATGCCGCGGCCTGCGTGCCGGCAGGCCGAAGCGCACGTGCGTACACGCCCATATAGGCGTCGAGCATCGCGGCTCCCGACCAGATCTGCCGCGCCCGCCGTGCCAGTTCGGCAGGGGAAATGCCGTCATAGAGCGTCGCCTCACGGCCGGAGCGGACCAGCGCCAGCGCTTCGGCTGCGGACTGTACGCAGCGGCCACCGACCAGCGCGAGCATCTCGCGGGCCGCGCTGGAGGGATAGGCGAGCACATAGCAGCCTGCGCTCAGCGCCTCGATGATGGTGAGCGGGGCGTTGTCCATGCGGGAGGGAAACAGCAGCCCGCGCGCGCCTCCAAAGAGCGTCGCCAGCGCCGCTCGGGAGCGGACCTCGCCATGCTCGACGGCAGCGGTGTCGCGAAACGGGTTGCCGCGGCCGACGAGGCCGACCGTGACGCCGGGCTCCCCCGCCAGCGCACGGACGAGCCCGGGGTCGATCTTGCCCGGCGCGGCGAGATCCGATGCGCAGAACAGGTGTCCGCACCGGTCCGTTGTCGGGAGGACAGGGCCCAGCGCCGCTTCGAAATCCCGGTCGAGCGCGTTCGGTACGCAGACCACCTCCAGTTCTGGAAAGATGCGGGCGTGGTCCTGCTCGAGGTGGCGGGAAGGGCAGACGATCGTCAGGCGATCGCCGAGCATCCGCAGCGCTTGGTGCCGCGCCCGGCGGGTTGCCGCGGACCGGTCCAGGAGGCTCGGCAGGTCCTCGAAGCGCCGCTTCCCGCACTCGCCGCAGCGTCGCTCCCAGCCGGAACAGTCACGCACGAAGCCGCAGCGACCGGTCAGCAGCCACCAATCGTGGGCGGTGATCACCACCGGCTTGCCGCTATCCCGCAGCATCCGCGCTAGACCGGCCCATCGGACGTACCAATGATGTACCGCGTGCAGGTGGATCACGTCCGCTTCGTTGACGGCGTGCCGAATCGCCGCGACTCCGGCTGTCGCGATCTCCCGGCCGCCCAGCAGATGCGCTGCGAAGTTCGCGAGCACGACGGGCCGGGAGCCGATCATCTCAATCTCGGGATCGGCCAATGCCTGCGGGTCCGGCGCGATCCCCGACCCGTAACCGTAGAGCAGGCGCGGTTGGTGCCCGGCACCGCGTAGCCGCTGGTGCAGATCATAGGCTACGCGTCCGGCGCCGCCCTGGGTGGCGCGGATGTTGAGGGCCAGGATTCGCAAGGAAGGAAAAGCCGCGCTGCCGCGCATCAGCCTTGCCCTCCCCGCGGGCCGGAGACTGCGCGCAGCGCGAGTGCCGGCGTCCGCTTCAGCGCCCGCTCGGTCGGGCATCGGAGCAGCGAGCGGAGCATGTAGGGGAGCGCCGCGCGCGTGCGTTCGAAGCGGCTTTCGATCTCCGCGAGCGTCCACAGATGCTCTGCTGCGACATAGCGCTGCTCCGCCTCGCTCGACGCCATCGCTGCCGCGCGGCGATGGACCAGCGCATGCCCCGTCTCGACGGCCCGCGCGGAAGTCGTGATGCGGGCGTGCGGCCCCACGTCGAGGAGGGTGAGCGGTTCGGGGAGGAAGGCGAAGCGGCCGCGCCGGCTCAGCCGCAACCAGAGCTCCCAATCCTGGCAGCTCGGCAGTTCGGGATCGAAGCCGCCCACCGCGCGAAAGGCCTCGGCTTGGACGCAGACGCTTGAGCAACTGCCCACGAAGTTCCAGCCAGCGATTGCCACGCGCAGCGGCCACCGCTCGGGCGGCGCACGTCCTACCGTGCCCCGGCCCGTGCCCGCGCCGGACCGCGTGAGCCGGGCGCGGTTGTAGGACAGCACGGTAGCCGGGGAGGCGAGCGCGGCGCAGTGGCTCGCCAGCCGATGCGGCAGCCACCAATCGTCGGAATCCAAAAAGGCGAGTATATCCCCCGACGCCTGCCGCGCCGCGAGATTGCGCGCAGCCGCTCCGCCGGCGCTCCGCTCCTGGCGCAGCAGCCGCGCGTCCGGCGTGGCTGCGACGAACGCGGCGATCCGCCCCGCTTCCTCGGGGGAGGAGCCATCGTCCACGACTAGGATCTCCTGCGGGGGATCGGTCTGGGCCGTCACGCTGGCAAGCGCGCGGGCGAGCTTGTCGGCGCGATCGCGGGTAGGGACGATAACGGAGATGCGCGTGCCGCTCATGCTGCGGGCGCTCCGATGGAGGGGAAGGGTCGGGGCAGGTGAATGTGCGCACCACGGCGCGCGACCGTGGCGACCAGCACCGCGATGCCCAGCGCCTGCCCCAGCAGCGATGCGTGGAGCACTGCCGCAAGAGGAGCACTGCCGGCCCGGGTGAGGATCGTTGCGACAACTGCGGTGACGCAGAGCGCGATGCCGCCGCTCAGGCACCGCTGCCGCAGCCAGTCCCCGCCCAGGGCTGCGATCGAGCAGTGGCTGTAGGCGGCGACACAGGCGGTGACCGCGGCAAGCGGGACCAACTGGGGCCTTAGCGAAAGCGCCAGTTGCACCAGCGTTAGCTCGCCGATCTGCGGCACCATTGCCGCGACGGGTGCAAGCAGGAGCAATCCCGCAGCGTTGAGCGCGAAGACCAGCACTCCGGAAGCGAGTGCCGGACGCAGGTCGAACGTCCGCCGGCTCCCGCTGTCATAGTAGCGTTTGAGCCGGGTGGTGACGGTTACCGACAGGAGGGCGACCTCCAGCCCCAGGATGCGCTGATACAGCGCCACCTGAGGTGTCGCAGTGCCGTTCCCCAGGCTCGCCACGATCAGGATCGGCGCGTTGAAGGTTGCAGTCGCGACGAACGTCTCGATTCCGACCAGGCTCGATCGGCGGAGTAGGATCGCCAGGCCTGCCGCCACCTGGCGGACCCGCGCGCGCGCCAGCATCGCCGCCCCCTTCGCCCAGCTCGCCCCCGTCCGGGCGGTCGCGATCGACAGCAGGAACCCCACGAAGGTGGCGAGCAGGTACAGCAGCAGCGCCCCCTCGACGTCCACCCGCACGGCTCCCGCAAGCGACAGCGCCACGCCCACGCAGAAGAACAGCGCCGGCGCTGTTTCGACGAGGATCGCGGCGGCGACGCGTTCCTGCAGCAGCAACAGGTGACGGTTGAGGTAGGCCAGCTGGAACAGGAGGTTCGCCGCGAAACCCAGCAGGAGCGCCGCCGTCGACACCTCTGCTCGCCAGCCGTGCACCAGTAGCAACGGCAGCAGCAATGCCGTCGTGGCAAGCCGGAAGCCAAGGCTCCAGAACACCAGCACTCGTGTCGCTCGGCCGCGATGAGCCAGCCGGAACTGGTACCGGCCGATCCCGAAGTCGGCTGCTTGTGCCGCGATGCTGGCGATCGACAGCACCAGCGAGTAGCTGCCGAAGCCCTGAACCCCCATGGCCTGGGTGATCAGCACCAGCGCTGCCGCCTGCGCGGCAAGCCCCAGCCCCTTGATCGCAAAGCTGGCCACAGCCCCGGCTGCCCGCCCGCTCATGCGGCAACCGCCTCCACCTGCGCGACGAAGCCGGCCAGGATCGCCCGGCGGCTCCAGCGTGCCTCGGCCCGCCTGCGAGCCGCGATCCCCATGGCCGCCGACCTGGGACCATCGTCGATCAGCGTGGCGATCGCCTCGGCCATGGCGGCGGGGTCGCCCGGCGGCGTTACCAGCCCGCATCCCTCCACCTCGCGCGCGAGGCCCGATCCGGCGGCTGCGGTAGCCACGACAGGGTGCCCGCTCGCGAGCATGTTCGCGAGCTTGGATGGCAGCACCAGATCGGCCGCTCCGGCGGCCTGCGGCAGCAGGTGCACGCTCGCCAGACCCAGCAGCGCACCCATCCGCTCGGCGGGTTGGAGGGGATGAAACTGGATGTTGGTGAGGGCCGCGGCCCGTGCTTCCAGCATGGCTCGGTTCGGCCCCTCGCCGCAGATGACGAAGACGATGTCCTCGCGATGGGCGAGCCGGTGCGCCGCCTCGACCAGGATCTCGATGCCCTGCTTGTTGGCGATGTTGCCGGAATAGAGCGCGACGTGCCGGTTCCCCAGACCCCATTCGCTGCGGTATCCGGATGGCACGTCCAATGGCGCGATCGTATCCAGCTCCGCCCAGTTGCGGAACTCGACCACACGCTCGGCCGGAACGCCCTTCTGCTCCAGGCGGCGGCACATCTGCGGCGAGATGCTGCTGACAGTCTGGGCGGATCTCAGTGCCATTGCCTCGAAGGCGTGTGCCAGTCGCGCAAGTGGACCCGCGCCCTCCAGCAGGCCCGTCGCAAATGCTGCCTCCACTTCGAAATCCTGGACGTGGATCCACAGCGGCGCGCCCGCGATCCGCGCCGCCAGCTTGGCGACGGGAACGGACAAAAGGCAGGGCGCCACCGTCAGTACCAGCTGCGGTCGAAAGCGGGCTGCCGCTGCCAGCATCGGGGGCAGGGCCGCGAGCGCAAAGCTCAGGTGATGCGCCACCCGGCGGGCGCCTGATGGTTGCCTGGGCACATACAAGGGGCAGCGCCAGATCGTCGTCGTGCCGCGCGTTTCGCGGCTGTAGAGCGTGCGCGAACATCCCGGGGCGAGTGCCCAGCCGGGATAATAGGGCTTGGCAGTGACCAGCTGCACCTCGTGGCCCGCCGCTGCCAGGGTCGCAACGGCTCCTGCCGTATAGGGCCCAATTCCAACGGGTTCCGGCGCATGGTTGATGCCCAGGATCAGGATGCGCATGGCCGTACCTGCTGCTGATAATGGGCGTACACCTGGGCGATTCCGTCGCGCAGCCCGATGCGAGGCTGCCAACCGGTGGCCCGTAGGCGGCGGCTGTCGAGCAACTTGTGCGGTGTGCCGTCGGGCCTCGTCCGGTCGCAGCGGATGCCGCCTGCGAATTCCACCACCTCCGCCACCAGGCGGGCCAGGTCGAGGATGGAGATATCCTCGCCGGAACCGATGTTTACATGGTACTCTTGCGAGTAGATGTGCATCAGGTGCACGCACGCATCGGCAAGATCGTCCACGTGCAGGAACTCGCGACGAGGCGTGCCGCTGCCCCAAATCTCCAGCGCGTCGGCACCGCTCAGCTTTGCGGCATGCGCCTTCCGGATCAGGGCCGGAAGGACGTGGCTCGTCTCCAGGTCGAAGTTGTCGCCCGGGCCGTAGAGGTTGGTGGGCATGACCGAGATGAAGTCGCAGCCGTGCTGGCGACGATAGGCCTGGCAGAGCTTGATGCCCGCGATCTTGGCTACCGCGTACCATTGGTTGGTCGGCTCCAGCGGCCCGGTGAGCAGCGCTTCCTCCGGGATCGGCTGGTCGGCGAACTTCGGGTAGATGCAGCTGGACCCCAGCAGCATCAGCTTGCCGACGCCCGTGCGGTACGCCGCCTCCACCACGTTCGCCTCGATCAGCAGGTTGTCGTACAGGAAGTCCGCCGGCGCGCGATCGTTGGCGAGGATGCCGCCGACCTTGGCCGCCGCAAGGAAGATGGCATCGGGACGATGGGCCGCCATCCACCCCTCCACGGCACCCTGCCGCCGGAGGTCGAGTTCGGCACGCCCGGCGGTGAGGATCGTGCAGGCTTCGCGCCCGAGCCGCCGGACCAGCGCGGAGCCGACCATGCCGCGATGCCCTGCGACCCACACGCGCTTGCCGGCGAGGGGGAAGCCGTCACTCGGCACTGCACCGCTGCTCCCGTGCGACGGCGATCAGGTCTTCGCGCACCATTTCGGCGCACAGGGCATCCCACTTGGTGCCGTGCTCCCAGCCCAGACGCTCGCGTGCCTTGCTCGGGTCGCCGATCAGCAGGTCCACTTCGGTCGGCCGGAAGTAGCGCGGGTCGACCTCCACCAACGTCTGGCCGGTACGCGCGCAGACGCCGGTCTCGGCCACGCCGGATCCGCGCCATTCGAGCGGGAGCTCGACGAGCTCGAATGCCTTGGCGACGAAGTCACGCACCAGCGTGGTTTCGCCGGTCGCCAGGACGTAATCGTCCGCCCAGTCCTGCTGCAGCATCATCCACATGCCGCGGACATATTCGCGGGCATGGCCCCAATCGCGCCGCGCATCGAGGTTGCCGAGGTAGAGCTTGTCCTGGAGCCCCAGCTTGATGGCAGCGGCCGCTCGGGTGATCTTGCGGGTGACGAAGGTCTCGCCGCGCAACGGGCTCTCATGGTTGAAGAGGATCCCGTTGGAGGCATGCACACCGTAAGCCTCGCGGTAGTTCACGACCATCCAGTAGGCGTAAAGCTTGGCGGCGGCATACGGGCTGCGCGGGTAGAAGGGTGTGGTCTCGCGCTGCGGTACTTCCTGCACCAGCCCGTAAAGCTCCGAGGTGGACGCCTGATAGAAGCGCGTCCTGTCCCCCAGCTTGAGCAGCCGGATCGCCTCCAGCAGCCGGAGCGTGCCGACTGCATCGGCATTGGCGGTATATTCCGGCGTCTCGAAGCTTACCGCGACATGGCTCTGCGCGGCGAGGTTGTAGATCTCGTCCGGCTGCGTCTCCTGCACCACCCGGATCAGGTTGGTGCTGTCGGTCATGTCGCCATAGTGGAGGATGAAGCGGGGCTCCTCGACATGCGGATCCTGGTAGAGATGCTCGATCCGCGACGTGTTGAAGGAGGAGGATCGCCGCTTGATCCCGTGCACGGTGTAGCCTTTGGACAGCAGCAGCTCGGACAGATAGGCGCCGTCCTGGCCGGTGATGCCGGTGATCAATGCGGTCTTGCCGGTGCTCACGGTTCGTTCTCCCCCTGAAAGATCGTCAGCGTCTGGTTGTCTGCTCCACGTCTCTTGTCCGTGCGTTCGGGCCGGTCGACGCGCAGGTCGCGCGCCACAGGTGAGATGCGGCCTGCCAGGCGCCGCGGTCGAACAGGGTCCGTACCGTCGCCGCGACGGCTTTGCAGTCGACGGGCATGCCGCCGGCGCGGGCCCGCTGCAGCACTGCGATCCGCCGGGCGAGTGGTGTGCCGGAGAGGGCGCCGGTGCTCGCGACAAATGCTTCCCGCCAGTTCGATGCAGCCAGGAGGTGCGTCGCCAGTGCCGAACGGCCAGCGGGCGAGGCTTCCAACTGCAAGAGCGCCGCATGGATGGCCGCGCTGCGCTGCCCGGTACGCAGCAGCGCGTCGAGCCGCTCGGCCGCAAGCGCGTAGTCCTGCGCTTCCAGGCCGACACCCAGCCAATAGAGCTGCGCGGCCGGATTGCGCCATCCGAGCCGCGCGCTGACCGCAAAGGCATCGTGCGCAGGTAGCGGATCGCCCGACTTCAGGTCCACCGCACCCAGCAAGGCGCTCGCGCCAGCGTTCATCGGGCTGGCGGCGACCGCGGCTGCCGCGCGAGCGCGCGCCGCCATCGGATCGGCCGAGACGAACGCCTCCCGCGCCGCCCGGATTGAGGCACCGGACGCGAGACGTGCTGGCAGCAGGCCGAGCGGCACGCCCATACGGTCGGCGGCACTGGCGAGGCACGCAAGCGCTAGCGGCACGGGGCCTACGATCGTCAGGATCGCACGCGCGCTCATTCGGCCGCCTGCCGGAGCGTGTCGGGCTCGCCATAGTTGTAGTAGCCGCTGCGGTAGTAGCGTTGGCCGGCGCCAGCCTTCCGCAGGTCGAACTTGGTGAGCACCACGCCCAGTATGGCGGCGCGTTCGGCGCGCAGCCGGCGCAGCGCCGCCTTGGTGGCGCCCCTGCCGCGACGCCCTGCCTCGACCACGAACACCGTCGCCTCCGCCTGCGCGGCGAGCGTCGGCGCATCCGCGAGGCCGAGCACCGGCGGCGCATCGAGCACGATCGCCTCGAACCGCTCCACCAGCGTAGCCATCATCTCCGCCATGCTCGCGCTGCCAAGGAGCTCCGCAGGGTTCGGCGCCGCCGGACCCGCCGTCAGGACAGCGAAACCGAGCGCCTGCGCGTGCTGCAACGCGCTTTCCAGCCGTGCCTCGCGGGCGAGCACGTCGCTCACTCCGCAGCCGTTCGGAAGGTCGAGCATCCGGTGGAGCGACGGCCGGCGAAGATCGAGGTCGACCAGCACGACCCGCTTGCCGAGGCGCGCGAGGCCGGCGGCGATCGCATAGCTCGAGGTCGACTTGCCTTCGCCCGGCTGGCTGCTCGTCACCAGGAGCGTACGCGGTAGCCCGTGCGGGCTGGCATGCAGCAGCGCGCTGCGCAGCGCATTATACGCCTCGCCGGCGGGGGACCGTGGCCGCGCCGCCTCGGCCGCGATGTCCTGGACCAGCGGAATGGCTCCCAGCAGGGGGAGGCCCAGCTTGCCCTCGACCTCATCAGGTGCCCGCACCGCGTCGTCGAACTGCTCGCGCACCAGCACCGCCGCGCCTGCCAGGATCAGGCCGAGTGCCAGCGCGGCGACCAGGTTGAGCGCCAGTTTCGGTGAAGAGGGGGCAAGCGGCGGCTCGGCCACATCGACGATCGACAGGTTGTTCGCGTTGATCCCCGCTGCGGCGCTCAGCTCCTTGTAGCGCTGGAGCAGCCCGTCATAGAGGGTGCGATTGGTGTCCGCCTCCCGTGCCAGGATGGCGTAGCGCACGCTGCGGTCCTGCTCGGCAAGCGTAGCTCCCTTAAGCGCGTCCACCTGCTCCGCCAGCGCGCGTTCGCGGCCCAGCGCATCGCGATACTGGTCGTGGATCGAGCTGCGGATGGCCGTCGCAAGGGTGGAGACCTGCCGGTCCAGCTCCGCCTGCTGGGCCTCCAGCTGGCGCACGCCGGGATGCCCGCTCAGGTGGCGTGCGCGTTCACGCTGCAGCTCGGCGGCGCCGGCTGCGCGCTGCTCCAGCAGTCGTTCGACGGCCTGATTGCCGAGTACCTCCGGTATGTTGAGGACGGGCACCTGCGCGATCGAGCGCCACTTCTGTTCGGCGGCGATGCGGGCGGCGCGGGCGTCATTGGCGGCGGCGTTCAGCTGTACGAGGCTGGCCGCGGTGACCGAGCCCGGCATGCCGGAGGGCGATCCTTCATCGGCGTCCGCGGTTCGGATGAGCCGGGCCGCTCGCGCATAACGGGTCAGGGCGCGCTCCGATTCCTCCAGCCGCAGCTTTGCGGCCGCCAGCTGGCGCGACAGGAATTCGCGCGCATATGCGGAGCTGTCGAACTTCCGCTGAAGGTTCGCCTCGATGAACTCGCCAGCGTAGGCGTTGGCGACGCGTGCGGCGATCTCCGCGTCGGTGCTCTCGAACGCGAGCCTGGCGACGCGGGAGTTGCGCGGCAGTTCGACGGCGAGATGCTCCTGGAGCAGCCGCAGGGTCGCTTCCCGGCTGCGGGCGGTTCCGGCTGCGGTCGGCGCCTCCTGCGGCAGCGGTGCCTCCATCGCACGAAAGAAGGCGGCATCACCGAACAGCTTCAGCCGCTCCGCCACCCGGATCGCGAGCGCCCGGCTCCGCAACACGTCCGCCTGGGTCTGAAGAAAGCGCTCCGCATCGGCATAGCCGGCCTGCGGCTGCACCTCGGTGCCTTCCAGCACGCGATCGGCTTCCTGGTCGATCTGGATGCTGGCGGTTGCGACATATCTGGGGCTGATCAACAGCGTCACGATCAGGCCGCCAAGCAGTGCCGTTGCCAGCGTCGCGGCGATGAGCAGGCGATTGCGGCCGAGCATCGCGAGCAGCGCCGTCAGGTCGAAGCGGAGGGTCGCGTCGGGCGCCGGTTCCGCGGCTCGGGGCAGGGGAGCGACGGGTACGGAGGCGAGGGACAAGGCCGGCGCTCCTAGAAGGTGCGGAACGCGCTGACGAGCGGCGCGGTGGTGAGGAAGTCGCGGAAGGCGCCTTTCACGGCGTCGAAGCCCACGACCACCACGTCGCCGCCGAGCAGCTCCGGATCGGGTGCCCGGCCGTTGCGGATCGCGGCTACGTCGAACACGGCGCCCGCGCGCCGGCCATCGATCGTACGGAACACCACCACTTCCTGCAGCCGTGCGACTCGCGTCGGACTTCGGGCGCGGGCCAGCGCCTCCAGCAGGGTCGGCGCACCCGTGATGTCGTAGACGCCGGGCATGGTGACGTTGCCCTCCACCGTCACCTGCTGCGAGACGGAGGCGGTGACCGTGACGGTGACCTGCGGGTCGACCAGATACTCGGTGCCGAGTCGCTCGGCGATCTCGCGGGAGAGCTGATGCGCCGTCTTGCCGCGGGCCTGCACGGTTCCGACCAGGGGCATCAGCAGGTTGCCGGACGCGTCGACCTGCACGTCGCGCTGCGACAGCTCCGGCTCCTGGAAAACGGTGATGGCGAGCACGTCGAGCGGGCCGATGCGGTATGCGGCGCGGGTGGTGCCGGACGCAGGCGGCGGGATCACTGCATAGGCAGCGGGCCCGTGCGGAAGCCCCGCGCGCGGCGACTGGCAGGCGGGAAGCAGCCCTGCGGCGAGCAGGACGATCGGACGCAGGCGCATCATGCGACCCCTCCGGATCGCGGCGGATGGGCGAGCATGCCGGCTGCGATTGCGGCGACGCAGGCGAGCGTCATCGCCCGCATCGGGTAATCGACGAAGGCGTGCAGCGCGAAGATGCCGAGTGTGGCGAGCGCAAACAGCAGCTGGGCACGGCGCTCTCGCTCAATGCCGGCGCGCAGCAGCGGCGCGGCGCGCCGAAGGATCGCGGCGACGGCCGCGAGCAGCAGCAGCGGGGCGGCGGCTCCGGCTTCCAGGGTGAACTCCAGATAATCGTTGTGCGCGCGATTGGCGGGGGAGGAGTCCACTGTCTCCAGCCGCTCGGCCGCGGCAAAGACCGGGACGAAACTGCCGAATCCAGAGCCGGCGGGCCAGCTCCGCGCGATCGCATGCAGCGTGTCGATTCGGAGATCGGCGCGATTGTCGGGCGCCAGCGCGAACCGTTGCCAGCTATGGCGCAGTGCCGGGCTGCCGCTGGCGAGCGCCAGCGCCGCGCCGCCGATCCCCAGTGTCGCAGCCGCCCAGCCGAACGCCCGCCGCCGGTCGAAGCGCCAGGGCCGCAGCGTCAGGGGCGCGAGCATCACCGGCACGAGAACCAGCATCATCCCGGCGCGCGAGCGGGTCAGCGCCACCGAGAGCAGCAGGAACAGCGCCAGCATCGACCAGGCGAGGCGCGCAGAGAGAGTGCGCAGCAGTTCCGGACGCGAGAAGGCCAATGCGAGCATCGCGACCAGCCCGGCGAGCAACAAGTCGGCAGCGGCGTTGCGATTGGCGAACAAGCCGCTGGCGTACGTGAAGCCGCGGCTGCCGTAGAAGCGGAGCCCTCCCGCACTTCCCCTCGCCACCTGCACCACGCCGACGATGGCCGAGAGCGTGGCGGCTGCGATCACCACCGCGAGCAGCCTGGTCCGCTCGGCAAGCGGAGCATGGATCACGAACGTGAGCACCACCAGCGGCGGGATCAGGGACAGCGCCGAGGCGAGGGTGCGGTCCGGGGTCATCGACAGCGGCATCCACTGCCCGGCCGCTCCGACGAGTTGGAGCGCGGCAAGCTCCGTCTCGCGTCCCGGAAGTCCCTGCCAGAGCTGGGGCGGCAGGGGCACGAGCTGCAGGAGCGCAACGCCCGGCAATGCCGCGGCGAGGATGATCGGCAGCCGATCGACACGGACTGGGGCCTCTGCGGGGAGGAGCGACCAGAGGATCGCAGCACCGATCGCGGCGAGCTCCACCGCCAATTCCGTACGGGGTGCCGGCGATCCGCCGCCCCCGATCAGCAGCCCGACCGTCACCAGTCCCAGGCACAATGCCGCCCGGACGTCCGGCAGGCCCGTCCTCCCGGCACGATCCGCGCGTGCCGCCGCATTCCACGTTGTTGCCGAGATCATGGACGCAACTCGCGCAAGCACGGTTCCGCTCCGGCCGGAGCGACCGCGACAGGAAGGGAGCGGGCGCCGGCGGTTGCCGGCGCGCCATGCGATGTTCGGATCGCGCCGGTTGGCGGCGCGATGCCGGCGATCAGCCTTCGCTGTCGGGTTGGCCCGAAGCCGCCATGGCGACGGTCACCGCGACTGCCGTGCCGATGCCAAGGCCGAGGAAGAGCGGCAGCCCGATCAGGCGATTGGCTTCGGCCACCGGCGCGACTGCGCGCCGGGATGCCACCGATCGTTGCGCGGCCGCACGCATTCGTGGAAGCGAATCCTCAGACCTCTGGGCGGCCGCTGCGCTTGCGACGCTTCCGAGCGTCACCGCGATAAATATGGCTGCTTTCAGCACTCCCCCGCTTAGCGACATCCGATCCCCCGATTCTCTGTCTATAGTTAACACTATCGTAATCGGATCAGTTGGCAACATGTACAATCAAGAAAAACTGCCGGTAGAGCATTGATGGACTGCCCCAAACCGGGTCAGTCTACAGGATCTCTTCTTTCCCGTCGTTGCACCCGGCCAAGTAAATCGGAGTTGCAGGCCAAGAACCCGGGACGCGCGAAAGAACCACATCCGGTGCCGCGGATTGCGCGTGGGTAGATGACGCGGCGCTCGGACGGCGCTATCGGCGCTTTCCATGAAACACGCGCTCCCCGTCACTCGCGAGGCCGACTTCGCGGCCTGGTACCAGTCCGTTATCACCGAGGCCGACCTCGCCGAGGAATCCGGCGTGCGCGGCTGCATGGTCATCCGGCCCTGGGGCTATGGCATTTGGGAACGCATCCAGCGGCTGCTCGACGACCAGATCAAGGCGACGGGTCACGAGAACTGCTATTTCCCGCTGTTCATCCCGCTGAGCTACTTCGAAAAGGAAGCCGAGCACGTCGAGGGCTTCGCCAAGGAGATGGCGGTCGTCACCCACCACCGCCTGGTGGCGGACGGGAAGGGCGGGCTGGTGCCGGACCCGGAAGCGAAACTCGAAGAGCCGCTGGTCGTGCGGCCGACGTCGGAGACGGTGATCGGCACCGCCTTTTCGCGCTGGGTGCAGTCGTGGCGCGACCTGCCGGTGCTCATCAACCAGTGGGCGAACGTCGTGCGCTGGGAAATGCGCACCCGCATGTTCCTGCGCACCAGCGAGTTCCTGTGGCAGGAGGGGCATACCGCCCACGCCACCGCCGAAGAGGCGCGCGAGGAGACGCTCAAGATCCTGGAACTCTACCGCCGCTTTTCCGAGGATTGCCTGGCCGTTCATGTGATCGCGGGCGAGAAGCCGGAGAACGAGCGCTTCCCGGGCGCGGTCGCCACCTACAGCATCGAGGCGATGATGCAGGACGGCAAGGCGCTGCAGGCCGGCACCTCGCACTTCCTGGGCACCAACTTCGCCAAGGCGCAGAACATCCGCTTCCAGAACGCGAACGGCGAACTGGAACTGGCGAACACCACCAGCTGGGGCGTGTCGACGCGCATGATCGGCGGCGTCATCATGGTGCACGGCGACGACGACGGCCTGCGCGTGCCGCCCAAGATCGCGCCGTGGCAGGTGGTGATCGTGCCGATGCTGCGCGACAAGCCGGAGGACGAGGAAGTCGTCGGCTATTGCCGCGAACTGCAGGCGGCACTCGCCGGCCAGAGCGCGCTCGGCGAGCCGGTGCGTGCGCTGCTCGACCTGAAGCCCGCCAAGGCCGCAAACAAGCGCTGGGGCTGGGTGAAGAAGGGCGCGCCCATCATCGTCGAGGTGGGCCCGCGCGATGCCGCGGGCGGCAACGTCTCGGTGCTGCGCCGCGACCGGCTGTACCGCGAGGACGGCAAGCTCGACAGCGCGATCCTGCCGCGCGACGGCTTCGTCGGCGAGGTCGGCGCAACGCTGGAGGCGATCCAGACCGCCCTGCACGACCAGTCGGTCGAGAAGCTGCGCGCCCGCATCACCCCGGTGGACGACTGGGCGGGCGTGGAGGCGCATTTTGCGGAAGGCGTCGTGAACCCGGGTTGGGTGGACGTGCGCTGGGTGCGCCCGACCGGCGCCGAGCTCGATCAGGTGGTCGAGCGGCTAAAGGCGCTGAAGCTCACCATCCGCAACGCGCCCACGGCGCAGACCGGCCATGACGAAGGCCCGTGCGTCTTCACGGGGCGTCCGTCGGTCGAGCGGATCCTGATCGGCCGCGCCTATTGAGCGATCAAAGGTGAGGGGGACTTCCCCTCACCAAAGCCGTGTTCCGCCTGCGCGGAAGCACGACAGGGTAGCGGCCACACGGCGCGGGAGCCTCCCGCTCCATGCCCTCAGCGGTGGTCGTCCGAGGTGTGGCCGGTGTCGCGGCGGCGCCACAGGAACAGGAAGGCCGCCGCGACGACCAGGACGATGAACACGACGATCATTTGATTGGTGGGCATCTACGCACCTCTTCTGAAGCCCCCGCTTCGCGAGCAGGCTAGGTGCCCAGGAGTTAACGGGCGGTAAGTTCAGCGACGGTCACGCAGTCCATTGGCCTTGCGGCCCCGCGCGCCTATCTTTGCGCCACATGGCAAAGAAACAAATCGCCCCCGGCCTCCCGACGCGCGAGCAGATCCTCGACTTCATCACCACGTCGGACACGCCGGCCGGGAAGCGCGAGATCGCGCGCGCCTTCGGCCTTTCGGCCCAGCAGAAGATTTCGCTCAAGGCGCTTCTGAAGGACATGGCGGACGAGGGGCTGATCGACAGCGCCCCCGGTCGTGCCTTCCACAAGATGGGGGGCCTTCCGAAGGTCACGGTGCTGCGCGTGGCCGATGTCGACGACGGCGGCAGCGTCTGGGCCGTGCCCGAGCGCTGGGAGGCGGAGACGCCCCCGCCGCGGCTGCGCATCCGGGAGAAGGGCAAGCGGTCGGCGCTCGGCGTCGGCGACCGCGTGCTCGCACGCACCGAGGAGGCGGGCTCCGGCTGGATCGCGCATCCGATGAAGACGCTCGCGCGCGGCGAGGAACTGATGCTGGGCGTCCTCCACGAAGAGGGCGGCAAGCTGTGGCTCCAGGGCGTGGAAAAGAAGGAGCGCCGCGACATCATGGTCTCGGATGCCGGGGGCGCAAGCCCGGGCGACCTGGTTCTCGCTGAAAAGGCGGGGCGTCCGCCGCGGATCACCGCGCGCGTGACCCAGCGGCTGGGTGACCCCTTTGAAGCGCGCAGCTTCTCGTTGATCGCGATCCACAAGCACTCGATCCCCGACGTGTTCGGCGCCGAGGTGATCGAGGAGGCGGAGCGCATCGCCAAGGCGCCGCTGGGCGACGACCGCGAAGACCTGCGCGACCTGCCGATCGTCGCGATCGACCCCGCCGACGCGCGCGACCATGACGATGCCGTCTGGGCCGCGCCCGATGACGATCCCTCGAATCCCGACGGCTGGAAGGCGATCGTCGCGATCGCCGATGTCAGCTTCTACGTGCGTCCGGGCGGCGCGCTCGACCGCGAGGCGCGCAAGCGCGGCAACAGCGTCTATTTCCCCGATCGCGTCGTGCCGATGCTGCCGGAGACGCTGTCCGCCGACGTGTGTTCGTTGAAGGAGGGCGTGGATCGCGCCGCGCTTGCCTGCCACCTGCAGGTCGCAAAGGACGGCAAGCTCAAGGGCTGGCGCTTCACCCGCGCGGTGATCCGCGTCGCGGCGAACATCGCCTACGAGGACGCGCAGGCGGCGATCGACGGCACCGGTGACAAAGTGGCACCGGAGCTGGTCGACACCGCGTTGCGCCCGCTCTGGGATTGCTGGCGCGCGCTCTACAAGGCGCGCGAAGCCCGCGAGCCACTCGACCTCGACCTGCCCGAGCGCCGGATCGTGCTGGATGAGAAGGGGCGGATCCTGTCGGTCGCGCCGCGCGAGCGGCTCGACGCGCACAAGCTGATCGAGGACTATATGATCGCGGCCAACGTCGCCGCCGCCAAGGCGCTGGAGGGGAAGAAGGCGCCGGTCATGTACCGCATCCACGAGCCGCCGAGCCGCGAGAAGCTGGTCGCGCTCAAGGACTATCTCGAGACGTTCGACATCCCCTTCGCGCTGGGGCAGGTGGTGAAGCCCGCCACCTTCAACCGCATCCTCGACAAGGTGGGGGAGGCGGCGTTCCGCCCGCAGGTGATGGAGCAGGTGCTGCGCTCGCAGACCCAGGCTTATTACGGGCCGGCGAACCACGGCCACTTCGGCCTGTCGCTCGGCAGCTACGCGCACTTCACTTCGCCGATCCGCCGCTATGCCGACCTGGTGGTGCATCGCGGCCTGGTCGCCTCCTATGGCCTTGGTCCCGGCGGCGTCGCCGAGGACATGGCGACGATGGAGCGCACTGGCGAAGTCATCAGCGCGCTGGAACGCCGCGCGATGGAGGCGGAGCGCGAAACGGTGGATCGCTACGTCGCCGCCTATCTGTCCGAGCACGTCGGCAGCGTCATGGAGGCGCGAATCACCGGTGTGCAGAGCTTCGGCTTCTTCGCGACGGTGGACGGCATTGGCGGCGACGGGCTGGTGCCGGCCCGCGATCTCGGCCGCGAATATTTCCGCTACGATGAGAAGGGCCAGCGGCTGGTGGGCGACCACAGCGGTGAGGAATTCACGCTCGGCCAGCGCCTGCCGCTTCGGCTGGTCGAGGCGAACCCGGTGTCGGGCGCGCTGCGCTTCGAACTGGTCGACGGCAAGGGATCGGCCGGCGGAGCGCCTGACGGCGGCGGTCGCGGCGATCGAGAGCCGAGCCGCCGGCCGCCAAGGGTGCTGAAGCGCCGCGGGCGCCCGGGCAACATCCGCCACCAGGGACGCAAGCGCTAGCCTCTTGCCCGGGACCCCGCTTCCCGCCACACCCGGTGGCGGGGACATGGGGGATAATGATGAAGCGGATGCTGGTAGCCGTGGCCGTACTGATGGCGTCGACGGCCGCCGCCGAGGAGCCTGCGCGCGCGCCCGATGCAGTGCGACAGCTGGAGGGCTGCTGGACGGGCAGGGGCGAGGTGATGGGCAAGCCGGTTACCATCGCCGTCGAGGCTCGCCCGGTGGCGCTCGGCGCGATTTTAACCCTCGATGCGAGCAGCGTCGCGGTCGCCGATCCTTCGGACCGCTATGCCGCGCATCTGGTGTTCGGCGGCGGCAAAGGGGCTGGCGAGGTGATCGGTTTCTGGTCCGACAGCTTCGGCGGCAGCATGACGGCGACCGGCACGGGCTCAGTCCAGCCCGCCGGCTTCGACATCAGCTACCCGTACTCCGACGCGGAATTCGTCAACCGGTGGCGTCCGGCCGGCGAGCAGCTCGGATGGACCATCATCGCGCGCGACGCGAAGGGCGGCGAGCAGCCGTTCGCGAGCTATGCGCTACGCCGCGTCCGTTGCGCGCCCGCCAAGCCCCCGCAATAGGTCGCTAGCCGTACGGCCTTGGACAGCCCTGGCGCCCCTGCCGGCGAGACGGCAGGGGCCGGGTCTCCTGTGCCGTTAGCGGGTGCCGCGCGACCGACGAGCCTGCTCCAGCGCGTCCTGGTTAGCCCTGTCGATCTCCGTCCATTCGGCCCTGGTGTGGCAGACGCGTTTCCCCGCCAGGATGCTGCCGGTGACCTGCATACGCCGGCAGATCTTCTTCTCGGAAGCCTCCGATCCCGGCTGATCCACCGCCGCGCCTTTGTCGTTCCCCTGCGCGAGCGCCGTGCCTCCGCTCAGTGCGCCAAGAAGAACCGCAAGAATCATCGTTCGCATCATACCCTCCTGAAAGTCCCGAGCGGAAGGTAACGCGGTGACCCGGTAGAGGAAGCGCTATTCGCTTCTACGGTACTAGTGGGTCCTTCAGACGGCCTGGTTGAACTGCAACGCCGCCAAGCGCGCGTAGAGGCCGCCGCGGGCGATCAGTTCGCCATGGGTGCCGCTCTCGACGATCCGCCCTTCGTCCATGACGATGATGCGGCCGGCGGCGCGCACGGTGGCGAGACGGTGGGCGATCACCAGCGTGGTGCGGCCGGTCATCAGATGCTCCAGCGCGTCCTGCACCAGACGTTCGCTCTCGGCATCGAGCGCGGAGGTGGCTTCGTCCAGCAGCAGGATCGGGCTGTCGCGCAGCAGGGCGCGGGCGATCGCGATCCGCTGGCGCTGGCCACCCGACAGGCGTGCGCCGCCTTCTCCCAGGAAGGTGTCGAGCCCTTCCGGCAGCGCGCGGAGGAACTCGCTGGCGTTGGCGGCATCCGCCGCTGCCCAGATCGCCTCGTCGCTCGCGTCCCAACGGCCGTAGCGCAGATTGTCGCGCGCCGAGGCACCGAAGATCACCGTCTCCTGCGGCACCATGGCGATGCGCGCGCGCACTTCTGCCGGATCGGCATCGCGCACGTTCACCCCGTCGACCGACACCGCGCCGCTCGCCGGATCGTAGAAGCGCTGGAGCAGCTGGAACAGCGTCGACTTACCCGCACCGGACGGCCCGACCACCGCCACCGTCTCCCCGGGTGCGACCTCGAGCGAGAAGTCGGTGAGCGCCGCCACGTCCGGGCGGGTGGGATAGCGGAACGCGACGTTCGCGAAGGCCAGCGCGCCCTGTGGCGGCTGCGGCAGCGCCACCGGATTGGCCGGGGCACGGATTTCGGGCTCCTGGGCGAGCAGCTCGGCGAGACGGCCGGCGGCGCCCGAAGCGCGCAGCAGGTCGCCATAGACCTCCGTCAGCGCGCCGAACGAACCGGTCACCAGCGCCGCGGTGATGACGAAGGCGGTCAGCGCGCCGCCGGTCGTGCGGCCCGAGGCGACGTCGCTGACGGCATCCCACAGGATCAGCGTGATCGCACCGAACAATAGCCCGATCACCATCGCGGTCATGATCGCGCGGGTGCCGAAACGGCGGCGCGCCACGCCGAAGCCCGCCTCCACCGCCGACTGGAAGCGCTCCGCCTCGCGCTTCTCCTGCCCGAACGCCTGCACGATCTTCATCGCGCCCAGCGTCTCCGACGCGATGGCGCCGATGTCGGCGATCCGGTCCTGGCTGGAGCGCGACAGCTTGCGCACCCGCGAGCCCATCCAGATGATCGGGGTCACCACCAGCGGGATGCCGATGATGAGATAGGCGGCCAACTTGGGTGCAAGCGCGAACAGGTAGATCACGCCACCGATGCCGATCAGCAGGTTGCGCAGCGCGGTCGAGACGGTGGTGCCGACGATCTGCTCGACGATGGCGGTGTCGGCGGTCAGGCGCGACGCGATCTCGGACGGTCGGTTCTCCTCGAACCAGCGTGGCGGCATGCGCAGCAGGTTGCGATGGACCGCCGCGCGCATGTCGGCCACGGTCCGCTCGCCCAGCCACGACACGAAGTAGAAGCGGCCGGCGGTCGCGAACGCCAGCGCAACGACGACGAACAGCAGCCCTTCGAAATAGCCGCCGATCTGCGACGGATCGGCCCCGGCGGCAAAGCCGTTGTCGACCACCTTCTGGAAGGTGCGCGGGATCCACAGCGTCGCCATTGCCGCGATCAGCAGCGACACCAGCGCCGCGGCAAGCTGCAGCTTGTAGCGGATGGTGAAGCTCCACACGAGCTTTAGGGCGGGCAACATGCGCGTGGTCGGTTCGGCCGATGCGGCGCGCTGCGAGGAACGGAGTGCCATGCCGCCCGACTAGCGCGAACCGCTGCCGGGCGAAACCTCTGCGCGACGGCGTGCGTTCTGGTAGACGAGTGCCCGATGATTGCAGCCGCTTCGAAGTGGCTTATATCGTGGAACAAAGTGCCGTCCTGCGCGGGCGCGCTGGCGAAGGACGGTTTCTTGATGTTGTACGACGCTTACGAATTTCAACGATCGATGCTGGCTGGTGCCAGCGCCATGGCGAACTTCGGCGCGGGCCTGCTCCAGAACCCGGCGAACCCGTTTTCCTATTTCGGCGGCGGGCCGGTGCTTGCGTCTGCCTTGGAAGTCTTCGCGCATGCGGCTGCCCCGCGCGGCAAGCCGGCCTTCGGCATCACCCAGACGGTGGTCGACGGCCGGGACGTCGCGGTTCGTGAAGAGATCGTGTTGCGCAAGCCGTTCGGTCAGCTCAAGCACTTCGTCCGCGAGGGGGTGACAGGTGGGCCCAAGCTGCTGATCGTGGCGCCCATGTCGGGCCATTACGCGACGTTGCTGCGCGACACGGTGCGGCGGATGCTGGTCTCGGCCGACGTTTACATCACCGATTGGCGCGATGCGAAGCTGGTGCCGCTGTCGGATGGCCGCTTCGACCTCGACGACTATATCGATTACCTCACCGACTTCCTGGCCGCGATCGGGGCAGAGGGGGATCCCCGCGCGCATGTGCTGGCGGTGTGCCAGCCGTCGGTCCCGGCCTATGCGGCAACGGCGGCGATGGGCCGCGATCGCCACCCGAACCGCCCCTATACGCTCAGCATGATGGGCGGCCCGATCGACACGCGCGAGGCGCCGACCGCCGTCAACACGCTCGCGACCGAGCGCCCGCACGCCTGGTTTGAACAGAATGTCATCGCGACCGTGCCGATGACCTATCCGGGCGCCGGCCGGCGGGTGTACCCGGGCTTTCTCCAGCTCGCCGGCTTCATGAGCATGAACCTCGGCAACCACATGATCTCCCACTGGGAGATGTTCAAACATCTGGTCGAGGGCGACGGCGACAGCGCATCCGCGACCAAGGACTTCTACGACGAATATCGCTCGGTCTGCGACATGACCGCGGAGTTCTACCTCCAGACGATCGAGCTGGTGTTCCAGACCCACGCGCTGCCCAACGGCACGATGACGCATCGTGGCCGCCCGGTGGACCCGGCGTCGATCACCGACACCGCGCTGCTGGCGATCGAAGGGGAACGCGACGACATCTCCGGCCTGGGACAGACGCGGGCGGCGCTCACGCTAGCAAAGGCGCTTCCCGAGGAGATGAAGCAGTATCATCTGGCCGAGGGTGTCGGCCATTACGGCATCTTCCACGGCTCGAAGTGGCGCAACCGCATCGCGCCGGTGCTGGAGGGCTGGATCGCGCAGCACGGCGGCTGAAGCCGCCGCCAGCTTTCAGTCCCAGGCAGTTCTGGCCCAGTGCCACGCCGTCCAGGCGAGCACCGCCCACAGCATCACCACCATCGCCAGCCCGGCCCAAGAGACCGGGCGGCGAGAGGCTGCCTCGGCCGTCGCGCGGTGTTCGACCAGCAGCGACGCCGGCACCATCCGCGCGATCAGCCAGAGACCCGCAGGAATCAGCAGCGCGTCGTCAACCAGCCCCAGCACCGGCACGAAGTCCGGCACCAGGTCGATCGGCGACAGCGCATAGGCGGCGATCACCAGCCCCAGCAGCCGTGCGGCGAGGGGTGTGCGAGGGTCGCGCACCGCCAGCCACACGGCGTGCGCTTCCACCCGCACCCGGTGGGCGAGCGAGGGCCCGACGAAACGTCGGGCGCGCAAGCTAGAGCGTAACCCGCGTGTGGCTTCCGGCTTCCTCGTCATAGATGGTGTTGCCCGTCAGCATCTTGAGCTTGCCGGTGATGCTGTGGTCGGTTTCCCAGATCTCGGCATCGGTCAGGTCGAAGCGCAGCATCAGTAGGTTCGGATCCTGGCGCCCGCCTTCGTACCAGGCCTCGACCTGCTTGTTCCAATAGCGGTCGATCACCGCCGGGTCGCTCTCGGTCGTCAACGTACCGCGCAGCGACGCATAGAGGTCGTGGTTCTTGGACACGAACTGGACGGTCGCGGGGCCGCCAGCGGCTGCGCGATTGTCCTTCTTCGTGTAGAACCAGAACTCGCTGTCGGCGTCCTCGTCCAGCACCGCGTACATCGGCTCGAAGTGCTCGCGGTTGGTGGTGGTGCCCAGCATCACATAGGGGCTGGCGGCCATCGCCTTCCACATCTGCTCGCGGATTTCCTTCGGGCTCTTGTCCGGCATCATTGTCCTCCTTGAATGGCTCAGGGAGGACAACGAGCGGGGGCGCGGCGGTTTCCACGCCGTTCCGCATCACGCCGGGTTATGCTTCGCCAGGAAGCTCTCCAACGCCTTCAGGAACTCCAGCCGGTCCTGCTCGCGGGAGAAATGATGGTCGGCGAGCGGCTGCTCGATATAGTCGACGGGCTTGCCCGCGCGCTTCAGCCGCTGGACCAGGGTTCGCGACTGCCGCACCGGCACCACCCGGTCCTTGACGCCGTGTACCACCAGCAGCGGCGTGCCGAACCCCGCCGGATTGTTGATCGGCGATACCGCCGCCAGGTCCGGCGCCTGCCGCTTCAGCCAATCGCGCCGTGCGCCCGAATAGAGGAAGCGGCTGTCGTAGCGGCGCATCGCATTGAGGTCGGAGACGCCGGCAAAGGAAACGGCACAGCGATAGAGCGTCGGATCGCGCTCGGCAGCGCGAAAGGCCGCGTAGCCGCCATAGGAGGCGCCCACCATGCACACCCGCTTCGGATCGGCGATGCCCTGCTTGGCGAGCGCGGACACCGCATCGTTCAGGTCGTCCTGCATCGCCAGGCCCCATTGGCCCTCGCCCTTTTCGGTGAAGGGCGTGCCGTAGCCGGACGAGCCGCGGTAGTTGGGCTGGATCACCGCATAGCCGCGGTCGGCGAGGAACTGCGTCCACCAGTCCCATTCCTCGGTGTCGCGTGCGAAGGGGCCGCCATGGGGCAGGACGATGAGCGGCAGGTCGCGGCCCGCGCCCTTGGGCGTCGTGAGCACCGCCGCGATTTCGAGGCCGTCGCGTGCCTTGTAGCGGATCGTGCGAACCGGATGCAGCCGCTTCATCCCGATCTTCGGGTTGGTAAAGCCCAGGTCGGTGAGTGTGTCGGTCGCCTTGTCATAGAGGAAATAGGCGCCCGGGGAGTCGGACCCGCTCGCCAGCAGGATCACGCGCGACTGGTCGCGGCTGAACGACACCAGCCGGACCTGCGCGCCGCGGATCCGGTCTCCGAGTTGCTTGGCCAGCTTGGCGATCTCCGGATCGATCCAGTGCTGCTGCGGCCGGTCTGTGCGGGTGCCGACGCCCAGCACTCTCGATCCGCCGCTGTCGGAGATCACACCACCCAGGTCGAAGCCCTCGGTCGCCATCAACTGCTTGCCACGGGTCATCGTCTCCAGGTCCAGCTCGTAGAGCGCGCTGAACCCCTTTTCGTCGTCGGCGATCGTCACCGCCCCGCCGGTGTCGCCGAGGAACAGCGCCGGGACCATCAGGGAGCCGTCATCGTCGCGGTCGACCGTCCGGAAGCGCCCCCGGTCACCCGCGCGGTACAGCAGCCGCCGGCGGCGCCCGTCATCCGATTGGCCGATGCCCATGCGCACCGCGCCCTTGCCGTCGGCGTACCAGGCCATCACGCCGGGCTGGCCCTCCATCACGCGGGTGCGCTTGCCCGTGGCCAGGTCGAAAAGGTCGACCCGCGGCCAGAGGCCGGGATCGTTGCTGTAGATGGACGTCTGGTAGCCCAGCAGCACCCGAGCCGTACCGTCGTTGGCAGCCCAGAGGATGTTGTCGCCGTTCTGTGCCGCGCTGTCCTTCGCCAGAACCTGCACCTTCTGGCCATCGGCGCTCACCGCCACCGCACGGGTGACGTACCAGTCCTCGTCTCCGACCGGACTGGTCCGACCGATGCCGATCACCAGCCAATCGTCATTGACCCAGCGCCACCAGTTCAGGTCTGCCTCGCCCAGGCCTGCGTATCGCGGCGGCCCGCCGTCGACGGGAATGATGGCGAGGTACAGCGTGCCGTTGAGCGCCACGCGGGCGGCATAGGTTTTGCCGTTCGGGGAGAGCTCTGGCGATTGCAGCATCGGAAGGGCGGCGAAGTCCTCGATCGGCCTCGGCGCGCGCTTCGCGGCGACCTTAGTCTCTGCCGGTCCGGCCGAGCCGGCCGGCGGCAGCGGCTGTCCTCCCGCCGCTAGCGCCGCGCTGGCGAGTGCCAGCAGACCCGCACCGGTCGCGGCTCGACCGGCTGCCCAACGTCCCTTGATCATCATTCCCCCCCTCAGCCGGCGCCCCCGCGCCGGACCGGCCATGCTGGCCAGGCACTCGGCACAAGGCAAGCCCGCGCGCGCGGGTCACCACCAGAAGGGATGAAGAATGACGAACGCCGCACGATGTGCCGTGCGGCGGGGAGAGGGTCAGGCGGCCTTGCGCTCCGTCGCCTCCGCCAGGATCTCCTCTTCGACTTCCGCCTCGAGGAAAGCGATCAGGCCGCGTTCGAAGCGGCTCAGATAGCGTTTCGCCCGCGGCAGCCGCAGCGTTTCCCGAAACTCGGTCTGGCCGTGTTTCACCAACTCGATCAGCCGCGGGTGGACATAGGATTTGCGGGCGATCGCCGGCGTGTTGCCGAGCGCCTCCACCACCGGTTCCAGCATCGTCTTGAGGCTGATGTCGTGCGGTGCCGTCGCCAGTGCCTCGAATGCCAGCACGCTCGCGCCCCAGGTGCGGAAGTGTTTGGCGGTGTAGTCGGCGCCCATCGCCTCGCGGATGTAGCAGTTGACGTCGGTGGAGGTGACGGGATGCGTCTCCCCTGCGGCGTCCACCCAGCGGAACAGGTGCTGCCCCGGCAGATCCTGGCACCGCTTCACGAAGCGGATCAGCGAGCCGTCGGTGACGGTCAGCGTGCGCATCTTGCCCGACTTGGCACGGTATTGCAGCTTCAGCCGATCGCCCTTCAGCGTCGCGTGCCGCTTGCGCAGCGTGGTCGCCCCGAAGCTCTTGTTCTCCTTCGCATAGCCCTCGTTGCCGACGCGTACGCGGCCCAGGTCGAGCAGCCGGACGACCGCCGCGACCGCGCGATCCTTGTCCAACGTACGGTGGCGAAGGTCCGCTTCGACCTTGGCGCGAAGCTTGGGCAGCAGGTGGCCGAACTGGGCGCAGCGGTCGTACTTCTCCGCCTCACGCGCTTCGCGAAAGGCGGTGTGGTAGCGATATTGCTTGCGGCCTCGCTCGTCCCAGCCGATCGCCTGGATATGGCCGAACGGGTCGGGCGAGAACCACGCGTCGCGATATGCGGGGGGCAGGCCGATCGCGTTCAGCCGGTCGATCTCGTCACGATCGGTGATGCGGGTCCCGTCCGTCCCGAAATATCCCCATCCGTGACGCATCTTGCGGCGGGTGATGCCCGGCTGCGCGTGGTCGATGAACTGTATTTCCCCGCCTGTCATTGGATCCTCTCGATTGTCGCTCCCAATGCGCCGCTCGTCGCTTCGTTCCGGAACCGCGAAGGGTGCGGCTTGTTCGACCTTGGCGTTCCCCAACAGGATAGGAGAATTCCAATGGCAGACCTTGGCGATGCGCGCGTGCTGATCCTGGCGGCCGACGGATTCGAGGAATCCGAGCTGTTCGAGCCGCGGCAGGCACTGCTCGACGCGGGTGCGACCGTCACCCTGGCCTCGATCAAGACCGATGCCATCCAGGGAGTGGTGCACGACACCGAGAAGGGAAAGACGATCACGCCCGACCTCAAGCTGGAGGACGTGGACGTCGACGACTACGACGCGCTGCTCCTGCCGGGCGGCGTCGCCAACCCGGACAAGATGCGGATGCAGGACCGCGCCGTCGAAATCGTCGGCGAGTTCATGGACGAGGGCAAGATCGTGGCCGCGATCTGCCACGCGCCCTGGCTGCTGGTGGAGGCCGACGTGGTCGACGGCCGCCGCGTCACCAGCTGGCCTTCGGTCCGCACCGACCTGGAAAACGCCGGGGCCGACGTGGTGGATGAACAGGTGGTCGTGGACGAAAACCTCATCACCAGCCGCAAGCCCGACGACATTCCCGCGTTCAACCGCGCCCTGATCGAGGCGCTGGAGAACGACCTCGCCGAAGACGAGGACGACGACGTGGACGCGGAGGCAGGCTCCGGCGACGATTGAGCGTTGCGGGCGGCCGGCTCGCCCGGGCGCCCGTTTCTGCTATGACGGTGCTGGCGGCGCGGGGCCGCTCCAGCTTGAGGATCGCTCATGCGCCTGTCCGCCGTCATCACCGTTGTCCTGCCCCTGTTGGTCGGGGCCGCCAGCGGCCCGCTCGCGGCCCAGTCCGGCGGCCCGTTCACGGTTGCGGAGACTGGCCGCAGCTACGGGCGCCTCCAGGATGCGGTGGGCGCGATCGGCGCCGGCACGGGCATCATCCGGATCGCGCCTGGCACTTATCGCCAATGCGCGGTGCAGGAGCAGGGGCGGATCACCTATGTTGCCGCCGAACTCGGCAGGAGCGTGTTCGAGCGGATCACGTGCGAGGACAAGGCGGCGCTGGTGCTGCGCGGCGCCGGCGCACGGGTCGACGGGCTGGTCTTCACCCATCTCCAGGTGGCAGACGGCAATGGCGCCGGCATCCGCATCGAGAAGGGCGATCTCGCCGTCGCGAACACCCGGTTCATCGACAACCAATCCGGCATCCTGTCGGCAAGCGACCCGACCGCCACGATCACCGTGGATCGCTCGACCTTCGCTGGTCTTGGCAAGGACCCGACCGGCAATGGTGCGCACGGCATCTATGTGGGCGGATATGGCGCGCTGACGGTCACGCGCTCGCGCTTCGAACGCGGCACGGGCGGGCATTATCTCAAGAGCCGGGCACCGCGCGTGACGATCGTCGACAACAGCTTCGATGACAGCGCGGGGCAGGGGACGAACTACATGATCGACCTGTCCAACGGCGCGACCGGGCGCATCGCGGGCAACAGCTTCGAAATGGGCCCGAACAAGGACAATTACTCGACCATGATCACCGTCGCGCCCGAAGGGGCGGAGAACTCCTCGACCGGGCTGGTGGTCGAGAACAACCGCGCCTGGCTGACCCCCGCCTTCCGCTGGAAGACCACCTTCGTGGGCAACTGGTCCGGTGACCGCGTGACGTTGCGCAACAACCAGCTTGCCGAGCGGATCGCGCCCTATGCCGATCGCTAGCGATCACGTCGCCAGGCGCGACCCCAGCCAGCCGGCAAGATACTCCAGGCACGCGATCCGCCGCCACAGGCCGGAATCGGTGATCCGCTCCATGTCGAAGTAGCGCCGCATCGCCGGGAACTCGGGGTCGATCACCCGGTGCATATAGTCGGGCGACAGCAGCCCGCCGTGCTCGTCGCCCATCGGCCGCAGCCGGCGCTGGACCGCATAGCTGTGCTGGCGCACCCAAGCCGGCCGGATGCGCGAGGACCATTCGTCGAACCGGTGGCGCAGGCTCGGCGGCCCGGCGAAGTCGTGGCCGTAGGCGGAAGGATAGCCGGCGAGCACCGGGTCGATCGCCGCCAGCAGCCGCGCCTCGAACGCCCCGGCGTGCTTCGCGGTCATCGGCAGCGTCAGCGCGGCCGCGACCAGCTGATGGTCCAGGAATGGCATCAGATAGGCGCCGTGCTGCGCCTCCAGGCTGATCTCGCGGCCGAACAGCGCCCGGCAGCGCACGCGCGGATAGGCCTGCTCGGCATGGGTGCGCGACATGCTGGTCCGGGCGTCCGGCAGGCCGAGCGCATTCGCGATCTTGGCCGCGATCCGGTCCAGGAACGCGCGTCCGTCGAAGCCCGGCGTCGCGTCTCCTGGTGTGAAGCGCGCAAAGAAACTGCGGGCGATGGTCCTCGCGGTCAGCCGCCGGTCGGGCAGCAGGAAGAAGTCGCGATAGACCTCCCCACATCCGCCCGAGGCCGCAAGGCTGCCGTTCGCGTGCCGGCGAAGCTGGGCTGCGGCATGGCCGCCGTTGTCGAAGATGTTGCCATAGGTCGGCAGCCCGTCGAACTGATGGAAGTTCGCCTCCACCTGCGCCGGGAATGCCTCGGGCGTCATCGGCGCGGCGGACTTGTCGATCCAGTCGACTGCGAAGCCCTCTGCCCGGCCGATTGCCTGCGCGATCCGAACGTCCGCGCTACCCTCCGGCCCATAGACATAGACGGATGGCGTGCTGCCGGCCGCACGCAGCCCCGCGAACAGCAGCCGCGAATCGATCCCGCCGGAAAGCGGGCAGTGAATGCGGTCGCCGTACGCAGCGACATAGGGCGCCACCGTCGCGCGCAGGCGCGCCGCATGCTCGGCGACGCGATCGGGAAGGGCGCTCCGGCTTGGCGCGTCGGGCAGCGGCTTCGCGGTCGCGTGGCGGGTCACGCCGTCGCGGGTGAGCTCCAGCACCCATTTCGGCCCCAGCGTCTTTAGTTCGGCGAACACCGTGTCGTCGCCGATCGGCACCACGTTGAACGCGTGTTCGTACACCCCCTGCGCATCGAAGCGGACGCTCGGCAGCGCCTGCAGGGCGGCGAGCAGCGAGGTCGAGAAGATGCGCTGTTCCAGGTCGTGGAACAGCTGGAACGCCCCGAAATAGTCGCCGAACAGGAACGCGCGGCCGTTCTTGCGTACGACCGCCACGAACTCGCCGCCGATCCGCGACCAGTCCAGCGCCGGCAGCTCCGTCTCGCGCAGCAACGCGGCAAGTGCCGGCGTCCCGAGGCGGCCGTCGAACACCAGCGTTCCGGCGACCGCTACCAAGTCGTCGGCCGCGACCAGCAAGCCTCCCGCACCGCCGCTCGGCGGCTCGAAATGCAGCAGCGACCAGCCGGGAAAGCTGTGGCGGGTGGGGCTGGCCAGCCCGGCCCGCGCCCCTTGCGCCTGCGCCGCCGCGAACGCCTCCTCGCAGGAGGGGCCGCTGTCCGTGCGTGCGAGAAACAGTCCCCCCATCGCTCCCCTATCCCTCCGCCGGCTGGAGTGGCGCCGCGCCGGGCCTCGGTCGCGCCTGCCGGATCGGGCGCCACTGGCTCTCCGCACGCTTGCGCGCGAGATAGCCGTCGAGCCCCATCTGCGCGCCCAGCAGCATGAAGACGAAGGGATTGAACGCGATCGCCACGAACGCCGCGCCCAGCAGGTAGATGAGGTGCGCGTGCTGCAGCGCCGTCGCGAGCGGCGAGGCCCAGGCAAGCTCCGGCGGCGCCTGGGAATAGCGGCGGCGCAGCAGTTCCATCCGGAACAATCCGCCGAGGTGGATCGCCAGCCACAGGGCCAGGCCGAAATAGCCCTGCTCGCCGAGCATCTCGAAATAGGCGCTGTGGTAGGCGCGCGCCTGGTCGACCTCGAGCGCGCGCTCTACCGTCGCGTTGTTGCGGTCGCCGACGGTGGCGACCGTGTCGTAGCGGATGCGGTTCTGGCGATAGGCGTCGAACCCGCCGCCCATCGGGTGATCCCGCACATAGTCGAGCGTCCACTGCCAAACGGCCAGCCGGGTCGAGGCGGACGTGTCGGCCTGATAGCTGCGGATGGTCTCCATGCGCTCCGTGAAGGTGGAGGGAAGCAGCGGCACCGCGATCAGCGCTGCCGCTCCCAGTGCCGAAAGGTAGAGCACCCGCCGCTTCACCTCGCGCAGCATCAGCACCGCGAGCAACCCGACGCACAGCAGGCCCGTTCGTGCCGAGGTGCCGACCGGGATCAGCAGGCAGGCGAAGCTCAGCGCATAGCAATAGGTCCGCACCCGCCAGTCGGGCGGAAAGATCGTCCCATGCCGGGTGAACCACAGGATGATCGGAATGATCGCGATCGCGACGGTGGAGATGGTGCTGCTCTCGTAGAGGCCCGAATTGTTGGAGACCATGAGGTTCAGCTCGCCATAGCCGCCGCCGGTCACCAGCGTCTTGATGGCGCCCACCACGATGATCGAGGCTGCCGACAGGAGCATGAACAGCAGCAACGCCTCGATCCTCAGGCGCGTGCGCAGGGTCAGCGGCAGGAAGATGGCGAACGCCATCGCCTTCCATACCCAATCCCACTTGTACCGCGCCTCCATCGGGAAGTCGGCGTGCGCCGTCGTGTACCAGCACCAGCCGATCAGCATCATCAGCAGCACCTGCCGAGGAGCGATCCGCAGGCCCCGCTTGTCGTCGGCGAGCAGCCATCCGCCCACCGCAAAGGCGGCGGCGATCGCGGAGATCGGCACCGAGTTCAGCAGCAGGTAGGTCAGCCGCTGCGGCGAAACGATGTCGATATAGGCATAGGCCAGCACGAACAGGAACGGCCGGCGAAAGCCGAAGGCGAACAGCGCTGCCAGGAAGCCGACAAAGGCAAGATCACGCACCGAAGCGGTTCCTGCGCCGCGGCTTGGCGGGCTCGGATGCGGGGGGCGTCTCCCGGTCCAGGTCCGGCCGCCGCAGCAGCAGCCAGGCGGCCAGCAGCATCAACCCGTGCGAGAGACCAAGCGAGAAATTGTCGATCATCGTCCCGCTTTCTTACCTCTCGCCGCCCAGCAACTGCACAAGCACGGTTGACGCAGCGTTAAATGCTTTAGAGGCAGGACACCAGCCATGCGGATCCTGCACGTCCTTGATCATAGTCTGCCGCTGCACAGCGGCTATACCTTTCGCACGCGCGCGATCCTGAAGGCGCAGATCGCGCGCGGCTGGACCGTAGCGGGCGTGACGGGGGCACGGCAGGGCGGCCACGCCGCCCGGGAGGAGGACGTCGACGGGCTGCACTTCTTCCGCACCGATCCGCCGGAACCCGCCCGCGCGCCCCTGGGCGAACTGCGCGAGGTGGCGGCCCTCGCCCGGCGCGTCGAGCAGGCGGTCGACCGGTTCAAGCCGGACGTGCTGCACGCCCATTCGCCGGTGCTCGACGGGCTGGCGGCGCTGCTCGTGGCCCGCCGCCGCAAGCTGCCGCTCGTCTATGAGATCCGCGCCTTCTGGGAAGACGCCGCTGTCGGCAACGGTACCGGGCGTGAAGGCTCGTTCCGCTACCGGGCGATCCGCCGCCTCGAAACCTGGCTCGTGCGCCGCGCGAACGCGGTCGCCGTGATCTGCGAGGAACTGCAGCGCGACCTCGTCGCGCGCGGCATCGATCCCGCTCGCATCTTCGTGTCCCCCAACGGCGTGGACATGACGCTGTTCGGCGACCCGCCGCCGCCGGACGCGGCGCTCGCCCGCGAACTGGGGCTGGAGGGAGAGACGACCGGCTTCATCGGCAGCTTCTACGACTATGAAGGGCTGGACGATCTGATCGCGGCGATGCCGGCGCTGGTAGCCAGGCGCCCGCGGTTGAAGCTGCTGTTGGTGGGCGGTGGCCCGATGGAGGCCGCGCTGCGCGCCCAGGCCGCGGCGTCGCCGGCGTCGGACGCGATCCGCTTTGTCGGGCGGGTCCCACACGAGGCGGTGGAGCGCTACTATGGCCTGGTCGACGTGCTGGTCTATCCGCGCAAGCACATGCGGCTGACCGACCTTGTCACGCCGCTCAAGCCGCTGGAGGCGATGGCACAGCGCCGGCTGGTGGCGGCTTCCGATGTCGGCGGGCACCGCGAGTTGATCCGGGACGGCGATACCGGCACGCTGTTCCCGGCCGACGATCCGCACGCGCTTGCCGAACGGGTCGCCGCGCTGTTCGAAGACCGGGGAGAGTGGGACGCGATGCGCACCCGCGCCCGCGCTTTCGTCGAGCGCGAGCGTAACTGGTCGTCAAATGTTTCGCGCTACGAACCCATATACCACGCGCTTATCAGAGGCTTCGCAACGGACGCACCATGGACGCCACAGTCGCTCCCCGACGCTTGAGCCTGCCCGCCGCCACCGCTGCCGCCGTTCTCGGCGGGGGCGTCGTCGCGCTGATCGTGCTGCTGCTGCCCACCGCGCTCCTGGAGCGGCAGGTCGGGGCTAGCGGGCTGCCGGACGTCCTCGCCGCAGCCGCGCCGCCGCTCGGGATGACGGCGCGGCTCGCGCTGATGCTGTTCCTCGGCGGCATCGCTGCGGGACTGATGTGGGGGCTGGGCCGGATCGTATTCGGCAAGCTGCCCCTGGTGATGACGCTGCCGACGATCCGCCATCCAAGACGAGCCGCGCCGCGGGAGATCGCGGCCATCCCGGTCCTGCGTCGCGGCGATGCGCATCCGGACGCCCCGGCGCGTGCGCCCGTGCTCGCGATGCGCGACCTCGGCACGCCCTTTCTGGAGGTGACGGCGGCGAGCACGGCCGCGGCGGTCCCGGCCGAGCCGATCGAGCAGGCGCTGCCGGAAGACCTGGACCTCCCACTCGCTGCCTTCGACCCGGACGCCATTCCGGTGCCGGTCGAGCCGCCCCGGCCGCTGTTCCACATCGATGCGGCGTCCGGGGAAGGTGCCGATGCGGTGCTGCTGACCCGTCAGATCCGCGCCGGTTTCGCCGCACCGCCCGAGCCCGAACCGGAGCCGCCGGTCGAGGAAAGCTCGACGCGCGCATTGCTTGTCCGGCTCGAGCGGGGGCTTGCGCGGCGGGAGCGGGGCGAGGGCGCCCCCCAGCTCGCGCGCGGCAGTGCGGGAGACGAGACGCTGCAGGCGACGCTCGCTTCGCTCAGGCGCTGGGCCATCAGCGCCTGAAGTTCAGCGTTCCTCCACCGTCAGGACTTCGATTTCGGCGCAAAGCCGGTCGCCATCGGTTTCGCTCGACAGCAGGGCAAGGTCGGCGACTAGGTGCCCGCGCAGCGGCAGCTCTGCCTCGGGTAGGGCCTGAAGCCAGGCCTCTAGTTCCGCTGTCGCCCTCCCGGCCAGCCGGACCCGGTGGCGCGCGCCGTTGAAGGTGGCGCTCGCCCAGGGCGTGCTTTCGATGCCGTCGATCGTGATCCCGTGGCCGCCTGCCTGACCGGCCAGCAGCAGCCGGCGTTCCAGCAAGGTCGTCACGTCCGGCCCGCGGCTCATGCGCGGCCCTCCTGCTCGGCGATATAGGTCTCGATCCGCGCCACCGTGTCGGGCCGCGGTTCGCGTCCGTTGCGCAGGTCGCCGACCAGTCGCGGGTCGTGCACCGCGTTCCGCCCGAACAGCGTCGGCGGCATGCCGCTCGCGTGCAGGAACCGGTCGATCTTCTGCAGAATTGTCACCTGACAATCTCCTGATTCGCATCTTTCTGTTCCGGTTCTGTTCTCGCAAATCCAACTTGTCTAGGAAGATTCCTACGGCTACCAAGAGGCGTGGAACCCGAGCAGCAACGCACGGTGCTCGCCGCGCTGGCGGCAGAGCGGGGCGAGAGCCTGGCCGCGCTGTCGCGACTGCTCGGACGCAACGCCGCTTATCTTCAGCAGTATCTGGAGCGCGGCAGCCCGCGCATGTTGCGCGAGGAGGACCGCGAGAAGCTGGCCCGCTACTTCGGCGTTCCGGAAGCGCGGCTGGGAGGTCCGGCGGTGCCGCACACGGTCGCGATCCCGCGCCTGGACCTTGCGGCCTCCGCGGGACCCGGCGCTCTGGTGGAACTGGAATCCGCCGCACCCTTGCGCCTGGATGGTGAGTTCGTCCGCCGGCTCGGCGCGCGGCCGGAGGCACTGTCGATGATCGCCGTGCGCGGCGACTCGATGGCGCCGACGCTGGAGGACGGCGACTCGATCCTGGTCGACACCGGCTCGCGCGATGGCGGGGAGGGCGTCCAGGTCGTCCGCCACGAAGGGGTCCTGCTGGTGAAGCGCCTGCGCAAAACCACGGACGGCACTGCTCTCGTCAGCGACAATCCTGCGTACCCGCCGATCCCGGTGCGCCCGGGCGACCGGCTGGAGATCGTGGGCCGCGTCGTCTGGCTGGCCCGGCGCCTGCGCTGACCGTCAGCGGCGGTCGATCAGCCACACCGCCAGCGCGATCGCGACGCCCGCCGCCGCGCCGACCAGAAAGCCGATCGTCGGCTGGTGGAAGCCGACAGCGCCGAGGATGGTGCCGCCGAGCACGCCGGTCGCGATGGCGAAGCCGCCGGCAGCGGTGTTGCGGGAGGGGCGCGGGTCCATGCCATGCCTCTGCCATGTCGATGCCGCGCGCGCCAGCCATGCGACACCACCCCAACGGACCGCCCCGTGCGTGCGGCGCATCGCGCGCCGTCGTGCCTAAACGATTGGCGGGCGCCGTGGAGTCGGTCTAGGGAAGCCACTATGTCGTGGCCCTCCCGCCGGCTCGTCCTGCTCGCTGCCGCCGGGTGCGTCACCGCACTCGCGTCTGCAGGCGCGCGTGCGCAGCAGGCGCCCGCCACGCCGGCCCCTTCGGACGACCTGGGCTCGACCCTCGATCCAGCCTCGCCGCTGTCGCCGATGCCCGACATCGGCGTCGACTGGCCCGATCTGTCGCCGGACCCCGCAGAGGCGACCGCGTCGATGGACCAGACGGCCGACCTGGCGACGGTGGAGCGCCGCTACGGCTATCGCGTCCTCGGCATCGAGGGGATCGGCGGCGACTTGTTCCGCGAGCGCTTCGACGAACTGTCGACGTTGCGGGCGAACGAGGCGCATGCCGCCAACGTGGCCCAGATCGATCGGCGCGCGCGCGAGGATGCAGCGCTGCTCAACGACCTGCTGCGCAACGAAGGCTATTTCGACGCGCGCGTGACGACGACGACGTCAGCGGAGGAGGGCAAGCTGCTCGTCACGCTGCAGGTCGAGCCCGGGCCGCTGTATCGCTTCCAGCAGGTGACGCTGCCGGGCGCCGAGGAAGCAGGTGCCAAGGCCCCGGCGCTCGCGACCGCGCTGGGTGTGAAGCCGCAGGACCCGGTCAACGGCGACGCGATCGAGGCGGGCGAGAAGCGGTTGCGCACCGCCGTCGGGCGGGAGGGGTTCCCCTTCGCGCGGGTGCGACCGCCGGTGGTGGTCGTGGATCATGCGACGCGCACCGCCACGCTGGAGATGCCGGTCACTCCCGGCGGGGAACGGCGCTTCGGCCGCATCAGCACGCCCGACGCGCGCGTGTTCGACGGCGAGCATGTGCAGGAGATCGCCCGCTTTGCTCCCGGCGATCCGTACGACGCGGCGGAGGTGGACGACCTGCGCCGCGCGATCATCCAGACGGGCTTGGTGTCTTCGGTCCGCGTGCGGGAGGTGGAGGGGCTTTCGCCCGGCTCCGTCGACCTCAACGTCTTGCTCGAGCCGGCGCCGCCGCGAACGATCGCCGGCGAGCTGGGCTATGGCACGGGGGAGGGGGCGCGCGCAGAAGCGAGCTGGACGCATCGCAACCTGTTCCCGCCAGAGGGGGCGCTGACGGTACGGGGCGTGCTCGGCACCCGCGAGCAGCTGGGTGCGCTCACCTTCCGCCGCAACAACTTCCGTGCACGCGACCGGGTCCTCACGGGTCAGATCTCCGCCTCGCACGTGGAGCGCGACGCCTATGAGGCAGATACCTTTTCCGTCTCGGGCGCGCTGGAGCGGCAGACCAACATCTTCTTCCAGAAGACCTGGACGTGGTCGCTCGGTGCCGAGTTGGTCGCCACCGACGAACGCGACGTGATCGTCTCCACCGGCGAGCCGCGGCGGCAGACCTATTTCATCGCGGCTGCGCCCACGTCGCTCAACTACGACGGGTCGGATGACCTGCTCAATCCGACCCGCGGCTTCCGGTTGGGAGCGCGGGTGAGCCCGGAACTGTCGCTGTCGGGCAAGGCGTTCGGCTATACCCGCGCGCAGATCGACGCCAGCGCCTACCAGCCCGTTCGCGATGGGGTGGTGGTGGCAGGGCGTGTGCGGCTGGGCTCGATCCTTGGTGCGCCGCGCGATGCGGTGGCGCCGTCCCGCCGCTTCTACGCGGGTGGCGGCGCGTCGGTGCGCGGCTATGGCTATCAAGACATCGGCCCGCGCGACCCGAACAACGACCCGATCGGCGGGCGCAGCCTCGCGGAATTTTCGCTGGAGGCACGCGTGCGCGCCTTCGGCAACTTCGGCGTGGTGCCGTTCCTCGACGGCGGCAACATCTACACCTCGACGCTGCCCGACTTTTCCGGCTTCCGCTACGGCGCGGGCCTGGGTGTCCGCTATTATTCCAGCTTCGGGCCGATCCGCATCGACGTGGGAACGCCGCTCAACCCGCAAAAGGGCGACGCGCGCGTCGCCGTCTACGTCTCGCTGGGGCAGGCATTTTGAGCGACGAGGACACGCCCGAAGCGCCGGTGGTCGCCGTGCGTCGGCGCGGGCGTTGGGCGCGGCGGATCGCGGGCGCGCTGCTGCTGGTGCTGGGCGCGATCGCGGCGCTCCTGCTGCTGCTCGACACGGGGCCCGGCCACCGTCTGATCGCAAATCGGGTGGCTGCGCTCCAGCCCAAGGACGGCATGCGCTACCGCATCGGCCGCATCGAGGGCTCGATCTACGGCCGGGCGCGGCTGATCGACGTGCGCGTCTACGATCCCAAGGGGCTGGTCTTCCGCGCGCCGGTCGCCAACCTCGACTGGAGCCCGTTTGCCTGGTTTTCGAACCGGCTCGACATCACCCGCCTGGTGATTCCGCGCGGCATCCTCGCGAAATTGCCGCAGCCGCGCCCGACGGGTCGCAAGGGGCCCATCCTTCCCGGGTTCGACATCCGCATCGGCGCCCTCCGCATCGATCGGCTGGAGGTGGAGCCCGCAGTCACGGGCGTGGCGCGCGTCGGCCGGCTACAGGGCCGGGCCGACATCCGCTCCGGCCGCGCGCTGGTCGATCTCGCCGCGCGCATCGACGGCAGCGATCTGTTGCGCGTCCATCTGGATGCAGAGCCCGACCGCGATCGCTTCGAGGTCGCCACCCGCGCGATCGGCCGCGCCGACGGCGTCCTGGCCCGGCTCTCGGGCATCCGGTGCCCGCTGACCCTGCGCATCGACGGCGACGGCACCTGGACCCGCTGGCAAGGCAGCGCGCTCGGGATCGCCGGCGACACGCGCGTCATCGATCTCACCCTCGGCAATCGTGCGGGCGCCTATACGCTCGGCGGCACGCTCGCGCCGGCATCGCTGCTCCACGGCAAGCTCCAGCGGCTGTCCGCACCACGCGTCCTCGTCAACGGCGCTGCGACGCTGGCCAATCGCCGGCTGGAGGGACGGCTGGGCCTTCGCTCCCGTGCGCTCGCGCTGGAGGCGGAGGGTGGCCTCGACCTCGCACGCCGCGGCTATCGCGACCTGCGCCTCCACGCGCGGCTGCTTCAGCCGACGGCGCTGTTCCCGAACATGTCGGGCCGCAACATCGAACTGCGCGCGATCCTGGAGGGGGAGTTCGCGACCGCCGCGTTCGACTATCGGCTCACGGCCGATCGCCTCGCGTTCGACGACACCGGCTTCGAGGGTGCTCGTGCCAGCGGCAAGGGCCGGCTTTCGCCGGCGCCCGTGACGGTGCCGATCCGGGTGACGGCCCAGCGCGTGACCGGCGTGGGAGACGTCGCGGGCGGCATCCTTCGCAACCTGTCGGTCGACGGCGCGCTGAAGGTGACCGCGCGCACGCTGACGGGCACGAACCTTCGGCTGCGCTCGGACAAGCTCAACGGCACGATCATGCTGGTGCTCGATCTGCGGAACGGGCGCTATGAAGTCGGGCTCACCGGCGGGCTCCGGCGGTACCTGATCCCAGGGCTCGGCATCGTCGACGTCCAGTCGCGGCTGACGGTGGTGCCGGGCCCGAACGGGCGGGGGACGCGGATCGTCGGGCGGGGTGCCGCGCAGATGGTGCGGCTGGACAATGGATTCTTCCGCTCGCTCACCGAAGGCCTGCCCCGAATCACCACCGGGCTTGAGCGGGGCGCCGATGGCGTGCTCTACTTCCGCAACCTCGTCCTGACCTCGCCGGGGCTGACGCTCAGCGGCAACGGCTTGCGGCGGCGTGACGGCACCTTCCGCTTCGTGGGCCAGGGCCGCCAGCGGACCTATGGCCCGGTATCGCTCGTGCTCGACGGGCGTATCGAGAAGCCGACGCTCGACCTGCGCTTCCAGCGGCCGAACGACACGCTCGGGCTCCGCGACGTGACTGCGCACCTCGATCCGACGGCGGAGGGCTTCGCCTTCACCGCTGGGGGCGGCTCTCGTCTCGGCCCGTTCACGGGCGCCGGGCGCATCCTGCTCCCGCGCGGCCAGGACGCGAGCATCGCCGTCGATCGCCTGGACGTGAGCGGCACCCGCGCGAGCGGCGCGATCGCGATCGTCGAGGGCGGGTTCGACGGACGACTGGCATTCGGGGGCGGCGGCCTCTCGGGCGAAATCCGCTTCGTGCCCCAGGGCGGCATCCAGCGCATCGACATCGCCGCCGATGCTCGCAACGCGCAGTTGGGCGGGCAGGGACGGGTGCGCACCGGCCGGCTGGAGGCAAGCCTGCTGCTCGATCCGGATAGGACCACGATCGATGCCACCCTGACGGCGCAAGGGCTGCGTCGTGGCGCGCTCTCCATCGCGCGGCTTGCCGCCAACGCCAAGCTGCGGGGCGGCGAGGGCGAGGTGCGGGCTTCCATTGCCGGTTCTCAGGGGCGCGCCTTTGCGATCCAGTCGGTCACCCAGGTGACCGCCGACGAATATCGCGTGCAGGCCCAGGGTAGCCTCGACGGCCGCACGCTTCGGCTCGAGACGCCGGCGGTGATCCGGCGCGAGGCGGACGGCGGCTGGCGGATCGCGCCGACCCGCTTCACCTTCGCCGGCGGGGAGGCGCAGGCGTCCGGCCGCTTCGGCGGCGGCGACACGGAAGTCGCGTTGCAACTCACCCGCATGCCGCTGACGGTGCTGGACATCGGCTATCCCGGGCTGGGCCTCAGCGGCAACGCCTCGGGCAAGCTCGATTATGCCCTACGTGACGGCGTGCCGAGCGGCCGGGTCAACATGACGGTGCGCGGCCTGTCGCGCGCCAGCTTGGTGCTTGCCTCGCGACCGATCGACATCGGCCTGGCCGCCGTGCTCGACTCCAACAAGATCGGCGCGCGTGCGCTGTTGGCCAGCGGCGGCAAGATCATCGGCCGTGCCCAGGCCCGGCTCGCACCGCTGGGGAGCGGCGGCACGCTGGCCAGCCGCATCGCCAATGCACCGCTCGCCGCGCAGCTCCGCTACGACGGCCCCGCCGATACGCTGTGGCGGGCTACGGGGATCGAGCTGTTCGACCTTTCCGGGCCCCTCGCGATCGGCGCCGATGTCAGCGGCCGGCTGGCCGATCCGCAGATCCGCGGATCGCTCCGGGCCACCAACGCCCGGATCGAGAGCGGCGCCACGGGCACGGTCCTGACCCAGGTGAACGCGCAAGGCCGCTTCGGCGGATCGCGGCTGGTGATCGACCGCTTCTCCGCCAGCGACGGTCGCTCGGGGCAGGTGAGCGGCACCGGCACGTTCGATCTCGCGGCCGTGCGCGGCTTCGGCATCGACCTGGCGCTGGAGGCGCAGCGCGCCCGGCTGATCAACACGGACACGCTGGCCGCCACCGTCACCGGCCCGATCACCATCCGGTCGGACGGATCGGGCGGCACCATCGGCGGCGAAGTGCGCCTGAACGAGGGCCGCTATCAGCTCGGCAAGGCGTCGGCGAGCGCACCCCTGCCGCGCATCGCCATTCGCGAGATCAACCTGCCCGGCGGCGACGAGCAGGACGAGGTTCCCCGCCGCCCGTGGCGGTTGAACCTGCAGGCGCGCGCCAGCAAGGGGCTGATGGTATCCGGCCTCGGCCTCAGCAGCGAATGGTCTGCCGATCTTACCATCCGCGGCGAGCCCACCAACCCGTCGATCCGCGGTCGTGCCGACCTCGTGCAGGGCGATGTCGAGTTCGCGGGCCGCGAGTTCGAGCTGGAGCGCGGCAACATTCGCTTTGATGGGTCCGTGCCCGCGAACCCCGCGCTCGACATCTCCGCTGATGCGGACGCGGAGGGATTGAACGCCAACATCCGTGTGACCGGCACGGCGCTCAAGCCGGAGATCGACTTCACCAGCACGCCGGCGCTGCCGCAGGACGAGCTGCTTTCGCGGCTGCTGTTCGGCACCTCCATCACCAACCTCTCGGCGCCGGAGGCGCTGCAGCTCGCAGCCGCGGTGGCGGCGCTGCAGGATGGGGACACCGGGCTCAACCCGATCAATGCCGTGCGCCGCGCGACCGGGCTTGACCGCCTGCGCATCCTGCCGGCCGACCCGCAGACCGGGCAGGGCACGTCGGTCGCTGCGGGCAAGTATCTGACGCGGCGCTTCTATGCGGAGATCGTCACCGACGGGCAGGGCTATTCGGCGACCAACGTGGAGTTCCGCGTCACGCGCTGGCTCTCGCTGCTCTCCTCCATTTCCACCATCGGTCGCCAGAGCGCTAACCTTCGCGTTTCGCGGGATTATTGATCGGCACCTCCGGCGCGGTCGGGCGTTGAGCACAGCGGAAAACTGGTGCTGGGGGACCCGCGTTCGCATGACAACGCCGCAAATCCTGTCCGTCTGCGTGCTGACGGGCATGATGCTGCTCTTCATCTGGGGGAAGTTCCGCTACGATGTGACGGCGGTCATCGCCCTGCTCGCGGCGATCGGCTTGGGCCTGGTGAAGCCGGAGGACGCCTTCAGCGGCTTCTCCGATGACATCGTCGTGATCGTCGCCTCCGCGCTGGTCATCAGCGGCGCCGTCCAGCGCTCCGGGGTGATCGAACGGATGCTCCGGGTGGTGCAGAAATATGTGACCCGGCTGCCCTCGCAACTCATGGTGCTGTGCGCCTCGGTGGGATTCGCTTCCGCGCTGGTGAAGAACATCGGTGCGCTCGCTATGTTGATGCCCGCCGCCTTTCAGATGGCGAAGCGCTCCAAGAGCTCGCCTTCGGCGCTGCTGATGCCGATGTCGTTCGCGTCGCTGCTGGGCGGCCTCATGACCCTTGTCGGCACCTCGCCGAACATCATCGTCAGCCGCGTGCGCGAGGACATGACGGGCACGCCGTTCCGCATGTTCGACTATCTGCCGGTGGGCCTTGGCCTGACGCTCATGGGACTAGTCTTTCTCCGCTTCGGCTACCGCCTGCTGCCGGGCGACCGTCGCGCCGCGCCGACGATGGGCGAGGCGCTGGACATCCAGGACTATGTGACCGAGGCGCGCGTCGCCGAGCGATCGGAGGCGGTGGGGGAGACCATCGCCGCCTTTGTCGCCCGCCACGGCCATGACGTCACCGTCACGCAGGTGCTGCGCGCCGGGATCCGCACGACACCCTGGCGCGAGCTCGAGCTCCGCGCCGGCGACGTGCTGATCCTGGGCGGCGCACCCGACACGCTCGAACAGGTCATCGCCGGCGACGGGCTGGAGCTGGAGGGGCACGACCGCGCCCAGCCGCAGGGCAGCGAGCACGACGAGGTCGGCGTGATCGAAGCCGTGCTCGGCGCCGACTCGGTGCTCGTCGGCCAGACCGCCGGACGCATGCTGCTCCAGGCCCGCTATGGGGTGAACCTGATTGCGATCTCGCGCCGGGGCGAGCGGCTGACGCGCCGCCTCGCGAACACCGTGCTCTGCCCCGGCGACGTGGTGGTGCTGCAGGGGCCGCTCGGGCTGCTGCCGGAGCGACTTCGCATGCTGGGCTGCCTGCCGCTCGCCGAACGCTCGCTGCGGCTGGGCAACGCGCGCAAGGGGCTTCTGCCGCTGGCGGTGCTGGCGGTCGCGATGGCCGCGACGGCCAGCGGGCTCGTCCCGGTGGCGGTCGCCTTCTTCGCGGCTGCGGCCGTCGTGATCCTCACCGGATCGCTGCCGGTGCGGGACGCATATAGCCATATCGAATGGCCGATCCTGGTGATGCTGGGCGCGCTGATCCCGGTTAGCGATACGCTGCGCACGACGGGCATGAGCGACATCATCGGCGTCTGGCTCGCGCAGACGGCGGCGTCGCTCCCTGTCTGGGGTGCGGTGGGCCTGATCTTGGTCGCCGCGATGGCGGTGACGCCGTTCCTCAACAACGCGGCCACCGTGCTGGTGATGGCGCCGATCGCCGCCACGTTCGCAGGCGATCTGGGGTACCGGCCCGAGGCGTTCCTGATGGCGACGGCCGTGGGTGCGGGCTGCGACTTCCTCACCCCGATCGGGCACCAGTGCAACACGCTGGTGATGGGCCCCGGCGGCTACCGCTTCGGCGACTATGCGCGGCTGGGGGCACCGCTGTCGGTGCTCGTCCTGCTGTTGGGGACGCCCTTGATCCTGTGGGTATGGCCGGTGCACTGATCCGGCCCGGGAGGGTGCATCGGGTCGCGGCGCTATGGGCCGGGCGCTCCTGGGAACGGCAGGACCCCGGAAGAGAGGCTGCCTGGCGGCGGAGTCGTTAGCCGCGCATCCGTCGTGCGATCAGGATCGCGACCAGCCCTGCGACGGCGGTGACGGTGCCGGTGAGCACCCAGTCATATTGGTCGATCATGAAGCTGGAGGCCGGCCAGCGGATGATGCCCACCCCCTGGCCGATCCAGAACAGCCCGACGATCGCCGCGACCGCGCCGGCGATCATCAGCAATCGTCGGGACACGCGCATCAGCGCTGGCCGATCTCGACATAGTCGCGCTGCGTCGGGCCCGTGTAGAGCTGACGCGGACGACCGATCTTCTGCGCGGGATCCGAGATCATCTCGTTCCACTGCGCGACCCAGCCGACGGTGCGGGCGAGCGCGAAGAGCACGGTGAACATCTCGGTCGGGAAGCCGATCGCCGACAGGATCACGCCCGAATAGAAGTCCACGTTCGGGTAGAGCTTCTTGTCGATGAAATACTGGTCCTTGAGCGCGATCTGCTCGAGCTCGCGGGCGGTATCCAGCACCGGATCGTTGATGCCGAGCTTGTCCAGCACCTCGGTCGCGGCCTTCGACAGCACCTTCGCGCGCGGGTCGAAGTTCTTGTAGACGCGATGGCCGAAGCCCATCAGGCGGAACGGATCGTCCTTGTTCTTTGCACGCGCGATGTACTCGGGGATGCGATCCGGGGTGCCGATCTCGCGCAGCATGTTGAGCGCCGCCTCGTTGGCGCCGCCATGTGCCGGGCCCCACAGGCAGGCGATACCGGCCGCGATGCACGCGAACGGGTTGGCGCCCGACGAACCGGCGAGACGCACGGTCGAGGTCGAAGCGTTCTGCTCGTGATCGGCGTGGAGGATGAAGATCTTGTCCATCGCCGATTCGATGACCGGATCGACCTCATACTCCTCGGCCGGCACGCCGAAGGTCATGCGCAGGAAGTTGCCCGTGTAGGACAGCTTGTTGTCCGGATAGAGGAACGGCTGGCCCACCGAGTACTTGTACGCCATCGCCGCGATCGTCGGCATCTTGGCGATCAGGCGGTGGCTGGCGATCTGCCGCTGCACCGGATCCGTGATGTCGGTCGAGTCGTGGTAGAAGGCGGAAAGCGCGCCGACGACGCCGCACAGGATCGCCATCGGGTGGGCATCGCGACGGAAGCCACGATAGAAGTTCGCCAGCTGCTCATGCACCATGGTGTGGCGCGTGATGGTGTTGGTGAACTTGTCCAGCTCGCCCTGGTTCGGCAGCTCGCCGTTCAGCAGCAGGTAGCTGACTTCCATGAAGCTCGACTTTTCGGCGAGCTGGTCAATCGGGTAGCCGCGGTGCAGCAGCACGCCCTGATCGCCGTCGATATAGGTCAGGCCCGACTCGCAGCTCGCGGTCGAGGTGAAGCCGGGATCGTAGGTGAAGGCGCCGGTCTGCGCATAGAGCTTGCGGATGTCGATGACGTCCGGTCCGACCGTGCCCGAGAGCACCGGATAGTCACCGTCCTTGCCCGCTACCTGCAACTTGGCGGTCTCGCTCATCGGGTGTCGTCCTTTCGTTCAGTGGTTGGCCGGAACGGCCATCTGGTCGGCGATGCGGCCGAGGCTTTCCTCGCGGCCGAGCAGTTCGAGAACGTCGAAGATGCCCGGCGAGGTGCGGCGACCGGTCAGTGCGGCGCGAAGCGGCTGTGCGACTGCACCCAGCTTCACTCCGGCTGCGTCCGCCACGCTGCGTACCGCATGTTCTGTCGTCTCCGTATCCCACCGCTCGACCGCGTCAAGCGCCGTGTGCAGCTGCGAAAGCAGCGCGGGCGCATCGCCGGCCAACAGGGGCGCCGCCGACTCCTCGATCGGCAGCGGGCGAGTGGCGAACAGGAAGGCGGTGTTGTCTGCGAGTTCGTTGAGATCGGCCGCGCGCGGCTTCAGCGCCGGCATGGCGCGGCGCAGCAGATCGAGCCCCGCTGCGTCCGGAGCCTGCGGCAGGCGCGCCGCGACGAGATCGGCGAGTCGAGCGTCGTCCGCCTCGCGAATATAGTGGCCGTTGACGTGCGCGAGCTTCTTGAGATCGAAGCGCGCGGGCGAGCGGCCGACGCCGGCGAGATCGAACACCTCCACCGCGCGATCGCGGCTGATGATCTCCTCGTCGCCATGGCCCCAGCCCAAGCGCAGCAGATAGTTGTTGAGCGCTTCGGGCAGGATGCCGAGTTCATCGCGATAGGCGTCGACACCCAGCGCGCCGTGGCGCTTGGAAAGCTTGGCGCCGTCCGCCCCGTGGATCAGCGGGACGTGCGCATAGACCGGGTCCGGCCAGCCACCCTCGACGGCGTCCATCGCGCGGATCAGCGCCAGCTGCCGGAACGCGTTGTTGAGATGGTCGTCGCCGCGGATCACATGGGTCACGCCCATGTCATGGTCGTCGACCACCACCGCCAGCATGTAGGTGGGGGTGCCGTCGGAGCGCAGCAGCACGAAGTCGTCGAGCTCGGCATTGGCGACGGTGACGTCGCCCTGCACCCGGTCCGGGATCGTGACCGCGCCGTCCTTCGGCGCCTTCAGCCGCACCACATAGGGCGCGCCTTCCGGTGCGGTGGCGGGATCGCAGTCGCGCCAGCGGCCGTCGTAGCGGATCGGCTTGCCCTCGGCCCGCTGCTGCTCGCGCAGCGCCGTCAGTTCCTCGGCGGTGGCGTAGCATTTGTAGGCATGGCCGGCGGCGAGCAGCTGGTGCGCGACTTCGGCATGGCGGTCGGCGCGCGAGAACTGGAACACGGCGTCGCCGTCCCAGTCGAGGCCCAGCCAGCGCATGCCGTCCAGGATCGCCTCGATCGCCGGCTCGGTCGAGCGGGCGCGGTCGGTATCCTCGATCCGGAGCAGGAACCTGCCGCCATGGTGGCGGGCATAGAGCCAGTTGAACAACGCGGTGCGCGCGCCGCCGATATGCAGGAACCCCGTGGGGGAGGGGGCGAAGCGCGTGACGACTGCGCCTTCAGGCGAGGTTCCGGTATCCATACTTGCGCGCAACTGCGCCTGCTCCCAAGCTCGAACAATCATGGCCACATCAGCCGCGCCCGCCCCTAGCACGGCCCCTCCGAGGCTTCAAATCAACCGGCGGGTGTATTTTTTGCATGTGGTCGAGCGGTGGCTTGAAGCCGAGCGGGACCAGTTGCCGCTGTGGATCCCCGTGGCACTCGGCACGGGCATCGCCGCCTGGTTCGTGCTGCCCAACGTTTCCTCGTGGATGGCGTTCCTGCTCGGCGCGCTTGGAGTCGGGGCCGCGGGCATCGTCTTTCCGCCGGCCGGGCGGCTCGGGCGGATCGTCGCGGGTGCCGGGCTGCTCGCCGCGCTCGGCTGCGCGCTGGTGTGGTGGCGTGCCGAGCGCGTTGCGGCGCCGGTGCTGGCGCGGCCCGGCGTCTTCGCCTTCACCGCGCGGGTAGAGCGGGTGGAGCCCCTGCCTGCGCGCGAGCTGGTGCGGCTGCGGCTCGCGCCGGTCGACATGCCCACGCTGCCGCCGATCGTGCGGGTCAACGTGCCGCAGGATGCGCTGCCGGCCGGCGCAGGCTCCGGCGCCGTGTTGCGGCTGCGTGCCCGACTCGTGCCCCCGCCGCCGCCTGCCGTACCCGGCGCCTATGACTTCACCCGCGTGGCGTGGTTCGACCGCGTCGGCGCGACGGGCCGCGGCTTCGCGCCGATGGAGGTGGTGACGCCGGCGGTCACCCCCGGCGCCGGGCTGCGCAACCGCCTGACCGCCCACATCCAGCAGCAGGTGCCCGGCAGCGAGGGCGGAGTCGCGGCCGCGCTGGTGACCGGAGACCGGGGCGCCATCGGCGAGGACGCGGACGAGGCGATGCGCCGCGCGGGCCTCGCCCACCTGCTGTCGATCAGCGGCCTGCACGTGACGGCCGTGGTCGGCGCGACCATGTTGCTGTTGCTCCGCGTGCTCGCGCTGGTGCCGGCGCTCGCCTTGCGGGTGCGCCTGCCGCTGGTGGCGGCCTCGGGCGCGGCGCTGGCGGCGATCGGCTATACCTGGCTGTCGGGGGCCGAAGTGCCGACCATCCGCTCCTGCGTCGCCGCGCTGCTGGTGCTGGCGGCGCTCGCGATGGGGCGCGAGGCGATCACCTTGCGGCTGGTCGCGACCGGGGCCTTTCTGGTGCTGTTGCTGCTTCCAGAGTCGCTCGCCGGTCCCAGCTTCCAGCTGAGCTTCGCCGCCGTCACCGCGATCGTCGCGCTCCACGAACACCCGCGGGTTCGCGGCTGGTTCCAGGCGCGCGACGAAGGTCTGCCGCGCCGGCTTCTGCGCGGGCTCGGCTCGCTGCTGCTGACCGGCATTGCCGTGGAGGCGGTGCTGATGCCGATCGGACTGTTCCACTTCCACAAGGCCGGGCTTTACGGGGCGCTCGCCAACATCGTCGCGATTCCGCTCACCACCTTTGTCGTCATGCCGGCGGAGGCGCTGGCATTGCTGCTCGATCTCCTCGGCCTCGGGGCGCCGGCCTGGTGGGTGGTAGAGCGCGCCCTGTCGCTGCTGCTGTGGATCGCGCAGACGGTCGCAGCCGCCCCGGGCTCCGTCGCGGCACTGCCGTCTATGCCGGGCGGGGCGTTCGGGCTGATGGTGGCAGGCGGGTTATGGCTGGCGCTGTGGCGTACCCGCACGCGGCTGCTGGGGCTGGCGCCGTTCGCGGCCGGGGCACTGTGGGCGCTCGCGACGCCCGCGCCGGACCTGCTCGTCACCAGCGACGGACGGCACCTCGCCATCCGCAGGCCCGAGGGGGGCATGGCGATCCTCCGCGACCGGGCAGGCGACTATGTGCGGGACACCCTAGGGGAAGGGGGCGGTGTCGAGGGCGAGCTGCCCCCGCTCGCCGAGCAGCCTAACGCCCGCTGCACCGCCGACGTCTGCGTCGTCGATGTTGCTGCCCGCGATCGCGTCTGGCGCGTCGTCGCCACCCGCAGCGGCTACCTGCTTCCGGTGCGCGACCTGATCGCCGCATGCCGCGACGCCGACATCGTCGTCAGCGAACGCCGCCTCCCGCGTGGTTGCACCCCGCGTTGGCTGCGGCTCGACAGACCGGTGCTCGCCCAAACGGGCGGCGTCGCCATCCGCTTCGATCCGCCCGAGGCGCGCCGCGTTCGAGCGCCCGGGGATCAGCACCCGTGGATCACCCCGCCGACGACGGCGCCCGTGGCGGATCGCTGGCCGCGGCGCAGAAGGAGCGGCCGGGACCACCCGTCTCCCTGACGCCGCACCGCGCCAGCTATCCACCTCCGCCTCGTCATTCTGACAAAGGCCGGGGTTGCTAGCCTCTCCCACGGCACCCGCCACGCATGCTCCTGCGGAGGCAGAAGCCCAGGTTGGGGTGCTGCACGTCGTTGTCCTGCTTGGACCCGGACCGCCGCCTACGCAGGGACTCGGCGTATCCGTACCTCTGCTCCGATGGCGAGGGTCCTGCCTCCGCGGGGCAGGATGATGTGCGCCGGGCCACCTCCCTCGCGGAGCGAACTCCCACGAGCCGCAGGCTGTGGCTCTTTGCAGAGCCCGCATCCCTTCGCCCACACGCGCAATGAAGACGGACATGAGCCGGGTCTCGCGGGTCAGTGGCCGCCACCCGGCTATAGGAGGGGCCCAGCTTCCGCCTCAGTAGCGGCGCAGCAGCCCTGCAAGCTTCCCCTGCACCCGCACCTGATCCGGGCGATAACGCTGCGGATCATAGCTGCGGTTGGCCGGGTCGAGGCGGATCATCGCGCCTTCGCGGCGGAAATACTTCAGCGTCGCCTCGTTCTCGTCGATCAGCGCGACCACGATCTCGCCGTCGCGCGCCGCGTCGGTGCGGCGAACCAAGGCATAGTCGCCGTCGAGAATGCCGGCCTCGACCATCGAGTCGCCCGCGACCTCCAGGGCGTAATGCTCGCCCGAGCCCAGCAGCGCGGCCGGCACCGGCAGCATCTGCTGGCCTTCCATTGCCTCGATCGGGACGCCGGCGGCGATGCGGCCGTGCAGCGGGATCTCGATGACGTCGTTGGCGGGAGCGGGCGGCGCGACCGGCGCGCTTCGGGCGGGCGCCGTCTTGGCCGGCGCTTTCTTGGCCGCCTCGGGCCGGTCCGGCATCCGCAGCACTTCCAGCGCGCGGGCGCGGTTCGGCAGACGGCGGATGAACTGGCGTTCCTCCAGCGCGCTGATCAGGCGATGCACGCCCGACTTCGACTTGAGGTCGAGCGCTTCCTTCATCTCCTCGAACGAGGGGGACACGCCGGTTTCCTTCAACCGGTCGTCGATGAAGCAGATCAGCTCGTGCTGCTTGCGCGTGAGCATGCGGTCCTCCGTCGGAACAGATATGGAACCTTTAGGAAACGGAGCCGCCCCCTGTCAACCGATATCCAGGATTTCCACCGAGTCGCCCGCGTTTGCCGCGGCCGCATGGGGAGGACGCACGATCAGGCAGTCGGCCCGGGCGAGCGTGCGCAGCATGGAGCTGTCCTGCGCGGGGGCGGGAAAAGCCACCCCGTCGCGCAGCTCCGCGCGCAGGTGGTCGGCCCTCCGGTCGTTCGCGGCCAGCGGCGCGCCGAGCGGCACCATGCGCCGCCGCGACAGCGGATCGGCCGCGCCTGCGAGCGTGCGCACCAGCGGCAGCAGGAACAGCGTTGCCGTCACGAACGCGGACACCGGATTGCCCGGCAACCCCAGCACGACGGCGTCGCCGAGCCTGCCCGCCATCATCGGCTTGCCCGGCCGCATCGCGATGCGCCAGAAGTCGATCCGCGCGCCTGCCGCCTCCAGTGCCGGCCGCACCAGATCATGGTCGCCGACCGAGGCGCCCCCCGTCGTCACCAGCACATCGGCATCCACCCCGGCGAAGGCGGCCGTGAGTGCGGAGAGGTCGTCCGGCAGGATTCCCAGGTCGATTCGTTCGACGGGCAGCCCCCCGAGCAGGCCCGCCAGCAGCACGCCGTTGGACTCCGGAAGCCCGGCGTCGGGGGGTGAACCCGGCGGCACGAGTTCGTCCCCCGTGGCCGCGATCGCCACCCGCACCCGGCGCCGGACGGGAACCATGCCGTGTCCGCCGACCGCCAGCAGCGCTGCCGCAGCCGGCGTGATCGCCGCACCTGCCGACAGCAGCCGCTCGCCCGCGGTGAAATCCAGCCCGGCCGCACGCACGCTGCTGCCGCGCCGCGGCGGCCCTTCGCCCGCGAGCATCAGACGGGCGCCGTCGCGCGCTGCCTCTTCCTGCACGAGCACCGTGTCGGCGCCCTCGGGCAACGCGGCCCCCGTGAAGATGCGCGTTGCCTGGCCCCGGTCGACGCGGCCGCCGAACGGACGCCCCGCAGCGGACTCGCCGATGACCTCCCACGGTCCCGGCAGGTCGTCGAAGCGGATCGCGTAGCCGTCCATCGACGACAGCGCGCGCTCGGGCTGAGTGCGCAGCGCCGGCAGGTCGTCGGCTGCCCAGCGGCCGATGGCGTCGCGGATCGGCACCGTCTCGACGGCGACCGGCTGGGCCAGCCCCAATACCCGCGCCTGCGCCTCGTCGAGCGGCAGCAGGCTCACGCCTGCCAGTCTCCGGACTTGCCGCCCGACTTGGCGAGCAGGCGCACGCCCCCGATCACCATGCCGCGGTCGAGCGCCTTGGCCATGTCATAGACGGTGAGCAGCGCGACCGATACGGCGGTCAGCGCCTCCATCTCCACGCCGGTCTTGCCGTCCGTCGCGCAGGTCGCGGTCGCGACGATGCCGTTCGCCTCGATCGTCAGGTCCAGCACCACGCGAGTGAGCGGCAGGGGATGGCACAGCGGCACCACGTCGCTGGTGCGCTTGGCCGCCATGATCCCGGCGACCCGCGCCACCGCAAGCACGTCGCCCTTCTTCACCAGCCCGTCGCGGATCGCCGCCAGCGCCTCGTCCGACATGGCGATGCGGCCGGTGGCGGTCGCCTGCCGCGCCGTCACCGCCTTGTCTCCCACGTCCACCATGCGGGCATGGCCCTCCGCGTCGAGGTGGGTGAGGCCGGTCATCGGGTCAGCGCGCGGGTCGCCGCCTCGACATCGTCCTGCCGCATCAGCGCCTCGCCGATCAGGAAGCAGTGGATGCCGTGCTCCGCCATCGCGTCCAGGTCGGCGCGGCCCGTCAGCCCGCTTTCGGCCACGAAGGTGCAGCCCTCCGGCGCGTGCGCGACCAGCTCATAGGTGCGATCGAAGTTCACGGTGAAGTCGCGCAGGTCGCGGTTGTTCACCCCGATCAGGCGCGTCTTGAGCTTGAGCGCGCGCTCAAGCTCCGGATAGTCGTGGACCTCCACCAGCACGTCGAGCCCGCGCTCCAGCGCCGCCGCCTCGATCTCCGCCATCTGCCGGTCTTCCAGCGCCGCCACGATCAGCAGGATCGCGTCCGCTCCCAGTGCGCGCGTCTCCGCCGCCTGCCAGGGATCGATGACGAAGTCCTTGCGCAGCACCGGCAGGTCGCAGGCAGCGCGCGCCGCGACCAGAAAGTCGTCGGAGCCCTGGAAATACTCCTCGTCCGTCAGCACCGACAGGCAGGCCGCACCGCCCGCCCGATAGGCGCGCGCGTGGGCCGGCGGGTCGAAGTCGGGACGGATCAGGCCCTTCGACGGGCTCGCCTTCTTGATCTCGGCGATGATCGCATGCCCCTGCTTGGCGTCGAGCGCGGCGCGAAAGCCCCGCGGCGGCGTCTGCATGCCCGCCCGGCGGTCGAGCTCCTGCACCCCTGCCATGCTCTTGCGGGCGGCGACCTCGGTGCGCTTGGTCTCGAGGATCTTCGAAAGCATCGTGCTCATGCGTAGGCAATCCATGCGTCCAGAAGGCGCCGGGCGGCACCGGAATCGATCGTGTTGGCGGCAAGCACCGCCCCTTCGGCAAGGTCGCTCACCTTGTCCGCGATGACCAGGGCGGCGGCCGCGTTCAGCAGCACCGCGTCCCGGTAAGCGCTTTCCTCGCCTGCCAGCAGCCGGCGCAACGCCAGCGCATTGTGCGCGGGGTCCCCGCCACGCAGCGCGTCGAGCGGGCTCGCCGGCAGGCCGGCGTCCGCGGGCGTGATCCGGTCGGGCAGGGCGACCGAACCGATGCGCACCACGCGGGTGGGGCCAGCGATCGAGATCTCGTCCAGCTCCTCCTCGCCCGCGATCACCGCGGCGGCCGTGGCGCCCAGGCTTTCCAGCGCCTCCGCATAGAGGGGCGCATAGTCGGGACGTGCGATGCCGATCAGCTGGCGCTCGACGTGCGCAGGGTTGGCGAGCGGACCCATCAGGTTGAACACGGTGCGCCGGCCGATCTTCTGGCGCAGCGGCTGGATGCGTCGCATCGCCGGATGGTGGTTGCCCGCGAACAGGAAGGCGATGCCGATGTCCGCCAGTGTCTGCTCGGCCATCGCCCCGGCGCGCATCATGTCCAGGCCGAGCGCTTCGAGCGTGTCCGCAGCCCCTGCCTTGCTGGATGCAGCGCGGTTGCCGTGCTTGGCCACCGGCACGCCGGTTGCCGCCACGACCAGGCTCACGGCGGTGGAGACGTTCAGGGTATGGTGCCCGTCGCCGCCGGTGCCGCAGACGTCGATCGCCCCGGGCGGCGCGTCGATCGGCACCATGCGGTGGCGCATCGCGCGTGCGGCCTCGGCGATTTCGATGCTGGTTTCGCCGCGCTCGGTGAGCCCGACCAGGAAGGCGATGATCGCCTCTTCCGACGCCTTCCCGTCGAGGATCGCACCGAACGCCTCGGCCGCGCTCTCGTGCGACAGCGGCGTCTCCGTCGACGGCAGCAGGACGGTGGTCGTCATGCCGCGCGCTGCTTCGGTGAGATGCCGGTGCTCTTCAGCCAGTTCGCAAGCATCGCATGGCCATGTTCGGTGGCGATGCTCTCCGGGTGGAACTGAACGCCGTGGATCGGCAGGCTCACATGGCGCACGCCCATGACGCTGGCATCGCCGGCGGTGCAATTGACCACCAGCGACTCCGGCACCTCCGTCACGATCAGCGAGTGGTAGCGGGTCGCGGTGAAGGGGCTGGGGAGCCCCTCGAACAATCCGGTGCCGTCATGCTCGACCGGACAGGTCTTGCCGTGCATCAGCCCGCCGCGCACTACCTTGCCGCCGAAATGCTGGCCGATCGCCTGGTGGCCCAGGCACACGCCCAAGAGCGGCCGACCGGCCTCCGCACAGGCGGCGACTAGGTCCAGCGAGACACCCGCCTCGTTCGGCGTGCACGGCCCCGGCGAGATGAGGAAACCTGCGGCATTGCTCGCGAGCGCCTCTTGGGCGGTCAGCGCGTCGTTGCGCACGACCTTCACCGGCGCACCCAGCTCCATCAGGTAATGGACCAGGTTCCAGGTGAAGCTGTCGTAATTGTCGATGACAAGGATCATGGCTTTGCCATAGCGCCGCCGCAGTCTGGCGCAACGCTGCGCTGGACCCGATCGTTGGTCGGGCGTGTGTTTTGCGTTCAGGAGGTTGGCATGGTTCGTTGGATTCTCGTGGCGGCGCTGGCGGCATCCCCGGCCATGGCCCAGGAAGCCGAGAAGACCAGCAGCGCGCCCCCGCAGCGCACGCGCAGCGTCACCGTCTATGGCAAGGAGGAATGCCCCAAGCCGGAGACGGAGAACGAAGTGGTCGTCTGCGCCCGCAAGGACGAGAGCGAGCGCTTCCGCATCCCCAGCGAGTTGCGCAACCCGCCGTCCCAGGAGGCCGCCGCGCAAAGCTGGGCGAATCGCGCCGAGACGATGATGGAGGTCAACCGCGTCGGCCTGCCCGACAGCTGCTCGCCGGTCGGCACCGGCGGCCAGACCGGCTGCAACCAGCAGCTGCTCCGTCAATGGTACCAGCAGCGCAAGGCGCAGCAGCAGGCGGAGCAGTTCCCCCGCGCCGGCGACTGATCAGGATCGGGAGGGGGACCGGAACCTGCATCGTACCCCGGCGGAGGCCGGGGTCCAGTTGCGGTGACTTGGCAGTCCTCGCTAACCGACGGCCCGTGCCGGACTGAGCTGGCGCTTGCCGGCCATCTCCCGATCCCCTGCCGTCCTCCTGCGAAGGCGGGAGCCCAGGGTTCCGAAAGCCAGCCGTCGTTGTCCTGCTAAACTCTGGATCCCCGCATTCGCGGGGATCCAAGGTGGGTGGAGGGGCCCACGCTTTTCCAGAGTCCTCTGCCGGAGCGGGCGAGCCTCCCGACCCGCTATTGCCCGAAGCGGGGGCTGCTCGCCTGGGCGATCGCCTCGCGCGCGGCGGCGAGCAGCGCGCTCGCCTTGGCCTCGCACTCGCGCTGTTCATAGTCCGGGTTGCTGTCCGCGACGATGCCGGCGCCGGCCTGGACGTGCATGGTGCCGTCCTTGACCACCGCGGTCCGCAGCACGATGCACGAGTCCATCGATCCGTCGGGCGAGAAATAGCCGACGCCGCCTGCATAGGCGCCGCGCGTCTCCCCCTCCAGCTCGGCGATCACCTGACAGGCGCGGACCTTGGGCGCGCCGCTGACGGTGCCCGCCGGAAAGCCTGCGAACAGCGCATCCAGCGCGTCGTGATCCGGCGAGAGCCGGCCGACCACGTTCGACACGATATGCATCACGTGGCTGTAGAACTCGATGCCGTAGCTGTCGGTCACCCGCACGCTGCCCGCCTCGGCCACGCGGCCGACGTCGTTGCGGCCCAGGTCCAGCAGCATCAGATGCTCGGCGCGCTCCTTGGGATCGGCGAGCAGGCTGGCGCGGTTTTCCGCATCCTGCACCGCCGTTGCACCGCGTGGCCGCGTGCCGGCGATCGGACGGATCGTCACTTCCCCGTCGCGTACCCTGACCAGGATCTCCGGGCTCGATCCGATCAGCGCAAAGCCCGGCAGGTCGAGGTGGTAGAGGAACGGCGACGGATTGATCCGCCGGAGCGCGCGATAAAGCTCGAACGGCGGCAGCGTGAAGGGCGCGGTGAAACGCTGCGCCAGCACCACCTGAAAGATGTCGCCCGCGCTGATATACTCCTTCGCGCCTGCCACCATCTCCGCGTAGCGGCCAGGGGCCAGGGCGGGGGTGAGCGCGATCTCCTGCGCTTCCTGGCGGGCGGGTTCCGGAAGCGGCGTGCGGGCGAGCCGAGCGGCCACGTCCTCGATCCGCGCCGAGGCGGTGGCGATCGTCGCCTCCGCCTCGGCCGATCCGGGCCACACCGGCGCCACCAGGAACAGCGCGTCCGAAAGGCGATCGAACACCATCAGCAGCGTCGGCCGCACGAACACCATGTCCGGCAGGTCGAGCGGATTGGCGGGCGGCCGATCGAGCTTCTCGACCAGACCGATCGTCTCATAGCCGAAATAGCCGACGAGGCAGGCAAGGGCGCGCGGCAGTGCCTCGGGCACGTCCATCCGGCACGAGGTGACGAGGGTGCGCAGCGCTTCCAGGGTCGGCTCGGCGCACGGCTCGAACGCATCGCGGTCGGAAAGCCAGTTGCGGTTGATCGTTGCCTCGGCGCCGGTCGCGCGGAACACCAGGTCCGGCGCAAGCCCGATCAGGCTGTGGCGTCCGCGCACCGATCCGCCCTCGACCGACTCGAGCAGGAAGTCGCCGCGGCCGGGCTCGATGAGCTTGAGCGCGGCGGCCACCGGCGTCTCGGTGTCCGCCACCAGCCGCTGCCACAGCAGCGCCGGCGTGCCCGCGGCAAGCGCTGCCTGCGCGCCCTCGCGTCCTTGGATCAAAGCTCCGTTCCCCAGCGTCAGTTGGCCGCGCCGCCCTGGCCGGCGAGCGTCGTGCGGACGCGGGCGACGGCGGCGTCGTTCTTGGTCACGCCGACGTTACGGCGGACCGCCTCGGCGAACTGCTCGGCATATTCCTGGCCGACGACCTGGCCCAGGCCGCCGCGCGCGGAGGCGATGGCGCGCTTGTCGCCGCTCGCGTCGCCGGGCGTGATGCTGTCCAGATACACCACGAACCAGCCGCCGTTGCCCGGTGCCGCGATCAGCCGCGCCTTCTTCGGCGCCATCGCGAACATCAGCTCGACCGGCGGCGGCACGTTGCCCTGCTGGGCGGCGAGCTGCGCACGGGTGGCGGTCAGCGGCGTGGGTGCCGGCACCTTCAGGCCGGATGCGGCCACCGCCTGGGCGAGCGGCGTGCCGCCGTTCACCTTGGCGAGGATCGCCGCTGCGGCCTTGCGCGCTTCCTGTTGCGCGCGCTCGGCGACGAACGCCTTCTGCACGACGTCGCGGACCTGCGCGAGCGGGCGGGGAGCTGCCGGGAGTACCCGGTCCAGGCCGACTACCGCGAAGCTGCCGTCCTGCTCGATCTGGACGATCTGCGGTGCGTCGCCCTGCTCGGCGCCGAAGCCGGCCTCGATCACGCGGGCGAGCGCCGGGTCGGCCGGGGTGTTCGGCTGGTCGGGGTTGGTGCCCGCGCTGGTGACGGGCGCGGTGCTCTGTGCGGTGAGCTTGGCCTCGCTCACCACTTCCGCAAAGGTGGCGCCGTCGTTGATCGCGCCGTCGATCTTCTCCTGCACCGCGTTGATCGCGCCCGCCGCCTTGCTGCGGCTCAGTTCCGCGACCAGCTCGGGACGGGCCTGCTCCAGCGTCTTGCCGGCGACCTTGCTCACCTTCTCGACGCGCAGCACGTGCCAGCCGAGCGGCGAGCGGACCGGGCCGACCACGGCGCCTTCACCGGCTGCAAAGGCAGCGGTGGCGATCGCCTGCGAGGTCTGTGCGCCCAGTGCCGCCTTGTCGAGGTCGCTGAAGCTCGCGGCTTCCAGCCCGGCCGCGCGGGCAGCGGCGTCGATCGCGGTGCCGCCCTTGACCTTGGCCGCCAGCTGGTTCGCGGCATTCTGGTCGGCCAGCACCACCTGGCGGACGGTGCGGCGCTCGGTTGCGGCGAAGCGGCTGGCGGCGGCGCGATAGGCCTGGGCGATCTCCGCGTCGGTCGGCGCCGCTTGCGCTGCAACGCTGTCGGCACGCACCAGGGCATAGCGGATCACGCGCCGCTCCGGCACCGTGTAGCGCGCGCGGTTCTTGGCGTAGAAGGCGGTCAGTTCCGCGTCCGTGGGCGGGTTGCCCTGCGACACCGCGGCCGAAGGGATCAGCACGATCTGCCCCGCACGCTTTTCCAGCAGCAGCGAGGCATAGGGCAGCGCGATCTGCTCCGGAAGCTGGGTGGCACCCACCGTCGGGCTCACCAGCCACTGGGCCAGCATGTCCCGGCCGATCGCCTCGCGCAGGCCCGCAGGGGTCATGCCGCGTTGCGCGATCGCACGCTCGAAGGTCGCCTGGTCGAACTTGCCGTCAAAGCCCTGGAAGGCGGGGATGCTCGCGATCTGCCCGTCGACCAGCTTGTTGTTCACCGCCATGCCGACCTTGTTCGCGAACTTTTCCAGCGCGATCGAGGTGACGAGCCGCTGAAGGATGTTCTCCACGCCGCCCGCTGCGATCAGCTGCTGCATGTTGACGTTCGGGTCGCGCTGGCGGGCGCCTTCCAGCTCCTGCTGCACCTGCTTGGTCAGCTCGGCGTCGTGCACCTTGTGGCCGCCGACCTTTGCGACCACATCGCTGGATGCGCCACCCGGGCGCAGGCCGCTGATGTCGCCCGCGGCGAACGCCAGGGCGATCACGACCAGGAACGCGAGTGCGATCCCCTTGCCGAGGGTCGAGTTGAGAAACCGCCTGACGAATGCGAGCATCGAAGAGCTACCGATCCTGCCGGAAGAAAAGAACGGGTCGCTTTAGGGCGCAGGCTGCGCGGCTTCAAGCTTGTGCGGGCAGCAGGGCTTGGTATCGCCGGCAACAGACACAAAGGAGATGGGCGTGACGCGACGCAAGCTGGTGACCGGCAACTGGAAAATGCACGGGCTGCGTGCCCAGTTGAAGGAAATCGCAGCGATCGAGGCCGCCGCGGCCGCTCACCCCCATGTCGACGTGGCGTTGTGCGTGCCGGCGACGCTGATCGCCGCCGCGGTCGATCACGCGCAAACGGTGCGGATCGGAGCGCAGGACGTCCACGAGAACGAGCACGGGCCCCACACCGGCTGCGTGTCGGCGGCGATGCTGGTCGAGGTGGGTGCCCAGACCGTGATCGTCGGCCATTCGGAACGCCGCGCCGACCAGAACGAGACCAGCCACGACGCCTGGGCCAAGGCCGCCGCTGCCCGCAAGCAGGGCATGCACGTGATCCTGTGCGTGGGCGAAACCGAAGCGGAGCGCAACGCCGGCCGCGCCGAGCGCGTCGTCCAGGCGCAGATCGAGAAGTCGGTGCCCGAGGATGCCGACGGCGACTGGTTCACGCTTTCGTACGAACCCCGCTGGGCGATCGGCACTGGCCGTACGCCTACGACCGAGGAGATCGCCTCGATCCACGCGATCGCTCGCGCGAAGCTGCGCATGATGGTCGGCGACGCCGCCGATCGCATCCGCATCCTGTACGGCGGCTCCGTCACGGGGGACAATGCGGCCAAGATCCTGGCGGTGGAGAATGTCGACGGCGCGCTCGTCGGCGGTGCCAGCCTGACTGCGGAGAAGTTCGTGCCGATCATCCAGGCGGCCGCGGCGGCCTGAGCGGGCGCGGCGCCGGCGGTCTGCGCGGGCTCAGGCTCGGATCGAAGCGCGCCGACACGAACCCGCCACCCGTACCCCGGCGAAGGCCGGGGCCCAGTCGGGACGACGGTCGAAACTCGCGCATCGGTGCGGCCCTCTCGCACCCTGCCGGGAACTGTTCCAGGGGGGGCATCTCCTACCTCCGTATCCCCGCGAAGGCGGGGATCCAGGGCCAAGCAGAGCAACGACTGGCGGTTTCCGAAACCCTGGACTTCCGCCTTCGCGGGAGCACGGCGGGATTTGCAGTGAGTGTTTGTCCAACGCGCAAACAGCGCTAGTCAAACGGCAGAGGGTTCACCGGGTCCCGGCATTCACCGTGGTACTGTCTTCCCGTCAAAGGCGCCCGGTGCCGATCAGCTTCGGCCGGCTGCGCCTGCTCCCAGACTTACGCCGCAGCCCCGCGCCGGCGACGCAGCAGCAGGGCCGCCATTGCCAGCCCGGCAAGCATCAGCGCCCAGGTGCCGGGCTCCGGCACCGGCTTCGGGCCGCCGGGATCGGTCGGGGTCGTGGGCGTATAGCCGCCGGTATAGGTGCCCAGGTGGAACTCGCCGTTCTGCACCAGGCTGCCGAACACGGCCGATCCCTGGATATAGTTGCCGGTGTTCGCAGCGGCGCCCGGCGCCAGCACCGATCCGCCCCAGGCGGTGGTCAGCGACAGGTTCTTCGCGTCGGCGAAGTTCCAGATGACATGCTCGCCGAGACCCTGGGTGCCGCCGAGAAAATTGTCGTTCAGCACAATGTTCGCGCCGCTGACGTTGACGATCGCGGTGTCGGCGCCGTTGAGGTTGAACTGGATTTCGCCGATGCGGTTGAGGTCGTCAGCCGTCAGGTTGAACACCGCGACGCCCTTTGCGTCGGGCTTCGCGTTGAAGGTCCCGCGATTGTTGGCGAAGGTGACGGTGCTGTTCGCCTCCAGCTTCGTCATGCCCTGTGACAGGTCGGTCATGCCGCTGGCGAGCAGGCTCTTCTGCTGCTGCAGCCCTTCGAGGAAGCCGGCGTTGGCGGCCAGTCCCGAGTTCACCGTGTTCTGGTTCACGTTGGTGTTGGCGATGCTGCCGCCGACCTGCACCGTCTGGGCTGCACCGTTCAGGTTGAAGCCGCTGCTGACGTTGCCGCCAACCACGGCGCCCGACCCGTTGTTGAGGTTCTTCGCGCCCCCGGTCACGTCGCCGACGACGATCAGGCCGGGCGTGTCATAGGAGGACGGCGGCGGCGTCTTGATCTGGTAGTTCGACGAATTGCCGTCGAGGTTGCCGCCGACGAAGGTCCGCCCCTCCACCTCGGAACTGGAGGTCAGGTCCCCCAGCACGATCAGGTTCCATTCCTTCAGCGCGTCGACGCCGACCACCGGCGAGGCGACCGCCGGAAGGGCGAGGGCGGTAGCCGAGAGGGCGGCTGCGAGGAGGCGGGTTCTCATGCCTCCTGCGTACCCGCTTCGCCCGTGCCCTACACGTGAAGAATTGGTTAACCCTGTCCCAAAATGTGCCGGTTCAGCGACCGTCGTAGCGGCGGCGCAGCAATGCCCAGGCTGCGCGCAGGCCATAGGCGTCGCCGCCCTTGGGTCGGCCCGGCTTGGGGGACGGCCGCCACGCGAAGGTATCGAGATGCGCCCAGGCGATCTCCCCGGGCACGAAGCGCCGGAGGAACAGCGCCGCGGTGATCGCCCCGGCGAAACCGCCTTCGGGCGCATTGACCATGTCGGCGACGCTCGATTTCAGCATGTCGTCGTACGCGTCCCACAGCGGCAGCCGCCACAGCGGATCCCCTTCGGCCGTACCGCAGGCGAGCAGGTCGACCGCCAGCGCCTCGTCATTGGCGAAGGTCGCGGGCAGGTCGGGCCCCAGCGCGACGCGCGCGGCACCGGTGAGCGTCGCGAAATCGATCATCAGCTCCGGCTGCGATTCGACGGCGCGGGTGAGCGCATCGCCCAGGATCAGCCGCCCTTCCGCGTCCGTGTTGGTGTTCTCGACCGTGATGCCCTTGCGGGTGCGGAGCACGTCGCCGGGCCTGAAGGCGTCCCCGGCGATCGCATTCTCGACCGCCGGCACCAGCAGGTGCAGCCGGACCGGCAACCGCGATTCGATCACCAGCGTGGCAAGCGCCAGCGCATGGGCGGCACCGCCCATGTCCTTCTTCATCAGCGCCATGCCGCTGCCCGGCTTGATGTTCAGCCCGCCCGAATCGAAGCATACGCCCTTGCCGACGATCGCGACGCGCGGATGCGCCGGATTGCCCCATTCGACCTCGATCAGCCGCGGCTCGCGACCCTTGGCGGCGGCCTTTCCTACAGCATGGATCATCGGGTAGCCCCGTTCCAGCTCGGCACCCTTGGTCACCGTCAGCGTGGCGCCATGCGCGCTGGCGAGGCTTGCCGCCTGCGCCTCCAGCTCGGCGGGGCCGAGGTCGTTGGCGCCGGTGTCGACCAGGTCGCGGACCAGCAGCGTGGCCGCCGCCTGTCGCACCACATCGTCGACCCGCGCCGGGTCGCCGGTCAGCAGGATACGAGGGCCTTCGCCACCCTCGTCCTTGCGGTAGCGGGTGAAGCGGTGCTGCGCGACGAGCCAGCCGAACGCCGCCGCGCCGGGCTCGCCGCTGTGGAGGCGGTAGCTGCCGGCGGGCAGCACCTCGGCCAGCTTGGCCAGGCACCAGGGGGAGAGTTCGCTTGTGTTCGCAACGACACCCACCACCGACCAGTCCTCGGCACCCTCGCCGGGAAGAATGGCGTGGGCAAAGCCCGTCGGCTTCAGCCGCTGCGCGGCGATCGTGGCGCGATGGCGGGGTGGCTGCTGCCCGAGCCACGCGTCGAACCCTTGAGGGTCCACCAGATGGATGGTGCGGGCAGGTTGGCCGCGATCGGCCTGAAGCAGCGAGGAAAGCTCGGACATGGAGGTGATCTAGGCTCTGGACCGGCCGAGCGAAAGACCTTGCTCCGTTCTGGACACGCTACCCGGCCGCCCGTCTGTTCACGCTTTGGGCGCGCGGATAGGCAGGCGGCAGTGCCGGCGGGGGGCTGGAGGGACGAGGGGAGGCTGGTCTGTTCGAAGACGCGCGAAAGCTCGGAAATGCGCCGCTGGAGGCCGATCTCTGCATCATCGGAGCGGGCGCCGCTGGCCTAACCTTAGCCTCACCTTTCGCCGGCACGGGGGTGCGCGTGCTGCTGCTGGAGAGCGGTGGCGAGGGGATCGAGCGGGAGGTGGAGCAGCTCAACGGCAATGCAACAGTCAGCGGGCTTCCCTATCCGCTGCAGGCCTCCCGCCTCCGCTACATCGGCGGGACGACCAACCATTGGTCGGGGCACTGCTACCGCTTTCTCGACCGCGACTTCGCGGCGCGGCCGGGCATCCCCAACACCGGCTGGCCCATCGCCCTTGCCGACGTGGCCGGCTATCTGCCGGAGGCGTCGAAGCGGGTGCTGTTCCGGGAGGACACCGTCGATTGGTCGCCGGAAGCCTGGCGTCGGCGCCTGGCGACGCAGGGTTGGCCGCTCGACCCGCAGCTGTTCGAGACCCGGTTGACGTTCGTCGCGCCGATCAATCCCCAGACCGGCAACCGCACCTTTGCCCGCTATGCGCCTCCGGTCGCCAAGGCGCCGAACATCCGCTTCCTCCACCACGCGAACGTGACCGAGCTGGTCGGCTCCGCGGGTGGCACCAGCATCGAGGAGGCGACGGTTCGCACGCTCGCCGGTACCGAGGCGAAGGTGCGCGCCCGCGTGTTCGTTCTGGCCGCGGGCGGGGTGGAGAATGCCCGAGTGCTGCTCGCCTCGCGCCGGCCGTTCGCGGCGGGCCTCGGCAACGCTCACGACCAGGTCGGGCGCTACTTCACGGACCATGTCGTGATCTACCAGGACTTCGCCCGCAATCCGGCCGTGCCGATGGACCGGCTGATGGCGTTCCAGGACTATCCGGGCGATACCCACACCGTCAGCCACTTCCTGCTCACCGACGCAGCGCTCAGGCGGGAGCGGATCGACGACGTCTTTCTGCGGGTGACGCCCGTCTACGAGCAGCCTACCGCCGGCGGTGCCGCTGCCAAGCGGCTCCAGGACGGCATCGCCGCCGGAGACGCCGGCAGCATCCGCGGCGAAGACCTTTCCACCGCGCTCGCCCACCCGCTCGACACCGCGGGCTGGGCGGTCGATCGCGGTTACTGCCGGGCGGAGCCGACCCGCTACCGCGTCGCCGCTCGGCTGGAGCCGCGGCCGATCCCCGAGAGCCGCGTGACCCTCACCGATGCGGTGGACGCGCTGGGCATGCCGATCCTCAATCTCCACTGGGCGCTGGCGGACGAGGGCAAGCGCTCGCTCCACCGCAGCCTGATGCTCTTCGCCGAGGAGACCGGCCGGCGCGGGCTCGGCCGGTTGCGGCTGCGCTACGATCCCGATGCGCCGTGGCCGGACTTCCCCGAACTCGACATCGGCTATCATCACACCGGCACGACCCGCATGAGCCACGATCCGCGCCGGGGGGTGGTCGATCGCGACTGCCGCGTGCACGGCGTCGGCAACCTCTATGCCGCGGGAAGCTCGGTGTTCCCGACCGCGGGCAGCGGATCGCCCACGATGATGCTGACCGCCCTCGCGCTACGGCTTTCCGATCATCTCAGACAGGAGCATTTCGCATGAAGCTCTCGCGCCGCGGCTTCGCCGCCGGGGCCGGTGCGCTGCTGGCCGGCGGCGCAGGCCTGGCGTTGCCGCCGGTCCGCCGCACCTTGTGCGGCTCGCCGGAGCAGCGCTACCGCCAGGACGCGATGGCGAGTGTCGGCCGCGCCTGCGTGCGCTGTGACCCGGCGCTTTCCCGTGATGCCGTGCGTGCCGGCTGGCGGGCACTCGGCACGCCGGACGGCGAGCGCCTGGCGGCGTTGGTGGCGGCAGACTTCGCAGAGGGCCGGACCCGGCAGGTGGATGGCTGGCTGCTCGCCTCGACAGAGGTGCTGGCCTTCGCCGCCGCCTATCACGGGGTCACCGCATGAAGGCGCTGGGCGGGGCCGCGGGGTTGCTGCTGCTGGCGGCACTCTCCGGGTGCCGGGGCGAGAAGCCGCGCGCCGCGCTCCCGCAACCCGCCGCCTTCGCTGCCTGCCAGACCTGCCATCGCACCACGCCGGGCGCCGTTGCGCTCGGTCCAACTCTCGCGGGTCTCGCCGACCGGCGCGCGGGGAGCCTACCCGGCTATGGCTATTCCCCCGCGATGCAGAAGCTGGAGGGCGGCTGGGACGAGCCGCGGCTGACCGCGTTCCTGCTCGACCCGAACGGCGTCGTGCCCGGTACCCGCATGGCCTTCGCGGGGCTCGAGAACCGGAAGCAGGCGGCCGAGGTCGCCCGCTACGCGCTCAGTCTTCCAGGAGAATGAAGTTCCGAGCAGCCACGGCCCGGCATCCGCGAGTCCGGATCAGGGGGCAACAGCGGTTCGCGCGCGGTACTCTGGGCTCCCGCATGCGCGGGAGCAAAAGCAGGAGGAGGGACCCTCTCACCGTCCTTTCGGAGGAAGGTAGGGTCTATGGATCGAAGATGGCCGAGGCACCGGTATGGCGAACTCGGCGTACCCACTGAATGCCCGCAACGGCGCCGACTTTCGCCGGACGCCGTGGTACTCAGAAGCCAGCCCGCTCTCGGCTCCCTAACGGGGAACCAGCCGCGGATCAGCGGTTGACCGGCACCCCGTAGAGGTCGTGCTCGTCGGCATCCTCCACCAGCACGGGGACGATGTCGCCCTGTGCGAGATGGCCGGAGTCGCGCAGGAACACCTCGCCGTCGATGCCCGGCGCATCTGCCTGCGAGCGGCCGGTGGCGCCGCCCTCTTCATCGACGTCGTCGATGATGACCGGGATGGTGCGGCCGACCTTTGCCTGGAGCTTGGCTGCCGAGATCGCAGCGGTCTTCTCCATCAGGCGGGTGTAGCGCTCTTCCTTCACTTCCTCCGGCACCGGGTCCGGAAGCGTGTTGGCGGCCGCACCCTCGACCGGCTCGAAGCGGAATGCGCCGACGCGATCGAGCTGCGCCTCGTCCAGCCAGTCGAGGAGATACTGGAAGTCCTCCTCCGTCTCGCCGGGGAAGCCGACCACGAAGGACGAGCGGATCGCGATGTCGGGGCAGACCGCACGCCAGCCGCGGAGCCGCTCGAGCACCTTGGCGTCGTTGGCCGGGCGCTTCATCGAACGCAGCACCTTGGGGCTGGCGTGCTGGAACGGGATGTCGAGGTAAGGGACGATCAGCCCCTGCGCCATCAGCGGGATGACGTGGTCGACGTGCGGGTAGGGATAGACATAGTGCAGCCGCACCCAGACCGGCTGGTCGGGCGTGCCGAGCTTGCCGAGCTCGCGGGCAAGGTCGGTCATGTGCGGGCGAACTTCGGCGCCCTTCCAAATGCGCGGCTGGTCGCGGATGTCGATGCCGTAGGCGGAGGTGTCTTGGCTGATGACCAGCAGCTCGCGCGTGCCGGCCGCCACCAGCTTCTCCGCCTCGCGCAGGATCGCGTCAGGACGCCGCGAGGCCAGGTCGCCGCGGATCGCCGGGATGATGCAGAAGGAGCAGCGGTGGTTGCAGCCCTCGGAAATCTTCAGATAGCTGTAGTGGCGCGGCGTGAGCTTCAGCCCCGCCTCCGGCACCAGATCGACGAAGGGCGAGGGGATCGGCGGCGCCGCCTCATGCACGGCCTCGACCACCGACTCATACTGGTGCGCGCCGGTGATCGCGAGGACGTTGGGGAAGCGGGCGCGAATCGCCGCGGCCTCGTCGCCCATGCAGCCGGTGACGATGACGCGGCCGTTCTCGGCGATGGCTTCGCCGATCGCCTCGAGGCTCTCCTCCTTGGCGGAATCGAGGAAGCCGCAGGTGTTGACGAGCACGACGTCTGCGCCGGCATAGTCCGGCGACAGCCCGTAGCCGTCGCTACGCAGCTTGGTGAGGATCCGTTCGCTGTCGACGAGGTTCTTCGGACAGCCGAGCGAGACCATCCCCACTTTGGGGGCTTCAGGAAGTCTGGTTGCCATGATCGCCGCGCGACATAGTGATTTCGTGCGAAAAAGATAGGGGCAGGAGGGGTTTGCCGGCGCTTAACCCGCCGGCGCGCGAAACACGAACCAGGCGCCCAACGCGATCAGCGCAAAGCCGATCAGGTGGTTCACCGTGATCTTCTGCCCCAGGTAGAGCACGGAAAAGGCGCAGAAGATCGCCAGCGTGATCACCTCCTGCATCGCCTTGAGCTGCGCGGCCGAATAGACCTGCGCGCCGATGCGGTTCGCGGGCACGGCCAGGCAATATTCGAAGAACGCGATGCCCCAGCTGCCCAGGATGATCAGCAGCATCGGCGCGCTGCGGACCTTCAGATGCCCGTACCAGGCAAAGGTCATGAACAGGTTGGAGCAGACCAGCAGCAGGATCGGCAGCAACCGGGTCGCGACCTCCGGCATCAGGGCAGCGTCGGCCCGGAGGCCGTTTTCCGGTTCGGGACGATCTCCACGATCAGATCTCCCGACTGGAGCGATGCCGCCTCGGCTTCGGCGAAGCTGAAGAAGCGGTCACCGCGATAGACGCGTACGCCAAGCCCGGTCGTGATCCCCGAGAGCGGTTTTCCGATCTCCTCCGGCCGGACGGGGCGCTCCGACAAGGCGACGGGGCCGCCGATCGAGGCGAGATCGTTGATATAGTCCGCCATGTGCGGTCCGCGGCAGGATCCCGCCAGCAGCAATCCGGCAAAGCTGATCGGGTTGATCACGGTCGTGGCGCCCGCTGCCCGCGCCGGCAGTTCGTTGTCCTCTGCCTTGACGATGATGCTGATCGGCACCGTCGGCGCCAGATGGCGCGCGGTGAGCGTGATCAGGATGGAGGTATCGTCCCGCCCGGCCGCCACGATGATCGTCCGGGCGTTTGCGACGCGCACGTCCTGCAAGACCGTGTCGCGCGTTGCATCCGCCTGGAGAACGGTGCAGCCAAATGCCTCGGCCGCGGCGAGGTTGTCCTGATCGCGGTCCACGACGACGATCCGCTGCGGCATCTCGCCCCGAGCGATCAGTTCGGCGACCGCCTCGGAACCGGTCTTGCCGAAGCCCGCGACGATCACATGGTCTTCCAGATTCTTTTGGATGCGCGCCATCAGCCATCGGTCCCAAGTACGTCGAAGCACGAATTGATAGGTGGTGCCGATGAACAGCAGCACCACGAAGACCCGGATCGGAGTGACGATCAACGCGTCGAACAGGCGGGCGCGCTCGGACACCGGCGCGATATCCCCATAGCCCGTCGTCGTGATGGAGATCATCGTGAAGTAGATGACGTCGAGGAAGCTGACCTCGCCGTCGTAATTGTCCCGCAGCCCGGTGCGGTCGAACCAGTGGACGCTGATGGCGAGCGCGAGCAGCGAGAGAACCGCCACCACCCGCCAGGCGATCTGGGCCCAGACCGGCGTCTGGGACGCTCGCCTGAGCGTTCGGTGGGAGGGTTCGCGCCGGTTCACCGCGCGGGCAGCTTCGACAGCGGATCGACGGGCGCGCGGCCCTGGCGGATCTCAAAGTGCAATTGCGGTCGGGCGGCATAGCCGGTCTCTCCCGAAACCGCGATCTGCTGTCCGCGTTTGACCGACTGCCCCCGCTGCACGAGCAACTCCTTCGCATGCCCATAGACGCTGGTGTAGCGGTCACCGTGCCGGAGGATGACGACGCCGCCAAGGCCCGGAACGCCGCTGCCCGCATAAGCGACGACGCCGTCCGCCGCCGCGAGCACGGGCGTGCCGAGCGGCACCGCGATCTTAATGCCGTCGTTGCGTTCCCCGCTTTCGCCCGCGCCGAACCGCTTCGAGACGGTGCCGCTGGCGGGCCATTGGAACTGGCCGGCCAGGCGCGCGGGCGGGGCCACCGCTGCACTGGGGGGCAGCACGCGGGCGGGCGAAGCGGTGGCTCGGGCGGGCTTGTCCTCCGGCTCGATCGCCGGTTCGCCGCCGGTCAGGATGTCGTCGATGTCGAGGCGGAAGGCAGCGGCCCGTTCGGCGACGCTCATGCCGGCAGTCGCCGCGGCGCCAGGGATGAGGATCCGCTGTCCGGTGCGGAGGATATAGGGATCCTCCAGCCCGTTGGCGGAGACGATCTTCGACCAGGGCACGCCATAGGCGCGGGCAATGGCGATGCCGGTCTGCCCCTCGCGCACCAGATGGTAGCGACCACCCGGAATGGTGAGCTTCTGCCCCGGATAGATGGTGAAGGGCGGGGCGAGACCGTTGGCACGCGCGATCGCTTCTGATCCCGCGCCTGTCTTGTTCGCGATCGCGCGCAGCGTCTCTCCGCGAGTTACGGTGTGGACGTCCTGCGCGACGGTCCGGGCGTCCGCCACGACGCGGTTGACCTCCCACGCGGGCGGCGCGGTCGGCGGCGCAGTGACGCCCTCCGCCTGCGGCTGCGCGCTGCCCGTCCGGTCGTCCGGCGGCCCCGCCACCGTTCTCGACGGGATCTGCTGCGGCCGGCCGCCGGGAATGCAGGCACTCAGCAGCCCCAGTGCCAGCAAGGGCAGAGCGCGGCAGCAAGCGCGTTGGCCGATCATGCGTTCCCCCTCGATCCCTTGCCTGGCCGGCAAACCGGTTTTCAGCGCGTCGGCGCGAGCGTCTCCAGTCCGCCCAGATAGGGCTGCAGCACGTCCGGCACGCCGACGCTGCCGTCGCCGCGCTGGTAATTCTCCAGCACTGCCACGAGCGTGCGCCCCACGGCCAGGCCGGAGCCGTTGAGCGTGTGGACGAAGCGAGTCGCCTTTTCACCCTCGGGCCGGAAGCGCGCGTTCATCCGGCGCGCCTGGAAATCGGTGCAGGTGGAGCAGCTCGAGATTTCCCGATAACGATCCTGGCCCGGCAGCCACACCTCCAGGTCGTAGGTGCGCCCTGCCGAGAAGCCCATGTCGCCCGTGCACAGCTTCATGCGGCGGAACGGCAGGCCCAGGCGGGTGAGAATGTCCTCGGCCGCGGCGGTCATGCGCTCATGCTCCGCCTCCGACTGCTCGGGCGTCGTGATGGAGACCATCTCCGCCTTTTCGAACTGGTGCTGGCGGATGAAGCCGCGCGTGTCGCGACCGGCCGCACCCGCTTCGGAGCGGAAGCAGGCCGTCAGCGCGGTGAAGCGCAGCGGCAGCTCCGTCTCGCTCAGGATCTTGCCGGCGACGATGTTGGTGAGGCTGACCTCGGCGGTCGGGATCAGCCAGCGCCCGTCGGTAGTCCGGAACAGGTCCTCGGCGAACTTGGGCAGCTGCCCGGTTCCGAACAACGCCTCGTCCCGAACCAACAGCGGCGGCACGACCTGTTCGAAGCCGTGCGCATCGGAAAGCGTGTCGAGCATGAACTGGCCGAGCGCACGGTGCAGCCGTGCGGCGCCGCCGCGAACCAGCGTGAAGCGTGCCCCGGACAGCGCCGCGCCGGTTTCGAAGTCGAGGCCGATCGCGGGGCCGATCGCGTCGTGCTCCCGGACGGCGAAGTCGAAGCTCCGGGGCTGGCCGCGCTCGTGCACCAGGGCGTTGTCGTCTTCGTCGGCACCTTCCGGCACGTCGGCGAGGGGAAGGTTGGGGATGGACGCTAACCGCGCGGTGAGGTCCTCGCCGACCGTGCGCTCCTCTGCTTCCAGGGCGGGCAGCCGTTCCTTGAGGATCGCCACCTCGGCCATCAGGGCAGCGGCGGTCTCCTCGTCCCGCTTTGCCTTCGCAGCGCCGATCGCCTTGGACGCTTCGTTGCGACGGGCCTGTCCTTGCTGCAGCTCGGTCACCAGCGCGCGACGGCGCTCATCCAGGGCGACGAGCTCGGCCGATACCGGCGCCAGGCCCCGGCGGGCTAGCGCTGCGTCGAAGGCTGCGGGATCGTCGCGGATCAAACGGATGTCGTGCATGGCCGCGGCTATGGCCGGGCGTTCCGCGCCGTGCAAGCCGCAAGACCAACCGGGGAAACCTGTACGGCGAACGATGCGTTGGGCTGGCAACTGGAACGAGAGGAGACCCTTCCATGCAGATCCCCCACGACGCCTTCGTGCTTGTCGCCGACGGCCGCAAGATGCTGTTCCTGCGCAACGAGGGTGACGCGGTGCAGCCGAACCTGCAGGTCGAGGCCAAGGAAATCCATCCGAACCCGAAGGACAGCGACCAGAAGCGGGATGCGTCCGGAACCGCGTCTTCCACCCAGTCCGGCCCCGGCGCCCCGTCCGTGGCCCGCAACGGCTCGATGCATGCCCAGGGTGGCGGCGCGCAGTTTGCGCCTTCGCGCGGCACCTTCGAGGAAACCGACTTCCACCAGCTGGAGGAGGATCGATTTGCCGCAGAGACCGCAGAGATGCTGCGCAAGCGCGCGCTCAGCAACGAGTTCGACAAGCTGATCATCGTTGCGCCGCCCAAGACGCTCGGCGAACTGCGCAAGCATTACCACAAGGAAGTCAGCACCCGCCTGATCGGGGAACTGGACAAGGACCTGACCGGGCATCCGGTGGATCAGATCGAGCGCCTCCTGCTCGACGCCTGACGCGCACGAGCCCCGAAAGAGGAAGGGCCGCGCGAGGCGATCGCGCGGCCTTTTCTATGCGGAGGTTTCGGCCTGCGACTTGCGGGCGAAGCGGCGGCGGCCGACCAGCGCCGCGGCGGCGCCGCCGAACAGCAGCAGCATCGGCGGTGCGGGCACCGGAGCGGGCGGTCCCGGAGGTCCTGGAGGACCGGGCGGATGGCCATGCGAGCTGCCGGAACTGGTCGACGTCGAACTGGACGTCGAGGAGGAACTCGAGGTCGAGGACGAGGTGGACGTCGAGGATCCGCCGCTGCTGGTGGAGGTCGACGATCCGCCGGTGGAGGTCGACGTCGAGGACCCGCCCGTCGAGGTCGAGGAGCCTCCGGTCGACGTCGAGGTGGACGAGCCACCGGTGGAGGTCGACGAGCCCCCCGTAGACGTGGACGAGCCGCCAGTCGAAGTGGAGGATCCCCCCGTTGAGGTTGAGGATCCTCCACTCGACGTCGAGCCCCCGCTCGAACTGGAACTCGTGGTCGAGGAGATGACGATGCCGCTCGACCCGCCGGTGCCCCCGACGAAGCCACCGCCCCCAAAGAAGCCGCCGCCGCCGTAGAAGCCACCACCACCGGTGCCGCCGACGACCACAGGACCGCTGCTCCCGCCGCTCGGCGCGATCGGCACCTCGCCGCTCGAACCCACATAGACGGGGGGCGGGACCGACGGTTCCGGCGCCCCGGCGACCGTCACCACGGGCGGCGGACAGGCGGCAGTTGCGACTACCGGGTTGCGAAGCAGCCGCTTGGTGGGGCGGGGAGTCTCCTGGCGCGCGACTCGCTTCTTCGGGACGATGCGTTTGGTGATGCCGTAGCTGGTCGGATTCTCGGCCACGTGCACGGCGCCGCCTCCGACCAATGCGCCCCCACAGGCGCATGCACAGAGTTTCGCCAAGGCCATACGAACCGACATAGTGCCACTCTTCATCTTTGGCAGGAGTCGCAGCCGTCGGATGACGGCGGCGCTACGCTCGCACGCACCGGGTCCGGCGCACCGTGTGGAGCGAGAGACCATTAACGCATCTATAACCATATAGTGGCGTGCGTTTACAGCCTTCTTGGCGCCGCCGGGGCGCTTGTGTCGTTATGGTACGGACGCGGAAGTGTTCGCAGGTCGGAACATCTGCAAGCTTCCAAGTCATGATCGGCGGTATCCAGAATTTCCCCGAAGTCGATCGGGATAAAAGCTAGTGTTCCTGCGGCTTTGTGGCGCTTGTGATGGCTTGTGCTTGTCAGTATAGGCGCGCCAGGCACAGGCGGTTCCCCCGCCAGTACGTTCGGGCGGGAGACCGGGGTGGAGAGTGGGGATGGCAAGTGTATTTGATTTGACCGGGCAATCTGACACACCGCCCGTTGCGGCCAATGACCAGGTCGCCGATGGCTATCGTCCAAGTTCGGACGAGCCGTTCATGAACCTGCGGCAGCAGGCATATTTTCGACAGAAGCTGCTCGCGTGGAAGGAAGCGATCCACCGCGAGGCACAGGGCACGCTTTCCCAGTTGCAGGTGGACTCGCTTCGCGAAGCGGACCTGACGGACCGTGCATCGAGCGAAACCGACTGGTCGATCGAACTGCGCACCCGCGATCGCCAGCGCAAGCTGATCGCAAAGATCGACGCGGCCCTTCGCCGCATCGAAGATGGCGAATATGGCTATTGCGAAGTGACGGGAGAGCCGATCTCGTTGGGCCGGCTGGAAGCGCGGCCGATCGCCACCATGACCGTCGAGGCGCAGGAGCGACACGAGCGGCAGGAGAAGATCTCTCGCGAGGAGTAGGCCTCACATCGCCGCACCGTTAACTTTTGGGTAAGGAGTTGCTGGTTGAGGTCTGCCGAAGCACGCGTTCGGAGTAGATAGGATCAGCGAGGATATTTCCCCCGACGGCCAGCACAAGCGCGCCCAGGATCGCGACAGCCTCCTGCTCACTGCCACGCTGCGGCGGGTGGGGCGCGGCGATCCGGTGCCGGTGCGGATCAGAAACCTTTCGGCAGGCGGCCTGATGGCAGAGCACGGGCCGGTGCTGCCCGTAGGAGCCGAAGTGGAGATCGATCTGCGAGGCGTGGGCCTGGTGCGCGGGACGGTGGCTTGGTCCACCGAAGGGCGCATCGGTGTCGCCTTTGTCGAAGAGATCGACCCGAAGGCTGCACGCAAGCCGGTCACCGTTCGCAAGCCAGAAGCACAACCGCTCAAGCGTCCGCTTTGATCCTGCAGCTTTGGTGAGGTCCCCGCGCTCTGCACGCGCTTTGCGGGCGCAGGGGCATGCGGGGGTCGTGGGGCGCGGATCTTTCGACCCGCGCCCGAAGGCATCACTGCGCCGTCATCTCTTGCTTGATCTGCAACTTGCGCTTCTTGAGCGTGGCGAGCGTCTCCTGATCCGGGGACGGGCGTCGCGACTCGGCCATGATCTGGCTGTCGAGCAGTGCGTGCTTCGCCTCAAGCGCGGCGAGATGGCCAGTCTGCATGGATGCAATCCTCTGCTGTTGGGGTTGGGGGAGGAGCATTAGAACACGCGATTCTCCGCTTGTCTCCGCACTAGCCGTGCGCTTTCGACGCGCCGTGCGGAAAGTGCAGACGGAGCGTTGCACCCTTCCTCGACACAGGCAATGGTTAGCGGATGCACGATCCCGAGATCACGACCCAGCTGGAGCACCTGCGCGTGGAGCATCGCGACCTGGATGATGCGATCGCCGCGTTGGTGGTGCAGGCAAGTCCCAACCAGTTGCAGATCGCCCGGCTCAAGCGGCGCAAGCTGCGCCTGCGCGACGAGATTGCGGCCCTGGAAGACCAGCTGATCCCCGACATCATCGCCTGACCCGTGCGCGTTTCAGAACGGGACCGCATCCTTGTTCTTGATCATATCGCACTGCAACCAGCTGTGGCATCTCCACGGGCCATGGATCGCTTCGCTCCGCCTCCTGCGCTGCATCACCGGCTGATCGGCCCGCTCCACGTCGAGGCGATGCTGCTCGCTGACGAAGCGCGGGCCTATTTCGACCTGGCCGGCAAGCGCGACCGCGGCCGATTGGATCCGATCGCGCGGGTCGCCTTCTCCTGCGAATCGCTGAAGCTGACGACGCGGCTGATGCACGTGACCTCCTGGCTGTTGACCCAGCGGGCTCGGGAGACCGGAGAAGTGGAGGCACGACCCGTTCTCACGAGCAGCCGCGCAATCGGGATCGCGCCGGAGACTGCCGAGGATGTGCTCGCGCTGCTTCCGGAGCCGGCCCGTGTGCTGATCGAGGCCAGCATCGACCTTTACCGGCGGGTGGAGCGGCTGGATGCCGCTCAAGGAGCGGATGCTGCAAGCCCCGCGCGCGTCATGCTCGACAGGCTCTCCGCCAGCTTCTGATCGGGGCCCCGGGCTACAGCAGCCCGGCAACTTGCCCCAGCAGCACGCAGTTCAGCGTGATGACTGCGGCACAAATCGCCCACGCCGCGATCTTCATGACCGGCCCGTTGACGAAGCTGCCCATGCGCCGGCGGTCGCTCGTGATCTGCACCAGCGGATAGACGGCAAACGGAAGCTGGAGGCTGAGCACCACCTGGCTCGCCAGCAGCAGCTGTGCCGTGCCGCTCGCACCATACCAGGTCGCAACCACGGCCGCCGGCACGATCGCGATCAGCCGGGTGATCATGCGCCGCATCCAAACCGGCATCCGCAGATCCAGGAAGCCTTCCATGACGATCTGGCCGGCGAGCGTGCCCGTCAGCGTGGAATTCTGCCCGGACGCGAGCAGGGCGATGCCGAACAGGATGCTTGCCACGCTCGCGCCCAGCATGGGCGTCAACAGGGCGTACGCGTCCTGAATCTCGGCAACATCGGTTCGCCCGGCGGTATGGAACGTCGCGGCGGCGAGCACCAGGATCGAGCCATTGATGAAAAGCGCCAGCATGAGCGCGACGGAACTGTCGATGGTGGCGAGCTTCACCGCCTCCTTGCGCCCCTCCAGCGAGCGATCGAAGCGCCGGGTCTGCACGATCGAGGAGTGCAGGTAGAGATTGTGCGGCATCACCGTCGCGCCGAGGATGCCGATCGCAACATAGAGCATGGCCGGGTTGGTGACGATCTCCGGCTTGGGGATCAGCCCGGCGGCGATGCCGGCAAGGCTCGGCTGCGCCAGGAACAGCTCGACCGCAAAGCACCCGGCGATGATGATCAGCAACGCGACGATGAACGCCTCGAGCTTGCGGAAGCCATATTGCTGAAGAAGCAGGATCAGCATGACGTCGACCGCCGTCAGGCAGACGCCGAGCGCAAGCGGAATGCCGAACAGGAGCTGGAGCGCGATCGCGGTGCCGATCACCTCGGCGAGATCGCAGGCGATGATCGCCAGTTCGCAGAGCACCCAGAGCATCCAGCGGACGGGCGTGGAATACTGCTCGCGGCATGCCTGCGCCAGGTCGAGCTCGGTCACGATGCCGAGCTTTGCCGACAGCGCCTGCAGCACCATCGCCATGATGTTGGAGATCAGGATGACCGACAGCAGCGTGTAGCCAAAGGCCGATCCGCCCGCCAGGTCGGTCGCCCAGTTGCCCGGGTCCATATAGCCGACGGCAACGAGGTAGCCTGGGCCCGCGAAGGCGCCCAGTTTTCGCCAGAAGCTGCCGGCGCCTGCAGGCACGCTGATGCTGCGGTTGGCGCCGGGGAGGCTGGGTGCCCGGGGTGCGGCGGCACCCCCGGCGAGCGGTGAAGAACTCGCCGGGGGTGGGGTCATTCTGCCATTCTTCCTCGGTATTCGGTGTTTCTCGCGGGCCTCAGAGCGCCGCGCTGGACTTGAGCAGGCCGTTCACACCCTTCGGGAAAAAGCCGCCGCTGGTTGCGACCTTGTTGCCGAGATAGACGATGTTGAGAACCTGCGTTGGGGTACGCGCGAACGCGATCCCCGTTCCGTCAGAAGGCACGATGTTCGACGCATTGTTCACCAGCCGGACGCCTTGGTCCGTGTCGCTGCCGGCGCCGTCGAGCGCGTCGCGCGCATTGGAGATCTTGTCGGTGGCGTCCAGCAGCGACGCCATGTTGACCCCCTTGCGGTAGAGGACGGTACGGACGAGCCCCGCGTGATAGGCTTCCGACGCCTGGATGCCGGCCGTCGCGTCGATGTAGCTGGTGGTGCTCAGATACTGAATGGCGCCGCGATAGGCGGTGACGCCCACGTCCTCGAACAGGAACGCCGCGAGCAGGAAGTTCTCGTCGTTCGCATACGGATCGAACGTCTGCCCCTGCTGGATCAGGCCTGCGGCGACCGCGGCGCTTGCAAAGGCGCTGGTGGCGGACGTGCCGAGGTCGATCGCCGGCTGCGCGATCACCGGAGTGCCGATCGTGCGGCGGAGGAAGGCGACGTGCGCCTGCTCGTCCGCTGCGATCTCGCGCGCATAGCGCGCCACCAGCGGATCGGTGAAGTTCACCTGGCGTCCACCCGTCGCCTCGCCCGCGGTGCCGGCGCCCGACAGAAGGTTCGACGGCAGGCCCGCACCGGTCGCGGCGAAGGCATAGAACTGCGCCTCGAGATATTCGAGGTTCAGCGCGAAGTTGAGCACGTCCGCTTCGGTGGCCGTGGGCGTCGGCGTCGGCGTTGCGGTTGCCGATCCGGTCGGCGTGGGCGTCGGGGTGGCCGCAGTGGTCACCGTACCCGCGTCGTCGTCATCGTTGCCGCCGCACGCCGACAGCACCGCGGCACCGGCCGCGGCGATGCCGAAGCCGCCTGCATAGCGGAAGAATTCACGGCGCTCGGCGCGACGCTTGTCGCTGGCTTCGAGCACCTGCTGGAGGGGTTCCTGCTGATCCATGGTAAGCTTCCTGCCTGTCGGTGCGTCAGTTGGCGTCGCTGGTCTTGACGGCGCCGTTCACCCCGTTGGGGAAGAAGCCGCCCTTGTCTGCCGCCGCCGCGCTCAAGAAGAGGACGTTCAGCGTCTGCTTGAACGAACGACCCAGCACCAGGCCGTCGTCGTTAGTCGGCACGATGTTGCTCGCGTCGCCACGGTTGCTGATCCCCTGGTCCAGGTCGCTGCTGCCGTCATAGCCGTCGCGCGCGTTGGACAGACCGTCGGCGCGCGTGATCAAATCGGGATTGGTCGAGCCCTTGGTATAGAGCGTCGTGCGGACCATGGCGGCGTGATACGCCTCGGTCGACATGATGCCGCTCGCCACCTGAAGCAGGGTGCTGCTCTTGATGAGGGTTGCCGCACCGCGATAGGCGCTGACCCCCAGATCCTCGAACAGGAATGCCGCGAGAAGGAAGTTCTCGTCGCTGGCATAAGGATTGAAGGTCTCGCCGGTGCCGATAATGCCGGCCGCACGGGCAACCACCGAGAAGGCACTGGTGGCGCTGACGCTCAGGTCGATGGCAGGTTGGGCGACCGCCGAGGTGCCCAGCGCGCTGCGCATGAACTCGACATGGGCGAGCTGGTCCTGCGCGATCTCCCGCGCCATCTGGCCGACCACGTCATCGCTGAAAGTGACTTTCGCGCCACCCGTCACGCTGCCCTGCGTACCCGTACCGGTGAGAAGGGTGCTGGCGATCCCGCTGCCGGTGGTCGCCAGGGCATAGAATTGCGCCTGGAGATACTCGATCTGGAGCAGGAAGTTCAGGATGTCGGCATCGCTGATCCCGCTCGTCGCAGAGGTCGTGGGGGTGGGCGTCGGGGTCGGCGTGGGGCTCGACGAGCCGCCGTCGTCATCGTCGTCGCCGCCACAGGCGCTGACCAGCGCCGCACCTGCCGCCGCGACGGTGAAGCCGCCCGCATAGCGCAGGAAATCACGCCGGTCGGCGCGGCGCCGCTCCTGCGTGTCCAGAACCTCGTCCAGCCCCGTGTCGTCGCTCATCAACGCCTCCCAATGAACACGTCGGTCCGCCGTTCTGCGGTGTTGCCGCGCTCAGCTCCCGACGGCACGCCCGCCCATGCCGATCCGGCAAGGGCGGTCCGTGTCCGAACCGCTGCTGTTACCGGCGATTGCGTCGATTACCAACTGTCTTTCGGCAGCATGCCAAACGCGAGCCACTACAGGCTGGGTCGCCTCGACGAGCGGTGTCATGAATGAAGGGGGGGCAGGATAGGTCCCGCTATCCAACACGCACACCTATCCTGCCGTCAGATCGTCATGTTTCTGAGGAGGAAGGTGGTGGACGCACTTGGGCTCGAACCAAGGACCCGCTGATTAAGAGTCAGCTGCTCTACCAACTGAGCTATGCGTCCGTCGCCTTTGGCGAGGGCGGTGGGCTAGGCCCGCCGCGTTGGAGGCGGCCAACTAGCAACGTCCCCCGAGCCTGCCAACCCCAAAAATGCAGTGCGGCGAAGTTTTTTCACCAGCGCTGCTGATCGCGGTTGCTCCGGTCGATCGACATCAGAATGCCGAGCGACAGCAGCACCGTCATCTGGGCCGATCCGCCATAGCTGACGAGCGGCAGGGGAATGCCCACCACGGGTGCGAGGCCCATCACCATCATGAGGTTGATCGCCACATAGAAGAAGATGGTGGTGGCGAGTCCGGCCGCGGCAAGGCGGGCGAAGCGGGTGTTCGAGCGCACGCCCACGTTCACGCCCCAGCGGATGACCAGCAAGAACGCCAGGATCAGCAGCACGCCGCCGATCAGGCCCCATTCCTCGGCCATCGTGGCGAAGACGAAGTCGGTGTGACCTTCGGGGAGGTAGTCGAGGTGGCTCTGGGTGCCTTGAAGGAAGCCCTTGCCGAAGATGCCGCCGGAGCCGATCGCGATCTTGGACTGGCTGATGTGATAGCCGGCACCCAGCGGGTCGCTTTCCGGATCCAGGAAGATCAACACCCGGTTGCGCTGATAGTCGTGCAGCAGGAAGTTGAACGCCACGGGCACGATCACGACGAACGCCAGCGCGCCACCGATGAACAGCCGCAGCGGCAAGCCTGCCAGGAACATGACGGTCAGGCCGCCCGCGGTGATCATCAGCGCGGTGCCGAGATCGGGCTGCAGCATCACCAGCGCGGCGGGGACGCCGATCAGCGCGAGCGCAGGCCAGATCGCGCCGAAGCGCCGGATCTCGGAAGGCGGCAGGAGGTCGTAGAAGCGCGCCAGGGCCAGGACGATGGCAGGCTTCATCAGTTCGGAAGGCTGAAGCCGGATAATGCCGATGTCGAGCCATCGCTGGCTCCCGCCGCGCACCGCCCCCAGCAGTTCCACCAGCAGGAGCAGGACGACGATCACCGCATAGGCGGGAAGCGCGCCTTGCTGCCACACCGAGAGGCGGACGCGCGAGATCACTACCGCTGCGGCGACGAAGACCAGGAAGCGGATGCCCTGGCGGAGCGCCCACGGATTGATGCTGCCGCCGGCGGCGGAGAACAGCACCACCAGCCCGAATCCGCCGATCGCCAGCACCAGCACGAGCATCCGCCACGGCAGCTGGGCGAGCGCCGACGGAACAAGGCCGAGGCCGACGCCGGAGTTCTTGATGCGCTTCATTCGGGCCGCTTCACTCCGGACTACGGCTGGTGTTGGACTGGGCGACGTCGCCTTCGGGCACGGCCTGGTTGGCGATCGCCGCATCGACGGCGTTGCCGACCGCCTCCGGCGTGTCGACCGTTGCGGGGGCGGGCGCTACCTGCGCAGCGGCGTTGGCTGCCTGGAAGGCGGCTGCTTCCGCCCGCATGCGTGTGGCGATGTCGCCGCCCCAGGTTGGCTCGAACTCCGCCAGCGATTTCATCGCCCGCTCCTTGTCATAGAGATAGGTGAAGATGTCGCGCGCGATGATCGGGGTGTCCAGGTTCCGGATCAGGTGGGCGTTGTGCTCCAGCACGATACCCGCCGCGTAGCGCGGGTTGTCCGCCGACGAGAAGCAGATGAACAGCGCGTGGTCGCGCAGCTTGAAGGGCAACTGGGCGTTGCTGAGCACACCGGAGCGGCGCTCTGCCATGGTGATGCGGCGGACCTGGGCGCTGCCCGTCTTGCCGGCGATGGTGACACCCGGCACCTGCATCCGTGCCGCGCCGCCGGTACCACCGTCGTTGACCACGGCGAACATCGAATCCCGCACGATCGCCATCTGCTCGGGCGTTGCCGAGAGCAGCGGTGCGGTAGGAGCGCGGCCGTTCAGCAGCAGCCGAGGCTGAAGCGCGCGACCCGAGGCGAGCCTGGACGCCATCACCGCCAGCTGGAGCGGGTTGGCGAGCACGTACCCCTGACCGATCGACGCATTGAGCGAATCGGCCACGGTCCAGGGCTTGCCATATTTTTTCAGTTTCCACGCCGAATCCGGCATGGTCCCGTAGCGCTGGGAGGAAAACGGCAGGTCGAAGGTCTGGCCGAGCCCGAGCGAGCGGGCGACCTTTGCGAACATGTCGTAGCCGAACCGGCGTGCCATCTCGTAGAAGTAGATGTCGCAGCTCTGCGCCACCGCGCGGCGCATGTTGGTGGGGCCATGGCCGCCGCGCTTGTGGCAGTGGAAGACGCCGGTACCGACGCGCATCGCGCCTGAACAAAACACTGTCTCCTGCGGGTGCACGCCCGCCTGCAGCAGGGCCAGCGCGTTCATCGGCTTGACCGTCGAGCCGGGGGGATACAGCCCCTGGAGCACCTTGTTCATCAAGGGGATGTGGTCGTCTTCCGAAAGCATCTTCCATTCGAGCCGGCCGATGCCGTCGGAGAAGCTGTTCGGATCATAGGCGGGCATCGACACCATCGCCAGGATGTCCCCGGTCAGGCAGTCGATGACGACCGCGGCGCCGGAATTGGTGCCCAGGCGGCGGGCCGCATATTCCTGCAGCCCCGCGTCGATCGTCAGGCGGACGGTCTGGCCGGGGCGGTCCGGACGGGTGGCGAGTTCGCGCACCGGCTCGCCGCGGGCGGTGACCTCCACCCGCTTTTCTCCCGGCACCCCGCGGAGCCGAACTTCCAGCGTCTTTTCAAGGCCATCCTTGCCAAGCTTGAAGCCCGGTGTGATGAGCAGGCGGTCCTTGGTCTCCTGATACTGCTCGGCCGACGCGGCTCCCACATAGCCCGTCAGATGGGCAACGGCCGCTCCCATGGGGTAGTTGCGCGAGAAGCCGCGTGCCGGGACGACCCCTGGAAGGTCGGGCAGGCGAACGCTGAGCGCGGCATAGCGCTCCCAAGGCAGGTTCTCGGCGACCTGAACCGGCTGCAGCCCGCGGCTGCGCTTCAGGTCAGTCTCGATCCGCTCCATGTCTTCGGCGGGCAGCGCGAGCAGATCCCGCAGCACCCCCAGAACGCGGGCAGGATTCTCCAGCCGGTCCGGGATGATATCGACGCGGAAATCGGTGCGGTTGTTGGCGATCGGCGCGCCGTTGCGGTCGACGATCCAGCCACGGCGCGGCGGCACCAGCGTCATGTTGACGCGGTTGCTTTCCGCCATCAGTTCGTAATGTTCGTTCTCGGCGACGGCGAGCCACGCCATCCGCCCGGCGAGCAGCAAGCCCATGCCGCCCTGCATCGCCCCCAGCGCAAAGGCGCGACGGGAGAAGGTGAAGGCCTGGGTCGCCTCGGTAACCACCCGCGACGGGCGGCTCACCTGCCGGCGCTCCGGCGATACTGCCAGGCGCAGAGGCGGGTGATCGCAGGAAAGAGCAGCCCGGAAAGAGCCGTCTGGATGAGCAAGGGGCCGTCCACATAGGCCGAAAGCATGCCGGCGAAGACCCGGCCAAGCGCCAGGCAAAGCGCCACAGCCGCGGTTGCGATCAGCCAGTCCTGCCAGAAGTCCCGCTGGACGAGGCGGGTGTCCAGCACGTCGAGGGCGATGAGGCACAGCGACCAGAGCAGCATCGCGCTGCCGAGCGGCTGGCCGCTCACGAGGTCGTCGAACAAGCCCAGCGGTGCGGCCGCCCAGGCCGGCAAGGCATTCGATCGAAACAGCCGCCACGCGAGCAGGGCCAGCAGCCCGAACGGGGGCAGGAACGGGATGGTCGCGATGATCGGCACGATGGTGATCAGCGATCCGATCAGCACCATCACCACGGCTGGACGCCAATGGCGATAGGGCGGTTCGGGCACCGAAAGCTCGATCGGCACGGGCGTGCTCACGGAGCCGCGTCCGGGGCGGGAGCGGGGGGCGACGACGCGCTCGAAGCCGGGAAGGCGGGGGGCGGCGGCAACGGCGGCAAGAAAGTCTGCAGCACCAGCGCATAATCCGCGCGGTCGGGCTGGGCGAAGACCCGCGAGGTCGCGGTGTCGCGCGCATTCTGGAGCACGCGGGCAACCGGGATCCCGGGCGGATAGATGCCGCCGATCCCCGACGTCACGAAGATGTCCCCCGCGAGGAACGGCGCGTTCGCGATGTTCGCGGACCGCACGTCCACGAACCCGTCGCCACGGCCGCTGGCAATCGCGGGCAGCCCGTCGCGAGTACGGCGAACGGGAATGACGCTGTCCGGGTCGGTCAGCAGAACCACGCGTGCGGTATTGGCGCTGGTCTCGACCACACGGCCCAGCAACCCTTCCGGTCCACGAACCGGTTGACCGGAGCGCACGCCTTGGCTGTAGCCGGCGGCAAGCACGGCATAGCGCCGCGTGCTCGACGCGCTCGAACTCACGAGCCGGGCCGTGGCCACGGCCTGGATCGGCAGTTCCCGCACCTCGAGAAGCCGCCGCAGCCGCGCATTCTCCCGCGCCAGGAGGCGTGCGCGCTGCACCAGGGCCTCGTCCTGCTTCAGCGTGGCGCGCAGCCGACGGTTCTCACTCGCCGTCCGGAAATGCTCCGAGACGGCCGCCGGACCGCTCGCGAGGAAGTCGCGGACGTGGCGCAGCCCCAGCGAAACGGGTGCCGTCCCTTCGCGCACGACGCCGCGCGCGGCTGCGAACGCTGCGGGGTGGAACGTCGACAGCAGCAGCAGGGCAGCCGCGATCAGCGCCCCTGCCGCCGCCGCGACATAGCCCAGGAACAATCCATATTGCGCCCGGCGCGAAAAGCCCGGACGCCGGTCGCGTTGCGGCGCCATGGCCGGCAACCCCCCATCAGACGGCGAGCAGAACGCCCCGGTAGATCTCGTCCTCGAGCGCACGGCCGGTGCCCAGCGCCACGCAGGTCAGCGGATCTTCCGCAACCGAAACGGGCAGGCCGGTCTCGTCGCGCAGCACCTCGTCCAGCCCATGCAGCAAGGCGCCGCCGCCGGTGAGCACGATGCCCTGGTCGACGATGTCGGCGGCCAGCTCGGGCGCGGTGTTCTCCAACGCGATGCGAACGCCCTCAACGATGGTGTTGACCGGCTCCGCCAGCGCCTCGGCGATCTGGCCCTGGTTGATCTGGATTTCCTTGGGCACGCCGTTCACGAGGTCACGACCCTTGATGTGGATCACCTTGCCGATGCCGTCCACGGGCGGCTTGGCGGTGCCGACTTCCTGCTTGATGCGCTCGGCCGTGGCCTCGCCGATCAGCAGGTTGTGGTTGCGGCGGACGTAGCTGACGATCGCCTCGTCCATCTTGTCGCCGCCGACGCGCACCGAGGTGGAATAGGCGAGGCCGCGCAGCGAGAGCACCGCGACTTCGGTGGTGCCGCCGCCGATGTCGACGACCATCGAGCCGATCGGCTCGGTGACGGGCATGTCGGCGCCGATCGCGGCCGCCATCGGCTCCTCGATCAGGAACACCTGGCTCGCGCCGGCATTGGAGGCAGCGTCGCGGATCGCGCGGCGCTCGACCGAGGTCGAGCCCGACGGCACGCAGATCACGATCTGCGGCCAGCGCACGAAGCGGCGCTTGCCGTGCACCTTCTCGATGAAGTGCTTGATCATCTGCTCGGCGACATCGATGTCGGCGATCACGCCGTCGCGAAGCGGGCGAATCGCCTCAATCGAGCCCGGCGTCTTGCCCATCATCAGCTTGGCGTCGTCGCCGACCGCCTTCACCTTCTTGACGCCGTTGAGCGTTTCCACGGCTACCACCGACGGCTCGTTCAGCACGACACCGCGACCGCGCAGATAGACCACCGTGTTCGCGGTGCCGAGGTCGATCGCCATGTCGTGCGACATGAATTTGAAGAAGCGGGAGAAGAGCGCCATCAGTTGTTCCGTCTATCGCCGCGTCGCCCCCGTCGCGGCAGTTCGCACCTGTTCCGGACCCCATCGACTGGATCTCTCCGGCCGATTTACGTGGCGGATGCGGGTCGCGGGATGGCGCCGCTTGGGCTAGAGCGGCACCCATGTCAATACGACGCCTGCCCGAGCATCTCGTCAACCGCATCGCCGCCGGTGAAGTGGTGGAACGCCCCGCCAGCGCGCTGAAAGAACTGGTCGAAAATGCGATGGACGCCGGCGCTGCGCGGATCGCCGTCCGCATCGCGGGCGGAGGCATCGACCTGATCGAAGTGACCGACGACGGATGCGGCATGTCGCCCAGCGACATGGCCCTGGCGCTGGAGCGGCACGCGACCTCCAAACTGCCCGACGAGCGCATCGAGGCGGTGGAAACGCTGGGCTTCCGCGGCGAGGCGCTGCCCTCGATCGCGAGCGTCGCTAGGCTGACGATGGAAAGCCGTCCGCGCGGCAGCGTCGGCTGGATGCGGACGGTCGACAACGGCCGGGTCGAGGCGGAAGGACCGGCGGCGATCCCGCCGGGTACCCGCATCCGCGTGGAGGGGCTGTTCGCGCGGGTGCCCGCCCGTCGCAAGTTCCTGCGCACGCCGCGTGCCGAGTTCGGCGCCTGCCTGGACGCGGTGCGCCGGCTGGCGATGGCGCGGCCGGACATCGCCTTCTCGCTGGAGCATGACGGCAGGCGCGCCCTGTCGGTTCAGGGCGGCGAGACTCAGCCCGAACGGGTGGCCGGGCTGGTCGACCGGGCGCTCGCCGAGAACAGCGTCGCGATCGACTATGTGCGCGAGGGAATGCGGCTGGGTGGCGTCGCGGGGCTGCCGACCTTCAACCGCGGCATCGCCGACCACCAATATCTGTTCGTCAACGGCCGGCCCGTAAAGGACCGGCTGCTCGCCGGCGCCGTTCGCGGCGCCTATGGCGAGATGCTGGCGCGGGACCGCCATGCGGTGGTGGCGCTGTTCCTGGACGTGCCGCCCGACCAGATCGACGTCAACGTCCACCCGGCCAAGACCGAGGTCCGCTTCCGCGACCCGGCGCTCGCACGCGGGCTGATCGTGGGCGGCTTGCGGCGCTCCCTGGACGCTGCCGGGCACCGCGTGGTCCAGCGCCCGCAGGCAGATGCGCTCGCGGCGTGGCAGCAGGAGCCGCTCGCGCCGGCGATGCCCGAGGGGGCATTGTTCGCAGCCGCGGCGGCGGCGGCGGCAGGGCAGGGGACGACGCCCTATGTACCGGTGCCGAGCTTTCACGAGCCGCGCACCAGCTTCTTCACGCCGCCTCCGCTCCAGGCGCGGGCCGAGGTTGCGGAGGCGCCGGTACCCGCAACCGTGTCGCATCCGCTGGGGGTCGCCCGCGGGCAGGTGGCCAAGACCTACATCGTCGCGGAGGCGGAGGATGGATTGGTGCTGGTCGACCAGCATGCCGCGCACGAGCGGCTCGTGCTTGAACGCATGCGTCGCGCACTCGCGCAAGGCGGCGTTGCCGCCCAGGCGTTGTTGCTGCCGGAGGTGGTCGAACTCGACGAGCCTGCCTGTGACCGGCTGGAGGAGCGCAGCGCCGAACTCGCCGAATTCGGGCTGGAACTGGAGCGTTTCGGTCCGCGCGCCATGCTGGTCCGCGCGACCCCGGCGATGCTGGGGAAGAGCGACATTGCCGGGCTCGTCACCGACCTCGCCGACGAACTGGCCGCGCACGACACGGCGTTCAGCCTGAAGGAACGGATCGACCATGTCGCCGCCACCATGGCCTGCCACGGATCGGTACGGGCCGGGCGGGTGCTCTCGGTCGCCGAGATGAACGCGCTGCTCCGCGAAATGGAGGTGACGCCGCATTCCGGCCAGTGCAACCATGGTCGGCCGACGTGGGTGAAGCTGTCCATGACGGACGTGGAGAAGCTGTTCGGGAGGAAGTAGCCCCGGAAGGGCGGTTCAGAAGTGGCGATCGCAGAACTTCTTCTGCTCGGCAGGGTGGAGGCTATTCCATTGGCGCACGATGAAGTCGGCCGCTGCGAAGCATTGTCGGTAGAAGTCTCGTCCGTTCTCTTCCGCCGTTCTCGCGGAGGCGAGGCAGAGACGCGCCGTCTCCTCGCCCGAGAAGATCGCCGAGACATAGGGACCGGGCACGCCCCTGCTTGGGAGGGCGACCAACAGGTCCGATTTGAAGCGCTCGACGCCGGTCGCATCTTTTGCCCACGATGGCACGGCGGCGACCTGCTTGGGTGCCGGGCGTTGCGCGGTCGGTTGCGCTACGGGAGGCGTAGGTGCTGGCTGCCGCTCTTGGGTCGCTCTGTCGGTCCAGGCTCTCAATGCGAGGGCGCCGAGGATCGGAAGGAACGACAATCCGTAGGTCGGGATGGCGAGCAGAAGCGCGACGAATAGCAACATCCACACGGTTGACGGCCCCCTGTCGGCGAGCAGCCCTCCGTCGATGCACCCCCATGTGCCGGATCAGCTGATTGCCACTTCCCGCTCCTAGCGCGAGAACCCTAACAATCGGTAGCCAACGCGCGCCTCCGGGGCACCGTGAGCCGTAGCAACCCAGCGGAGCCCCGGATTGGAAACCGGCGCTACGCCGCCGCCCGCCGCCGCTCCGCCATCTCTGCGTTCAGCATCTCGGCGAGCAGGAAGGCCAGTTCCAGGCTTTGCCCGGCGTTCAGGCGCGGATCGCAATAGGTGTGGTAGCGATCGGCAAGCGCCTGCTCGGTCACCGCGACCGCACCGCCGGTGCACTCGGTGACGTTCTGGCCGGTCATCTCCGCATGGATGCCGCCCGCGAAGCTGCCTTCCGCGCGATGCACGGCAAAGAAGCCGCGCACCTCGGCGAGAATCCGGTCGAAGGGGCGCGTCTTGTAGCCGTTCGCCGCCTTGATGACGTTGCCGTGCATCGGGTCGCAGCTCCACACCACCGGATGGCCCTCGCGTTGGACCGCGCGGACCAGCGTCGGCAGGTGCTTTTCGATCTTGTCATGCCCGTAGCGGGTGATGAGCGTCATGCGCCCCGGCACCCGGCCCGGGTTGAGCACGTCGAGCAGGCGCAGCAGTGCATCCGGCTCCAGGCTCGGCCCGCACTTCATACCGATCGGGTTGCGAATGCCGCGGAGATATTCGACGTGCGCCGAACCTTCGAACCGCGTGCGGTCACCAATCCACAGGAAGTGGGCCGAGGTGTCGTACCAGTCGCCGGTCAGCGAATCCTGCCGGGTCAGCGCCTGCTCGTACGGAAGCAGCAGCGCCTCGTGGCTAGTGTAGAAGCTGGTTGCCTTGAGCTGCGGCACGCTGTCCGCGTCGATGCCGCAGGCGGACATGAAGTCCAGCGCCTCGCTGATGCGATCGGCGATGTCGGCATATTTCTGCGCGAGCGGACCGCGGCCCATGAAGTCGTGCGTCCAGCGGTGCACCTGGTGCAGGTTCGCGTAGCCGCCGGTCGCAAAGGCGCGCAGCAGGTTGAGCGTCGCTGCCGACTGCGAATAGCCGCGGATCATCCGCTGCGGATCGGGGATGCGGGATTCCGGCGTGAAGGCGATGTCGTTGATGATGTCGCCGCGGTAGCTCGGCAACTCCACGCCATCCTGCGCCTCCAGCGGCGCGGAGCGCGGCTTGGCGAACTGGCCCGCCATGCGGCCGAGCTTCACCGTCGGCAGCTTGGACGCAAAGGTCAGCACCACCGCCATCTGCAGCAGCACGCGGAAGGTGTCGCGAATGTTGTTGGCGCTGTGCTCGGCAAAGCTCTCCGCGCAATCCCCGCCCTGGAGCAGGAACGCGCGGCCGGCCGCGACCTCGGCCAGTTCCGCCGTCAGGTTGCGCGCCTCGCCCGCGAACACCAGCGGCGGGAAGCTCGCGAGCTGTGCGGTGGCGGCGTCGAGCGCGTCGGCGTCGGGATAGTCGGGCATCTGGCGGGCCTCGGCCCGTTTCCAGCTGTCGGGGGCCCAGTTCGCGGCCATGGCATTCTCCAGCGAGGGAGCCGGGATGAACCAGTCGGCGTGATGCGCGATGCCGTTCGCGGCGATCTGGTTGACCACCTTGGCATTCGCGCGCTTGCCGTCTTCTTCCCAGCCTTGGACGGTGCTGCCAGGCGTGTCGTACCATGCGCCGAAGCCCGCGCGGGTCAGCGCGCGTTCTTCGCGGAAACGTCGGATCTTGGCACCGGCTAGCGTCGTCATGCGCCGGCGTTACCCGAACAGGGTAAGGCTCTGCAACCCGCTTTGTGGCGCCATCCCTTGATCGGGGGTGGCGCCGTTGGATCAGCGGCGGCCGTCCTCGCGCCGCTCCTGCGCGCGGTCGGAGGTCGCGTGCGGCGTCGCCTGCGCCCTGGGGTTGGTCGAAACTGCCCGGTCGCCGCGCTGGTTGGCGGTCGGCTGCATACGCCTCGGAGCCTCGGGCGCGGCTGCGGTGCGGGTCGGGGTCGGAGTGGGTCGCGCGGTATCGGTATCGCGGCTCCCGTGCTGGGTCGGGGCGGGGGCTTGCGTGCGGCCACTGCCTGTGGCGGTCGGCCGCGGCGAGCGCGCCGCCTGCTGCCTGGCCTCGTCACGCTGGTTGCGCGCCGTCCGGGCGACCTGTTCCGCCTCGCGGGTGCGGGTTGCGTCCGGCCTTTCCGACCTGCCGTTGCGATCGACGACGCCGCGAACCTTGCCGCCTTCATAGGTATAGCCGCGGTCGTCGCGCTGGACGAAATAGGGGGCATCCTCGCCGTTGCGGAAATAGGCGACCTGCTTGCCGTCACGCGAGGCGGTGCGGACGATCTGGCCGTTGCGCATCCACGCCCAGCCATCCCCGTGGCGAACGCGGGTGATGCCCGTGTCGGCCGCGATCGCTGCCGCCGTCGCCGCTGCGGCCGCCACCGCCGTGGCGTCTGCCGACGACGTGCTGCTGGTCACGGCCGGAACGGCTTCCACTTCCACGTCCTCGATGGTCGCCTCGTCGACGACATCCTCGTCGACGCCATTCTCGTCGAGGACTCCGTCGTTGAGGGCCGCTTCGCTGTTCTCGGCGGCAGGCTCGCTCGGGCTGTTGCAGGCGCCCAGCGCCAGCAGCGCCGCGAGCGCGCCAGCGGAAGCGAGCGTCCGAGCGCGTCGAGGGGGGAAGCCATAAGCCATGCACGGTCCTTTCTTGCTGCCGCCGACCGGGTCATGGCCCGCGTCGGAACGGCTGCTTGAATGATCCTGCGCCCCGGCCGGTTCCGTTTCGCCCCCGAAAGGATGTTGCCGCGCTGCCAGTCTACAGCGTCGGTTTCCAGTCCCAGCCCAGCGGATCGCCGTCCATCACCTCGATCTGTGCTGCCGAGAGTTCGTCGCGGATCGCGTCCGATCGCGCGAAGTCCTTGTCGGCGCGAGCCTGCTTGCGCTCCGCCAGCCGGGCCTCGATCGCTTCGGCGGTGAGCGTGGCCACGGCCGGGCGCACCCGCAGGGTGGTACGCTCCAGGTGCAGCAGGTCGAGGCCGAGCACCGCGTTGAACTGCGCGAGGGCTGCCAGGCGATCGGCGGGCGACAGCTTCTTGTCGGCGAGCAGTTCGTCGAGCACCGGCAGGGCGCGCGGGGTAGCAAGATCGTCGGACACCGCTTCGTCCAGCCGCGCGAGATAGGCTCCTGCCTTTTCCGCGTCGCCTTCCGCATCGCCCGCGCGCGCCTTGAGTGCGGAGACCGTCATCACCAGTCGCTTCAGCCGGGTGAGCGCAGCGAGCAGGTTCTCGCCCGAGAATTCCAGCTCGGAACGATAATGGGCCGAAAGGCACATCAGCCGGTAGGCGAGCGGGTGGACGCCCGCATCGATCAGCGTCTGCAGGGTGGTGAAGCCGCCCTTGGACTTGGACATCTTGCCCGATCGTTCGACCAGGAAGTTGTTGTGCATCCAGAAGCGCGCGCCGGTGAAATCCGGGTCCGCATCGGTGCAGCCGCAATAAGCCTGGTTCTGCGCGATCTCGTTGGGATGGTGGATCTCGCGATGGTCGATGCCGCCGGTGTGGATGTCGAACGGCTCGGGCCCGAGATACTTCAGGCTCATCACCGAGCATTCGAGATGCCAGCCCGGCGCGCCCTTGCCCCAGGGCGAGTCCCATTCCATCTGGCGCTGCTCGCCCGGCGGCGACTTGCGCCAGATCGCGAAGTCCTGCGGGTGGCGCTTGCCGGCCACCGGATCGATGCGCCCCGCGGCCGCATCGTCCTGGCCACCGGCGAGGCGACCATAGTTCGGTACGCTGCTGCTGTCGAAATAGAGGCCGCTTTCGAGTTCGTAGCAGTGGTCGGGCGCGATCTTCTCGGCAAAGGCGATCATCTCGGCGATGTGATCGGTCGCGACCGACCAGCGCGTGGGATCGGCGATGTTGAGATCGGCGAGGTTCTGCTTGAACGCGGCGGTGTAGTGGGCGGCGATGTCCCAGATGCTCTGCGCCTGGGCGCGAGCGGCGGCCTCCATCTTGTCGTCGCCGGCATCCGCATCCGACGTCAGGTGGCCGACGTCGGTGATGTTGATGACGTGGGTGAGGGAATAGCCCTTCCACTTGAGCACGCGCGCCAGCGTGTCGGTGAAGACGTAGGCGCGCAGGTTGCCGATGTGCGCATAGTTGTAGACCGTCGGGCCGCAGGAATAGACCCGCACGCCGCGCTCGGGATCGGCAGGCGCGAAGCGCTCCAGCGAACGGGTCAGCGAATTGTAGAGCGTGAGCGGTGCGGTCGACATGGTGCGCGCATAGCTCTTGCGTGCGGCGCTGCCAACGCGCGTCCGAGCGACTTTCGCGTCGCTCGGCGGAACGGGCGCGCGCGCTGTCGGTTGGCAGCACAAGGCGATTTCCGAAACGCCGCGAAGCAGAAACAGCCCAGGAGCGATGCGATGAGCGATGAGGCGAGGGACGACGCGCCCGACATCCTTGCGAAAGACGCCGAGGTACGGCGCAGTGACACGCCCGGAGGCCAGTCCTCGGTGAGCGGCGTCGCGGTCACGATCAACAAGCCCCGCCAGGAACTCTATGCCTATTGGCGTGACTTCTCGAACCTCGCCGGGGTCATGGAGAACGTCGAGTCGATCGAGGTCCTCGATCGCAACCGCTCCCACTGGAAGGTGAAGGGCCCGAACGGCGTCTACGAGTGGGACGCGATCGTCACCGAGGACGTCGAGGGCGAGCGCATCGCCTGGAAGTCGGCCGAGGGCGCCGATGTCGAGAACAGCGGCTGGGTGGCATTCAGCGATGCGAACCCCGGGCGCGGGACGGTCGTGACCGCAGCCATCGCCTATGAGCCGCCGGGCGGTCTCATCGGCAAGGTGGTGGCCAAGCTCACCCAGAAGGAACCGCGCATCCAGGCGCGGCGGGACTTGCGGCGGCTGAAGCAGCTGCTGGAGACGGGCGAGATCGCGACGAGCTCGCCGCCCAACCCTGCGCCCAAGGCCTGACCCCCTCTTTTCTCAAGGAAAACCAGATGCGAGCGCTCACCTGGCACGGCAAGCACGACGTCCGCGTGGATACGGTTCCCGATCCCGAGATCCTCAACCCACGGGACGCGATCCTCAAGATCACCTCGACCGCGATCTGCGGATCCGACCTGCACCTCTACGACGGCTATATCCCGACCATGAAGGCGGGCGACATCCTGGGCCATGAGTTCATGGGCGAGGTGGTCGAGACCGGCCCCAAGTCCACGCTCAAGAAGGGCCAGCGGGTCGTTGTCCCCTTCGTGATCGCGTGCGGCGAATGCTATTTTTGCGGCAAGCAGCAATATTCGGCCTGCGACAACTCGAACCCGGCCGACAACCAGGACATCGCCCCCAACCTCTGGGGCGCGGCACCCGCGGGGCTGTTCGGATACAGCCACATGACCGGCGGCTATCCCGGCGGCCAGGCGGAATATGTCCGCGTGCCCTTCTCCGACGTCGGCCCGATCGTGATCCCGGACGGGATCGAGGACGAAAAGGTGCTGTTCCTGTCGGACATCCTGCCCACCGGCTGGATGGCGGCGGAGAATTGCGACATCGAGCCCGGCGACACGGTCGCGGTGTGGGGCTGCGGCCCCGTGGGGCTGTTCGGCATCCAATCCGCATTCGTGCTGGGTGCGCATCGGGTGATCGCGATCGACCATTTCCCGCACCGGCTGGAATTGGCGAAGCAGATGGGCGCGGAGGTCATCAACTTCGAGCAGACCGATGTCTATGATGCGCTGATGACGATGACCGGCGGTATCGGGCCCGACGCGGTGATGGACGCGGTCGGGCTGGAGAGCCACGGGCTCTACCTCGACAACGTCGTCGACCAGATCAAGGCGTCGACCTTCCTCGGCACTGATCGGCCGCATGCACTGCGCCAGGCGATCATGGCCTGCCGCAAGGGTGGCCGGGTGTCGGTGCCGGGCGTCTACGGCGGCTTCGTCGACAAGTTCCCGTTCGGCGCAGTGATGGAGAAGGGACTGACGCTCAAGACGGGACAGACGCACGTCCAGCGCTGCCTTCCCGGACTGCTGCAGGCGATCCTGGAGGAGAAGCTCGACACGACCTTCCTGATCTCGGACCGGATGAGCCTGGAGGAAGCCCCCAAAGGCTATGCCAAGTTCAAGAACGAGCAGAACGAATGCACCAAGGTGGTGCTGAAGCCGGACTGGGCGAAGGCCACGGCCTGAACGCCGGAGAGGAACTCGAAGCATGGCAGAAAAGCTTGCAGTGATTACCGGTGCCTCGACGGGCATCGGCTATGAGATCGCGAAGATTGCGGCAGGGGAGGGCTTCGACCTGATCCTGGTCGCCGACGAGCCCCAGATCGAAACGGCTGCGGCCACGCTGGTCGGGACTGGCGTGACGGTGGAAACGGTGCAGGCCGACCTCGCGACCTTCGAAGGCAATGACCAGTTGCTGGCGAAGATCGGCGAGCGGCCGGTGGACGTGCTCGTCGCCAACGCCGGACGCGGGCTGGGTCACGCCTTCGTCGAGCAGGACGTGGCGGCGTGGCGCAAGGTGATCGACACCAACGTCACCGGCACCACCTATCTGCTGCAGAAGATGCTGCAGCGGATGAAGGCGCGCGATGCCGGCCAGGTGCTGATCACCGGATCGATCGCCGGGCTGATGCCGGGTGCCTACCAGGCGGTGTACAACGGCACCAAGGCGTATCTCGACAGCTTCGCCTATGCCTTGCGCAACGAGCTGAAGGACACGGGCGTGTCGATCACCGTGCTGATGCCGGGGCCGACGGAGACCGAGTTCTTCAAGCGCGCCAACATGATGGACACGCCGGTCGGCACCCAGGACAAGGACGATGCCGCGATGGTCGCGCGCACCGGCTGGGACGCGATGCAGAAGGGCACGGCGCATGTCGTCGCCGGCACCAAGAACAAGATCCAGGCGGCGGTCAGCCACGTCGTCCCGGACACCCTGCTGGCCCGCATGCACGAGAACATGGCCAAGCCGGACGGGGAGTGACCGTCTCTCTGGGCTCCCGCCGCGGCGGGAGCCCAGGGGCGGCGCACGTCTGATGCCGAGGGTGGCTGCCTCTTGGCGGTTGCTTAAGGAAAGGGGGAGCGCGGCTCCCCCTTTTTTGCGTCAGCCGGCGAGCGGGGTCGGTATTGCGGCCGCGGCGCGCGGCTTTTCGCCAAGGGCTGCGCGGACCATCGTGTCCCAGATCTCGGCGGCGTCGGCGCTTCCCAGCGCATTGCCTGCGGTCACCATCTCCTGGCTGGGTTCGCGCAGCGCGCGCAGGATCGCTGCGGCACGCGGCAATTCGTCCGCAAGCCGGTCGTTGACCTCGGCGCTGACGACCTCGTCCGGCTCGGCATCGCCGCGGCCATTGGGGCTGAGCGCGTGCGCCACCAGCACGCGCGCGATGCGCTCGATCGGGGAGGTGGCGGCGATATGGGTCATGGGGCTCTCCTTTGGCCGATCGAACGCGCCTGCGCGCCGCTGCGTTCCGCCGGCGGCCGTGGTTGACAAGCGCGTCCCGGACGGCACGTGGTGAGCGAGATGAATTCCCCCCAAGCTCCTGCCCCGGCTGACCGCACGGCGAGTCCGGCGAAGCCTTCGCTGGGTCGGATCGCTCTTTTTGCGACCGGCGATTTCGCCTGCAATCTCTACTGGCAGAGCCTCAGCTTCTTTCTGCTGTTCTTCTACACCGATGCGCTGCGGCTCTCGCCTGCGGTGGCCGGTATCGTGCTGCTGATCGGATCGGTGTGGGACGGGATCGCGGACCTGCTGGTCGGCATTCACGCCGAGCGCTCCCGCCGCGACTATCGCTGGTTCCTGAGCGCGGGGGCGATGCCGCTGGGGCTGGGGTTCGTGCTGCTGTACGTGGCGCCGCCGCTGGACGGCGCTGTCTTGATGGTGACCGTGCTGGCGATGCACCTTCTCTTCCGGGCGCTCTATGCCTTTGTGAACATTCCCTATTCGGCCATGACCGCGCGGATCACGGGCGACAGCGGGCAGCGGGCGCTGATTTCCGGTCTGCGCATGCTCTTCGGCACGGCGGCTGCTCTGGTGGTGGCGCTGGGGACCGAACGCATTGCGGCGATCCGGCCGGGAGGCTTGGGAGGGACGGAGGGGTATCTGACGGCGGCGCTGCTGTTCGGGCTCGTCGGCGCGGCGCTGCTGGTCGTCGTCGGTCGCGGATCGCCCGCCGCCTATGGCCAGGGGCAGGCGCGCGTCTCCATCCTCGCCGCGATGCGGGTGCTCGCCCGCAATCGCGCCTTCGTGACGCTCAACCTCGCGATGGCGGCGGTCGGCATGGCCGCGACGGCGCTCACCCGGTCGGTACTCTATTATTTCAGCTATGTGGTGGGCGACAGCGCAGGCGGCCCGGCAGCGCTGGCGATGATGGGCTTTGCGGGCGCGCTCTTCGTACCGATGTGGATGGCGCTCGGCGTGCGGACCGGGATGCGTGGACTCTGGTTCGCTTCCGCCGTGCTCGGGACCGCTGCGGTCGGTGCATTCGCGGGAGCCGGTGGGTCGGATGCCTGGACGGCGCAGCTGTTCCTGGTGGTGATGCAGGCGGTGCTGGTCGGCTTCAACCTCGTGTTCTGGGCCATGCTGCCGGACACGGTGGAATATGGCGAGCACCGCGCCGGGGTGCGGGTGGAGGCGCTGGGTTTCGGCGTGTCGGCGCTGGTTCAGAAATTCGCGCTGGGGTTGGCCGCCGCCCTGATGGGGCTCATCTACCAGCTGGTCGGCTATCATCCCGGCGCCGTGCAGACGGCGGAGACGGTGACGGGCATCCGGTGGGTGATGCTGGCGATGCCGGCCCTGTGCTTCGGCGCTTCGGCCGTCGTGATGTGGGCGAACCCGCTCCGGCGCGGAGCGCATGCGAAGATCGTCGCGGATCTTGCGTCACGCGCGAAGGAGAAGTGAGGCACCGTGCCCCTGCTGCAGGAGCACGGTGCCGGTGGCGCGCCTCAACCCTTGGTGAGGGTGAAGCCGCTTGAAACGCCTTCCGCTTCGGCGGAGGGCGCCACCCACAGGCGGAACAGCCCCGCCTCGACGGTCGGGCGGCCGTCGAGACCCAGGAACTGGAGGTCGGCGCGGGTGAGGGTGAAGCGCACCTCCTGCGATTGGCCGGGTTCGAGCTTGATCTTGCGATAGCCCTTCAACTCGCGGACCGGACGGGTGAGGCTGGCGGTCTGGTCGTGGATGTAGAGCTGGACCACTTCCTCGGCGGTACGCGTGCCGCGGTTGGTGATCGTCGCCCGCACCGTCAGCGTGCCATCCCAGGCAAGCGTGCCGCCGCCCAGGTCGAGGTCCGAATATTCGATCCGGCCGTAAGTGAGCCCATGTCCGAACGGGAAGCGGGCTGCGTTGGACGCCTCGCGGTAGTGCGTCTTGTAGGGCTGGAGCGGCCCCGCTGGATTGGGGCGCCCCGTGCGCTTGTGCGCGTAGTAATAGGGCACTTGTCCCGGCACCTGCGGGAAGCTGACCGGAAGGCGTGCGGAAGGACCCTCGCGCCCGAACAGGATGTCGGCGGTGGCGGGGCCGCTCTCGGAGCCCAGGAACCAGGTCACCAGGATCGCCGGGGCGGCGAGCACTGCCCCTTCGAGCGCAAGCGCGCGGCCGTTCTTAAGCAGCACCACGATCGGCTTGCCGGTCTTGGCGACGGCTTCGGCCAGGGCCTGTTGCGCCGGCGGGATCACCACCAGGTTGCGCGACTGCGCCTCGCCCGACATGTCCTGGCTCTCGCCGATCGCGAGCACGACGATGTCGGCGGCATTCGCGGCGGCGATCGCAGCCTCGATGCCGCCGGGCAGCGGGGCGGTCACTCCGGAGCCTGCCGTTGCCGTCACCAGCGACGGATCCGCTATCGCCTGGCGCACGCCGGTCAGCAGGTCGACCGCCTCCGCATCGGAGCCATAGACGTTCCACGGGCCGATCAGGTCGTGCTTTCCTTCTGCGAAGGGGCCGATCAGCGCGATCCGCTTGCCGGAACGGGGCAGGGGAAGTAGGTCGCCCTCGTTCTTCAAGAGCACGATCGAGCGGCGCGCAGCCTCCCGCGCCACGGCCAGATTTCCGGCGCTGCGCACCCGCGCCTTTTCGCGGCGCGGGTCGATGCGACGGAACGGGTCGTCGAACAGGCCAAGACGCACCTTGAGCGCCAGCACGCGGCGGACCGCCTGGTCGAGTCGCGCCATCGGCACCTCGCCCGCGGCAACCAGCGACGGCAGGTGCTGCATGTAGAAGCCGCTCTGCATGCTCATGTCGACTCCCGCGAGGAAGGCGAGCTTCGTCGCCTCCCGCGCATCGGCGGCAAAGCCGTGGTCGATCAACTCCATGTCGCCGGTGTAGTCGGACACGACCAAGCCGTCGAAACCCCACTCCTTGCGCAACACGTCGTCCAGCAGCCAGGGATTGGCGGTTGCCGGGACGCCGGACAGTTCGTTGAACGAGGCCATGACCGTGCCGGAGCCTGCGTCGAAGGCGGCCTGGAAGGGCGGGAAGTAGATCTCGCGCAACGTGCGCTCGGAGACGTCGACCGCTCCGTAGTCGAGCCCGGCCTCCGCTGCGCCATAGGCGGCGAAATGCTTGGCGCACGACATCACGGAATCATTGGCCCACAAGGATTTCCCCTGGAAACCGCGCACGCGCGCCGTCGCCATGTCGCGGCCGAGCCGTACGTCTTCGCCGGAACCCTCGACTCCGCGACCCCAGCGGGCGTCGCGGGCGACGTCGACCATCGGCGCGAAGGTCCAGTCGATGCCGGCGGCGGCCGCCTCGATCGCCGCGACCCGTGCGGCCTTCTCGACCAGCTCCGGCTCGAAGCTTGCCGCCTCCGCGAGCGGTACCGGGAAGACGGTGCGAAAGCCGTGGATGACGTCTGCCGCGAACAGCAGCGGGATCTTCAGGCGGGATTCGCGGACTGCCACACGCTGCATCTGGCGCGCCATTTCGGCACCATTGCCGTTGAAGACGCCGCCCAGCCGCCCGGCCCGGGTCTGGGCGAGCTGGGCATCGAAGGTGCCGTTGGACGCCGCGGGGTTCAGCGCGTTGGCCGCGCCGCCGGCCCATGCCGCAGCCATCAGCGTCAGCTGTCCGGCCTTTTCCTCGACCGTCATCTTTCCGATCAGAGCCTCGACGGAAGCGGGAAGCCCCTGGCTTTCGGCCGCGACCGTCCGCAGCAGTGCATGCGCGGGGCTCGCGCGCCAAGCGGTCAGCGCGGCCGCTCCCATCACCATCGCACGCCTGGAAATGCGCAGGTCGTTCATCAGAAATCCTCCCGGAAAATGTCGTTCCACCGCGGCTGTGGCCCGGCTTGTTTCGCCTTCTTGCCCACCGCGTCAAATTGATGTAACCGGTTACACATACAGTGATCAGCGGCGCAACAGCAAGCCGTTGGCGGGACCGGAAGTGCCGGTCTGGGTTTTGGAAGGACGTCGGGAAGGGCAATGGCGCACGCCACCATCCGTGATGTGGCTCGGGAGGCGGACGTCTCCGTTGCCTCCGTTTCGCGCGTCCTCAACGGACACAGCAACGTCCGGCCGGCGGTGCGCGAGCGCGTGCAGGCCGTTGCGGCGGCCCTCGGCTACGTCCCGCACGCGGGCGCCCGTAACCTTAGCCTGGCGCGCACGAACGCCATCGGCGTCATGCTCCCGGATCTCCACGGTGAATTCTTTTCCGAAACCGCGCGCGGCATCGACAGCGAGGCGTCGACGCGCGGGCTGCAACTGCTGCTCTCCAACGCGCATACGAACCCTGCGCGTGCGATCGAGACGCTGCGTACGATGCGCGGGCGCGTCGATGGCGTCATCATCATGGCGCCGGACCTCGATCCCGAGCAGTTGTTCGAGCATCTGCCGCCGAGCCTCCCCGCCGTGCTGATCAACTGCCCGGGGAATGTTGGGGGCCGCGCCGAACTGCGGGTGGATAATGTCGCCGGCGCCGAGGCGATGGTGGACCATCTGGTGTCCACGGGACGCCGCCGGATCGTCCACCTGTCGGGGCCGGAAGGGAACTCCGAGGCGCAGGCGCGTATCGCGGGTTATCGGGCGGCAATGGCGCGCCACGGGCTCGTGCCGCGGATCCTGCCCGGCGACTTCTTCGAGGGGGCGGGTACTGCTGCTGCGGAAGCGCTGCTTAGCGAACTCGATGGCCGGGAGGCGCCCGACGCGCTGTTCGCGGCCAATGACATGATGGCGATCGGCGCGATGATGCGCCTTCGCCGCGCCGGGGTCGCCGTACCCGGGCGCATCGCAATTGCCGGCTTCGACGATGTGCCGCTCGCGCGGCTGATCTCGCCGGCTCTCACCACCATGCGCGTCGGCATCGCCGGAATCGGCGCGCGTGCGGTCGTCCGGCTGGCAGCACTGATCGCGGGAGGGCTCGACCATGCGGTCGAACCGCGAACTCCCGAACTGATCGTGCGCGAAACCAGCGGGCCGGCCATCAACACAGAACAACCGGCAGGCAGGGAATAAGGGCAAAATCATGAGTAGGACCAAGGCTTTGCGGCTAGCGCTCGCGGGCGCGACGATGCTGGCGGCCAGCACGGCAGTGATTACGCCGGCAGCGGCACAGGTCGGGCAGGCATCGCTGCGCGGCACCATCACCGCCCCCGCGGACAATCCCGTGGTGGAGGTCACCGTCGTCGAGGTCTCGACCGGCTTCCGGCGGACCGTGGTCGCGGGCGCGGACGGCAGCTACAACTTCGCGTCGCTGCGGGCGGGCACCTACCGGCTCGAGATCAAGCTGCAGAACGGCACCCGCAACTCCGACAACTTCACCCTCAACGTCGGTCAGAACGCAGGCCTGGACCTCGACCTGAGCGCCGACCAGGGCGCCGGGGCTCCGGCAGCCGAGCAGCCGCAGGACGGCGGAGGGGCCGTCGATACGGCGGATACCAGCGGTGACGTGATCGTGACGGGCAGCCGCCTGCGCTCGCTGACCGGCGGGCAGGTGGGCATCAACATCACCACCCGGCTGATCGAGCAGCTGCCGCAGAACAGCCGCAACTTCCTCGCCTTCGCCGATCTGGCGCCCGGCGTCCGCTTCATCGAGAGCTCGGACGGCTCCTCGCGCATCCAGGGCGGCGCACAGGGCAGCAACTCCGTCAACGTGTTCATCGACGGCGTCAGCCAGAAGGACTATGTCCTGCGTGGCGGTCTGACGGGCCAGGACTCGTCGCCGGGCAATCCGTTCCCGCAGCTCGCGATCGGCGAGTATCAGGTGATCTCCTCCAACTACAAGGCGGAGTTCGACCAGGTCGGATCGGTAGCGATCACCGCCACGACCAAGTCGGGTACCAACGAGTTCCACGGCGAAGGCTTCTTCGACTACACCGACGAGAGCCTGCGCGACCGTCGCCCGACCGAAATCTATCCGACCAAGATCGACAAGGTGAAGACGACCGACAAGCAGTTCGGCGTCGCGCTGGGCGGTCCGATCGTGAAGGACCTCGCGCACTTCTTCGTGAGCTACGAAGGCAAGCGGCGTGAAGTGCCGGTCGACGTTCTGCCTGCAAACGGCATCTCGGTCGACAGCCTGCCGGAGCAGTATCGCGACCAGTTCGGTACCTACAGCTCCACCTTCAAGCAGGATCTGTATTTCGGCAAGATCGACATCACGCCGACCGACAGCGATCTGCTTGAATTCACGGGCAAGTACCGCAACGAATCCGGCCTGCAGATCAGCAACGGCATCGCGGCCTATTCGACTGCGACGCTGAGCAAGGTCGAGGAAATCCGCGGCACCGCCCGTTGGCAGCATACTGCCGACAACTGGATCAACGACTTCCGCGTTGGCTACGAGGATGTGAGCTGGGCGCCGCGGCCCGCGACGGACGGCATCAGCCAGCAGTTCCGCCGTTCCGAGGTGAACGGTAGTTCGATCAACACCTACAACCTGTTCCGCATCGGTGCGGGCCTGAACTTCCAGGACAAGGGCCAGACCGGCTGGACCGTCCAGAACGACTTCACCTGGACCGGCTTCGACGGCCACACGATCAAGGCCGGCGTGAAGAGCAAGTGGGTCAAGCTCAATACGCTTGAGCAGAACCTCCTCAACCCGCTCTACAGCTACGACCTCAACCTTCCGGTCGCGGACGGCTTCAACGACGACATCCCGTACCAGCTTCAGTTCGGTGCGGTCGGTTCGCTCGGCGACCCGCGCATCCGTTCGAAGAACTGGCAGCTCGGCCTGTACCTTCAGGACGACTGGGACGTCACCGACCGGCTGACGCTGAACCTGGGCCTGCGCTGGGACTACGAGCGGACGCCGGCGTTCCTCAACTATGTCACCCCGGACGAGGATCTGACGGCGATCTCGCCGGAGAACTACCCGAACCTCATCAACGCCGACTACGACATCAACGATTATATCTCGAACGGGAACAATCGTAAGGCGTTCAAGGGCGCCTGGCAGCCGCGCGTGGGCTTCACCTATCGCTTCGACGAGGCGGGCCGCTTCTCGGTGTTCGGCGGCTACGGCCGGTCCTACGACCGCAACCAGTTCGACTTCCTGCAGCAGGAGCTGGCCACCGGCCGCTTCCAGCGTCGCACCTTCCTGTTCCAGGGTGCCGACACGCAGAACCCGTGCCTGCCGACCAATCCGGTCTGCATCGCCTGGGATCCAGCATATCTGACGGAAGAAGGCCGTCAGCAGCTGGCGGCGCGCGGCACGGCGGGCGGGCGCGAGTTCCGCTTCATCAACAACGACCTGAAGGTTCCGTACTCGGATCAGTTCAGCCTCGGCCTGCGCGGCCGGTTCCAGCCGGTCGAGCTGGAAGTCGGCTATACCCGCATCGTCAGCAAGGACGGCTTCGTCTACCTGCAGGGCAATCGTCGCCCGGACGGCTCGTTCTTCGCACCGTCCCCGACCACGGGCGCGCCACAGGGTCCTGGCAACTTCTCGCCGGCCGGTTACGGGTCGATCATCATCGGCGACAACGGGCTCGAGACGAAGGCGGACTCGGCATACGTCAAGCTGACCAAGGTCTATTCGGCTGAGTCGCCGTGGAGCCTGGATGCGACCTACACCTACACCGAGGCGGAGGATAACCGCCCGAACGGGGACCAGGCCGCATACTTCCTGCTCGATTTCCCGAGTGCGGCCGATTACCCGTTCGTTCGCTCCGGTGCCGTGCCGCGGCATCGCTTCGTGGTGGCGGGCAGCGTCGATCTGCCGATCGACATGTCGATCTCCGCGAAGTTTCAGATCGAATCGCCGACCTACCTGCGGGCGCTGGTCGATCGGGCGGATCCGTATGAACGCGTGATCGTCGGTGCAGAGGCGCTGGGTTCGGGCGATCGTTGGGGCCGTCGCCAGCTCGACCTGGCGATCACCAAGTACGTGCCGCTCAACTTCCTGTATGATCAGGCGCGTCTTCGCTTCCGGCTCGACATCATCAACCTGATGAACGACCGCAACTATGTCGACTTCAACAACAGCCCGGACGACACGACGCGGACCCCTGGTTCGCCGAGCGTCTATCGCGAGCGTTCCACCTACAGCATCGGCGGGAACCCGCCGCGCACGGTGAAGCTCTCCGCGGGCTTCTCCTTCTAACTCTCCCTGCTCTGGCGGGTGGTGCTGTCGCGCCGCCCGCCAGTTTTGTTGCTCCGCGTTTGTGAAAGGTGTCTCATGCTCGACCGGCGACAGCTTCTTCTGGCCGGGGCGAGTGGCGCGACAGGCCTGCTGGCGGGCTGTGCGCAGACGGAGCGCCTGCTGAGCGCGGCGCTGGGGCCGCTTCCGACGCCCGTGCCCGAGGACGGCGTCGAACTGCCGAGGCTGGTTGCCGAAATCCAGCAGCGCACCTTTCGATATTTCTGGGAAACTACCGATCCCAAGACCGGTCTTGCGCCGGATCGCTGGCCGACCCCCTCGTTTGCGTCGATCGCGGCAGTGGGGTTTGCGCTGACCGCCTATCCGATCGGCGTCGTGCATGGTTGGGTGACGCGAGCCGCGGCGCGCACGCGTACGCTGGCGACGCTCGAATTCTTTGCCGACGCGCCGCAAGGACCGGGCGAAACCGGGTTCAGCGGCTACAAGGGCTTCTTCTACCACTTCCTGGGCGTGACCAGGGGGCATCGCTTCGCCCGAGCAGAGCTTTCGACCGTCGACACGGCGCTGCTCCTGGGCGGCATTCTCTTCGCTCAAAGCTGGTTCGACGGCGATCATCCCGACGAAGTGCGCATCCGCGCGCTCGCAGACCAAATCTATGCCGCGGTCGAGTGGAACTGGATCACCCCGCGGGCACCGTTCCTGTCGATGGGCTGGCACCCGGAGAGCGGTTTCATCCGCCACGACTGGGAAATCTACAACGAGGGCATGCTCCTCTACGTGCTGGCGCTAGGCTCCCCCACCCATGCGTTGCCGGCGGAGACCTGGGATGCATGGTCGCAACAGTTCGAACCCAGCTGGACGGGGCGCTTCGGCGGCGACCCCTATCTGCACTTCGCCCCCATGTTCGGGCACCAATACAGCCACGTCTGGATCGACTTCCGCGGCATCCGCGACACCTACATGACAGGCAAGGACCTCGACTATTTCGAGAACAGCCGCCGGGCGACCTATGCGCAGCGCGCCTACGCTGCCGACAACCCCGCCGGCTGGACCGGCTATAGCGCGGACGTGTGGGGGCTGACCGCGTGCGATGGCCCGGGTGACTTCAAGGTGCGCCTCGACGGACGGGAGCGGGAGTTCTTCAGCTATTCCGCCCGCGGTCCGGGCGACCGGGACGATGGTACGCTGGCGCCAACGGCCGCCCTGGGATCGATCGCCTTCGCGCCCGAGATCGTCGTGCCGGCGGTGGAGGCGATGCACGCCCGCTATGGCGCGGCCATCTATGGGAAATACGGCTTCCTCGATGCGTTCAACCCGACGATGACCGCGCCGAACGTGGGGCTGAAGCACGGCAAGGTCGTGCCCGGCGTCGGCTGGGTCGATGTCGACTATCTCGGCATCGACCAGGGGCCGATCGTCTGCATGATCGAGAATTGGCGTTCCGGCCTCATCTGGAAGACCATGCAGAAGAACCCGCACATCCGCCGCGGGCTTGAGCGGGCGGGCTTCACCGGCGGCTGGCTCTCCGCAGCCGGAGGGGCCGGCGCCTAGCTTTTGCTGGAGGCGCCGGCGGAGCGGCCTAGTTCTTGGTCGCGCCCACCTTGCTGTAGGGGACGAACTCGCTCAGGCCGATCGAGCCGGACGAGAAGCGGCTGGTCCGGCTCACCAGCTGGACGATGTCGATGCTGCACAGCTGCGACGTGAACGTCTTGGTGACGAGGATGTCGTCGTTGTCGAGGGTCGAGGCGCCGGAGGGACGATTGACGTACACGGTGCCGTTGTACATCCGATACAGGATCGCAGTCCGGTCGATGATCTCGGTCGATCGGATGTCCCGCAGGTTGATGCACTTGACGGGTTCTCCCGCTGTGCGCCCTTCGAGCGCCTTGGCGAGCTTCGCCTCGTAGCGGCTGTTGTCCTGGGGCGCGGCGGAGGCAGTACCGCCCGCAAGCAGTGCGGCGGCGAGAAGAGCGAAACGGAGACGCATCGCGGATACCTTTCGTTGATTGCTACGCAAATGCCACAGCGGTGCTGAACGATCGATGAGCAAGATTGTCCCGCGGCTTCATCCGGGTTAGTTGAAACAAAATTACAGGCAGACGGCCAGCAGACGCCGCGCCTGCGAGGAGAGAGAGCCGATGCGTTTCATCGACCATGTCGTCGCGCGAGCCGACGACGCGCCAGCCGGCGGCCGGACGGGCCGCGTGTTCGATCCCAACAGCGGCCAGGTGCAGGCGGAGGTGCGGCTGGGGTCGCGGGCCGACCTCGACCGGGCGGTAGCCGCAGCCGAGGCGGCGCAGCCCGGCTGGGCCGCAACCAACCCGCAGCGTCGGGCTCGCGTCATGTTCCGCTTCAAGGAACTGGTCGAGGCGGAGATGGACAGCCTCGCACGGCTGCTGTCCTCCGAACATGGCAAGGTGCTGGCGGATTCGCGCGGCGACATCCAACGGGGCCTCGAGGTGGTGGAGTTCGCCTGCGGCATCCCCCACGCCTTGAAGGGCGAGTATAGTCTGGGGGCAGGGCCGGGGATCGACGTCTTCTCCATGCGCCAGCCGATCGGCATCGGTGCGGGCATCACCCCGTTCAACTTCCCCGCGATGATCCCGATGTGGATGTTCGGCATCGCGATCGCCTGCGGCAACGCCTTCATCCTCAAACCCAGCGAGCGCGATCCGAGCGTACCGGTGCGTCTGGCCGAACTGATGCTGGAGGCCGGCGCGCCGGAAGGCATTTTGCAGGTCGTGCACGGGGACAAGGAGATGGTGGATGCGATCCTCGACCACCCCGCCATTGCCGGCGTCAGCTTCGTCGGCAGCTCCGACATCGCGCACTACGTGTACCGCCGCGGGGCCGAGGCGGGGAAGCGGGTGCAGGCGATGGGCGGGGCCAAGAACCACGGCGTGGTGCTGCCCGATGCCGACCTCGACCAGGTGGTCGCCGACCTGGCGGGCGCGGCGTTCGGCTCGGCGGGCGAGCGCTGCATGGCGCTGCCGGTGGTGGTGCCGGTTGGCGAGCGTACCGCGGAAGCGCTGCGGGAGAAGCTGATCCCGGCGATCGAGGCGCTTCGCGTCGGGGTCTCGACTGACCCGGAGGCGCATTACGGGCCAGTGGTCACGGCCGAGCACCGCGCGCGGATCGAGGGCTGGATCCAGCGTGGCGTCGAAGAGGGTGCCGAACTCGTCGTCGACGGCCGCGGCTTCGCGCTGCAAGGGCACGAGCAGGGCTTCTTCATCGGCCCCTCGCTGTTCGACCGCGTGACGCCGGACATGGCGAGCTATCGCGAGGAGATCTTCGGCCCGGTGCTCCAGATCGTCCGCGCGCCCGATTTCGAGACGGCGCTGAAGCTCCCGTCCCAGCATCAATACGGCAATGGCGTCGCGATCTTCACCCGGAACGGCCACGCCGCGCGCGAATTCGCCGCGCGGGTGAACGTCGGCATGGTGGGGATCAACGTGCCGATCCCCGTGCCGGTCGCCTACCACAGCTTTGGCGGGTGGAAGCGCTCGGGCTTCGGCGACTCCAACCAGCACGGCATGGAGGGCGTCCGCTTCTGGACGAAGGTGAAGACAGTCACCCAGCGTTGGCCCGACGGATCGGCGCTCCCGACCGGAAGCGAGGACGGCGGACCCAGCCGCGTGCAGGACGCCTTCGTCATCCCCACGATGGGGTGATCTGCCCACCAGCCACAGGGCCGATCGGCCGGAACGACACAGACGAGTTGTACCCTGAACATGACAAACCAGTTCGACCTCACCGAGGACCAGCGCGAGATCCAGGATCTGGCGCGGCGGTTCACCGCCGATCGCATCACGCCGCATGCAGGCGAGTGGGACGAGAAGCACATCTTCCCGCGCGACACGATCAAGGCGGCCGCCGAACTCGGTTTCGCCGCCATCTATGTGTCGGAGGAGCAAGGAGGCATCGGCCTCGGCCGGCTGGAGGCGGCGCTGATCATGGAGGCGATGGCTTATGGCTGTCCCTCCACCAGCGCGTTCATCTCCATCCACAACATGGCGTCGTGGATGCTCGACCGTTTCGGCTCGGACGCGCTCAAGGCCAAGTACCTTCCGGACCTCGTCACGATGGAGCGGATGGCGAGCTATTGCCTGACCGAGCCGTCGTCCGGCTCCGACGCGGCGGCGCTGCGAACGCGGGCCGTGCGTGACGGCGACGACTATGTGCTGACCGGCACCAAGCAGTTCATCTCCGGCGCGGGCGAGAACGACGTCTACCTCGTCATGGCGCGGACGGGGGAGGAGGGGCCGCGCGGCATCTCCTGCATCGTGGTGGAAAAGGAGATGCCAGGCGTCTCCTTTGGCGCGCAGGAGCGCAAGCTCGGGTGGCACTCCCAGCCGACCGCGCAGGTGAACCTGGACGGCGTGCGCGTGCCGGCCGAGAACCTTGTGGGACAGGAGGGCGAGGGGTTCCGCTTCGCGATGATGGGGCTCGACGGGGGGCGGCTGAACATCGGCGCCTGTTCGCTGGGCGGCGCGCAGCGCTGCCTGGACGAGGCCATCCGCTACACCCGCGATCGCAAGCAGTTCGGTCGTGCCCTTGCCGACTTCCAGAACACCCAGTTCACCCTCGCCGACATGGATACCGAGCTGCAGGCGGCCCGCGCGCTTCTCTATACCGCGGCGGCCAAGGTCACGGCGGAGGCGCCGGACAAGACGCGCTTTGCCGCGATGGCCAAACGCTTCGCCACGGACACGGGATCGTCCGTGGTCGATCGTGCGCTCCAGCTCCATGGCGGCTACGGCTATCTGATGGACTATCCGATCGAACGTTTCTGGCGCGACCTGCGCGTCCATTCGATCCTAGAGGGGACGAACCAGGTGATGCGTATGATCGTGGGCCGGGAACTGGTGCGCGAATGAGCGGCGAGGTCCTGACGGCAGTAGAGGGCAAGGCCGGACGTATCCGGCTCAACCGACCGCGAGCGCTCCACGCGCTGAACGAGGCGATGTGCGCCACCATGCTGGAGGCGATCGAAGCCTGGCGCGGGGACGCGGCCGTGGAGATCGTGCTGATCGACCACGCGGAGGGCCGCGGCTTTTGCGCAGGGGGCGACGTGCGGCGTGCTGCCGAAAGCGGCAAGGGGGACGGCGTCGAGGCGCGGGCGTTCTTCGCGACCGAATACCGCCTCAACCATCGGCTCTTCACCTACGCCAAGCCGGTCGTCGCCTTCATGGACGGGGTGGTGATGGGTGGCGGCGTCGGTATCTCGCAGCCGGCGCGCTTTCGGATCGCGACCGAGAACACGCTGTTCGCCATGCCCGAGACCGCAATCGGCCTATTTCCCGACGTGGGCGGCGGCTGGTATCTGTCGCGCCTGCCGGGCCGGATAGGGCAATATCTTGCGCTGACCGGCGCCCGCATCGGCGGTGCCGAATGCCACGCGCTGGGCCTCGCCACCCATTATATCCCTTCCGAACGCCTGGAGACCGCCAAGGCGCGGCTGAGCGAGGCGCCGCAGGAAGCCGCTGGCATTCTCGACGCACTCTCGGATGAGCCCCCATCCGCGGCTATCCTGGAGCATCGGGAGGCGATCGATCGCCTGTTCGCGTCGGATCGACTGGAGGAAATCCTGGCGGCGTTGGATGCGGATGGCGGCGACTGGGCAACCGAGCAACTGTCGGTGCTGCGCAGCCGATCGCCGCTATCGATGAAGGTCGCGCTCAAGCTGCTGCTGGAAGGCGCGACCATGCCGACCTTCGAAGACGAGATGCGCCAGGAATATGCGGTGGCTGCCCACATCGTGCAGCGCCCCGACTTTGCCGAAGGGGTGCGCGCGGTGCTGGTCGACAAGGACAATGCGCCCCGCTGGGACCCGGCGACGCCCGAAGGCGTGACCGACCACATGATCGACCGAATCTTCGCACCCCTGGACGCGGAGAGCGAATGGAGCCCCGAGGGCTGAAGGAGACCTGCATTGGCTGAATATGAGACCATCCTGGTCGAGCAGCGCGAGGCGGTGACGCTGATCACGCTCAACCGGCCCAAGGCGCTCAACGCGCTCAATGCGCAGGTGCTCGCCGACCTGATCGCCGCGCTTGCCGCCTTCGACGCAGATGCCTCGCAGGGATGCGCGGTCATCACCGGCAGCGAGAAGGCGTTCGCCGCCGGCGCCGACATCAAGGAAATGGCGGAGATGGGCTTTGCCGACATGTACGGCACCAACCATTTCGCCGGGTATGAGCGCATCACCGCCACCCGCAAGCCGGTGATCGCGGCGGTCGCGGGCTATGCGCTGGGCGGCGGCTGCGAGCTGGCGATGATGTGCGACTTCATCCTTGCCGCCGACACCGCGAAGTTCGGCCAGCCCGAGATCAAGCTGGGCGTATCGCCGGGCATGGGCGGGTCACAGCGGCTCGTGCGAGCCGTCGGCAAGGCGAAGGCGATGGAGATGTGCCTGACCGGCCGGATGATGGACGCCGAGGAGGCGGAGCGCGCCGGCCTCGTCAGCCGGGTGGTGCCCGCCGCCGATCTTGTCGAGGAAGCGGTGAAGACCGCCGCCACCATCGCAGGCATGGCGCCGCTGGCGGTCAAGGCGAACAAGGAGATGGTGAACGCCGCCTTCGAGACCGGGCTTGCCCAAGGCATCCATTTCGAGCGTCGGCTGTTCCACGGGCTCTTCGCCACCGCAGACCAGAAGGAAGGCATGGCCGCCTTCGTCGAGAAGCGGCCGGGCAATTGGACGGGCCGCTGAGGCAGGCGGAGAGAGGGTAGCATATGGCACGGATCGGCTTCATCGGCCTTGGCAACATGGGCGGCGGCATGGCCGCGAACCTGGCGAAGGCAGGGCACGACGTCCGCGCCTTCGACCTTTCGCAAGAGGCGCTGGAGCGTGCCCGCAAGGCTGGATGCCTGCCGACGGAGAGCGCGCGGGCGGCTGCCGAGGGCGCCGAAGCGGTGGTGACGATGCTCCCCGCGGGGCAGCATGTCGCACAAGTCTATGAGGAAGCGGTGTTCGGCGTGGCCGCACCAGGGGCGGTTCTGATCGACAGCTCCACCATCGACGTCGCGACCGCGCGCCAGCTGGCCGAGGCGGCGACGGCCAAGGGGCTGCTCGCCGTCGATGCACCGGTCTCCGGCGGGATCGCCGGCGCGGCCGCCGGAACGCTGACGTTCATGGTCGGCGGAAGCGAGGAGGCATTCGCGGCCGCCCAGCCGCTGTTGCAGGCGATGGGCAAGGCGGTGATCCATGCAGGCGGGGCGGGAGCCGGGCAGGCGGCCAAGGCCTGCAACAACATGCTGCTGGGCGCGACCATGATCGCCACCTGCGAGGCGTTCGTCCTGGCCGAGCGGCTGGGGCTCGACCCGCAGACCTTCTACGACATCAGCTCGGCAAGTTCCGGGCAGAGCTGGTCGATGACGACCTATTGCCCCGTGCCGGGCGTGGGGCCGGAGACGCCGGCAGATCACGACTACCAGGGCGGATTCGCCGCAGCCCTGATGCTCAAGGACCTGCGGCTGGCGCTCGACGCGGCGAGCGGCGCCAATGTCGACACGCCGATGGGCGCGCGGGCGGCGGAGCTCTATGGCAGCTTCGTGGCGCAAGGGGGTGCCGGCACCGACTTTTCCGGCATCATCCGGATGCTCGACCGGCAGGGTTGAGGGCAAGCGCCGCCAAGCAGTGCTTGGCCGCGCGGCTTGTTTTTTGACTTGGCTTCCTGGGCACCGGGCGACAGGAGCCGGTCTTCCAACACGGTGGACCGATGCGCCTTTTCTTTGCCCCCATTCTTGCCGGTGCAAACCTGCCGGATCGCCTGCTCGCCTGCCTGGGCGGGGTGCTCGGGATCGCGCTCACCAGTGCGATCAGCTTCTGGGCGCTCGGCGACGCGACGTCACTGCCGCTGCTCGTTGCGCCCATGGGCGCGGCGGCGGTGCTGGTGTTCGCGGTGCCGGCAAGCCCGCTCGCCCAGCCCTGGTCCGTCGTCGGCGGCAACATCGTCTCCGCGCTCGTCGGGGTGACGGCGGCGAAGTTGGTGCCGGTGCCGCACCTGGCGGCGGGGATCGCGGTCGGCGGCGCGATCCTGGCGATGTCGCTGCTGCGCTGCCTCCATCCGCCAGGGGGGGCCGCGGCACTAACCGCAGTGGTCGGCGGCCCCGTGGTGCTGTCGGCCGGCTATGGTTTCGCGTTCGTGCCGGTGGGCATCAATGCCGTGCTGCTGATGGTGGCGGGCGTCCTGTTCCACCGCTTCTCAGGGCACTCGTACCCGCACCGGCCGGTGCCGGTCGCGCCACGTGCGCCCTTGCCCGTCGAGAGCGTGCCGCACCCGGAGGATCTGGACCGCGCGCTGGAGGACCTCGGCGAGACGTTCGACGTCAGCAAGGAAGACCTCGACCTGCTGTTCCAGCGGGTGGAGCATCATGCGAACGAGAGGCGCGCGCGCAAGCGATCCTAAGCGCGCTCCGTGCTCCCGTGTTCGCTGATCAGTCGCGAACGGCGATCGTCGCGCCGACATGCTCCTGGCCGCGCGCCCCGGCGAGCTTCTCCTGCCGGTGCCGCTCGGCATAGCGGGCGCGATCCTCGTCGCTGCGCTGGTGGTAGCAGGCGGGGCAGCTGACGCCTTCCTCGAAGAGCGGTGACGCCCGATCGGCGACGCTCACCGGCATGCGGCAGGCATGGCACAATGCGTGGCTGCCTGGCGCCAGGCCATGACCCACTGCGACCCGCTGGTCGAAGACGAAGCACTCGCCGTTCCAGCGGCTGTCCTTCTCCGGCACCGTCTCCAGATACTTCAGGATGCCGCCCTTGAGGTGGTAGACCTCGTCCACGCCCTCCGCCCGGAGGAGCGCCGTCGCCTTTTCACAGCGGATGCCACCGGTGCAGAACATCGCCACCTTGCTCTTGCCCGCCAGCAGTTCGTCGCGGTGCTCGCGAAACCAGCGCGGGAAGTCGCGAAAGCTCTCCGTCTGCGGATCGACGGCCCCTTCGAAGGTGCCGACCGCCACCTCATAGGCGTTGCGCGTGTCGATCAGCACCACCTCCGGATCGGCGATCAGGTCGTTCCATTCCTCCGGGGCGACATAGGCGCCAACCTGGCCGACGGGATCGACCTCCGGCTCACCCATCGTGACGATTTCCTGCTTCAGCCGCACCTTCATGCGGTGGAAGGGCATGGTCGCCGCGCGCGACTCCTTGTGCTCCAGTTCGGCGCAGCCCGGCAGCGCGCGGATGGCGGCGAGCGCCCCGTCGATGGCCGCATCCGTGCCTGCGATGGTGCCGTTGATCCCCTCCGGCGCGAGCAGCAGCGTGCCTTTCGCGCCGAGGCTGCAGCACGTGTGGGCGAGGGGCCCCCGCAACGCGGCCGGGTCGGCGAAGGAGGTAAAGCGGTACAGCGCGACGACGCGGATCGGCAACGGATCGGACACGGTGGTTCTCGGGAAGATGGGGATTGCCGCTGCTCTAGAGGATCGCGTCGTCGCCCGCCAGCAGCGCCACGACGCTTTTCGGCTGTTTCACGCACGCGCAACTTTCGTTCGCGAAAACCCGTGCTACACTCGGGCAAAACAGAACGAATGGAGAGGCCATTTGACCCCGGACTTCGACTTCGCGCTCGGCGACATGGCCGACGCGATCCGTGAGACCACACGCCGCTTCTCTGCGGATCGGATCGCGCCCCTTGCCGCGCGGGTGGATGCGGAAGACTGGTTCCCGCGCGACCTGTGGCCTGAGATGGGTGCGCTCGGCCTGCACGGCATCACCGTGGAGGAAGAGTTCGGCGGGCTGGGCCTCGGCTACCTCGAGCATGTCGTCGCGGTCGAGGAAGTCAGCCGCGCCTCCGCCTCCGTCGGGCTGAGCTATGGCGCGCACTCCAACCTGTGCGTCAACCAGATCCGCCGCTGGGGCAATGCCGAGCAGAAGGCGAAGTACCTGCCCAAGCTGGTGTCGGGCGAGCATGTCGGCAGCCTGGCGATGTCCGAGGCGGGTGCCGGCTCCGACGTGGTCTCGATGAAGCTGAGGGCCGAGGCGGTCGACGGCGGATTTCGCCTCAACGGCACGAAGTTCTGGATCACCAACGCGGCCTATGCCGACACGCTGGTGGTCTATGCCAAGACCGGCGAGGGAAGCCGCGGCATCACCGCCTTCCTGATCGAAAAGGACATGGCCGGCTTTTCGATCGGGCAGAAGATCGACAAGATGGGCATGCGCGGCAGCCCCACTGCGGAACTGGTGTTCAACGACTGCTTCGTGCCGGCTGAGAATGTGATGGGGCCGCTGAACGGCGGCGTCGGCGTGCTGATGTCGGGGCTCGATTACGAGCGCGCGGTGCTGGCGGGCATCCAGCTCGGCATCATGCAGGCGTGTCTCGACGTGGTGCTGCCGTTCGTGCGCGAGCGGCGCCAGTTCGGCCGGCCGATCGGCGAGTTCCAGCTGATGCAGGCCAAGGTCGCCGACATGTACGTCGCACTCAATTCGGCGCGGGCCTACGTCTATGCCGTCGCGCGCAGCTGCGACGCCGGGCGGACGACGCGCTTCGACGCGGCAGGTGCGATCCTGCTGGCGAGCGAGAATGCGGTGAAGGTGGCGCTGGAGGCAATCCAGGCGCTGGGCGGGGCCGGTTACACGAAGGACTGGCCAGTCGAGCGCTTCCTGCGCGACGCCAAGCTGCTGGATATCGGCGCGGGGACGAACGAGATCCGGCGGATGCTGATCGGCCGCGAGCTGGTCGGCAACAACCCGACGGTGGCGCAGTGATCCTCCCCGGCACGGGGAGGGGGACCGCCGGCGCAGCCGGTGGTGGAGGGGGCATGCCGCACCCGCCCCGCTTGCCGCACGCCCCCTCCACCAGCCTGCGGCTGGTTCCCCTCCCCGCGAACGGGGAGGAGCTGTCATGAGCGCCCCCGTCCTCTCCACCAACGTCGCGCCGGATAGCGAGACGTTCAAAGCCAACGCCGCACACAATCGCGCGCTCGCCGAGCGGCTGCGCGCCGACGTCGCTGCGGCCGCGCAAGGCGGCGGCGAGCGCGCCCGCGAGCGCCACACCGCGCGCGGCAAGCTGCTGCCGCGCGAGCGCGTCGAGCGGCTGCTCGACCCGGGCTCGCCGTTCCTGGAGATCGGCCAGCTCGCCGCGCACGATCTCTACGGCGGCGAGGTGCCGGGCGCCGGTGTGATCGCCGGCATCGGCCGCGTCTCCGGCCGGCAGGTGATGATCGTCTGCAACGACGCGACGGTGAAGGGCGGGACCTATTACCCGCTCACCGTCAAGAAGCATCTGCGCGCGCAGGAGATCGCCGAGGCCAACCGGCTGCCGTGCATCTATCTGGTCGACAGCGGCGGCGCCAACCTGCCGCACCAGGCGGAGGTCTTCCCGGACCGCGACCACTTCGGCCGCATCTTCTTCAATCAGGCCAACATGTCGGCGCTCGGCATCCCGCAGATCGCCTGCGTGATGGGCAGCTGCACTGCCGGCGGCGCCTATGTCCCCGCCATGTCGGACGAGAGCGTGATCGTGCGCAACCAGGGCACGATCTTCCTCGCCGGCCCGCCGCTGGTGAAGGCGGCGACGGGAGAGGAGATCGGCGCCGAGGAACTCGGCGGGGCGGAGACCCACGGCCGCACCTCCGGCGTGGTCGACCACGTCGCCGAGAACGACGAGCATGCGCTGACGATCGTGCGCGACATTGTCTCGACGCTGCCGCCGCCGGCGCAAGCGAGCGTCAATCGGCAGCCGCCGCGCCCGCCCAGGCACGACCCGCAGGAGCTCTACGGCATCGTGCCGCAGGACGTGCGCGCGCCCTATGACGTGCACGAGGTGATCGCCCGGCTGGTCGACGGCAGCGAGTTCCACGCGTTCAAGCCGCTCTATGGAAGCAGCCTGGTGTGCGGCTTCGCCCATATCTGGGGCCAGCCGGTCGCGATCCTCGCCAACAACGGCGTACTGTTCAGCGAAAGCGCGGTGAAGGGCGCGCACTTCATCGAGCTCGCCTGCCAGCGCCGCGTGCCGTTGCTGTTCCTCCAGAACATCTCGGGCTTCATGGTCGGTGGCAAGTACGAGGCGGAAGGAATCGCCAAGCACGGGGCCAAGCTGGTGACCGCGGTCGCGACCGCCTCGGTGCCCAAGATCACCGTGCTGATCGGCGGCAGCTTCGGCGCCGGCAACTACGGCATGTGCGGGCGCGCCTATAGTCCGCGGTTCCTGTTCAGCTGGCCCAACAGCCGCATCAGCGTGATGGGCGGGGAACAAGCAGCGAGCGTGCTCGCTACGGTCCACCGCGACGCGGCCAGCTGGTCGCCGGAGGAGGCGGAGGCGTTCAAGGCTCCGGTTCGTCAGAAGTACGAGGACGAAGGCAACCCCTGGCATGCCACCGCGCGGCTGTGGGACGACGGCATCATCGATCCGGTGCAGACCCGCGACGTGCTGGGGCTCGCGCTGGCGGCAACGCTGGAAGTGCCGATCCCGGAGACGCCGCGCTTCGGCGTGTTCCGGATGTGAGGGGCGTGGTCGGAACGATTCCTCCCCGGAACGGGGAGGGGGACCAGCCGCAGGCTGGTGGAGGGGGAGCACCGCGCACGCTCCGTCCGGAAGTAGCGCAGGCGCGATCCTTGCGCCGGCAGATGACGCTCCCGGAGGTACTGCTGTGGCAGCAACTCAGAGGCAGCCAGCTCGGAGTGCGCTTCCGCCGACAGCATCCTGTAGGCCCATATATCGTCGACTTCTTCTGCGCGTCTGCGTCTTTAGCGGTAGAAGTTGATGGCACCGCGCACGACTACGGAGACAGACCGGCGCGAGATGCGGAGCGCGACCGCTTCCTCAGCGACAACGGTATCGATGTGCTGCGCCTCTGTGCCTCCGACGTACTGCGCGACATTGGTTCGGTGCTCGCCGCCATCGCAGCGCGCGTGGCCCGCCCCCTCCACCAGCCTGCGGCTGGTCCCCCTCCCCGTGCCGGGGAGGAGCAGGAGTTTCTATGATTCAGTCTCTTCTCATCGCCAATCGGGGCGAGATCGCGTGCCGGATCATCGGCACGGCGCGGCGGCTGGGGATCCGCACCATCGCCGTCTATTCAGAGGCCGACGCGAACGCGCGGCATGTCCGGTTGGCGGATGCGGCGGTGGCGATCGGGCCGGCGCCGGCGCGCGAGAGCTATCTGGTGGGTGAGCGCATCCTCGCCGCTGCGCGCGAGAGCGGGGCGGAGGCGATCCATCCGGGCTACGGCTTCCTGTCCGAAAATGCCAACTTCGCCGAGGCGGTGGTCGCTGCCGGGCTGGTGTGGGTCGGGCCGGACGCGGCGAGCATTCGCGCAATGGGGCTGAAGGACGCCGCCAAGCAGCGGATGATCGCCGCGGGCGTGCCGGTGACACCGGGCTATCTCGGCGAAGACCAGAGCGCCGATCGACTGGCGGCGGAGGCGCAGGCGATCGGCTATCCGGTGCTGATCAAGGCGGTGGCGGGCGGCGGTGGCAAGGGAATGCGGCGCGTCGATGACCCTGCGCAATTCGCCGAGCTGCTCCAGTCGTGCCGGCGCGAGGCGGCATCGGCATTCGGCGACGATCGTGTCCTGATCGAGAAGTACATCGCCCGCCCACGCCACATCGAGGTGCAGGTGTTCGGCGACACCCATGGCAATGTCGTCCACCTGTTCGAACGCGACTGTTCGCTCCAGCGGCGCCACCAGAAGGTGATCGAGGAAGCGCCCGCACCCGGCATGGACCCGCACACGCGCGAGGCGATCTGCGCCGCCGCGGTGCGCGCGGCCAAAGCGGTCAACTATGTCGGGGCCGGCACGATCGAGTTCATCGCCGACGGATCGGAGGGCCTGCGCGCCGACCGCATCTGGTTCATGGAGATGAACACGCGGCTGCAGGTCGAGCATCCGGTGACCGAGGCGATCACCGGCGTCGACCTGGTCGAATGGCAGCTGCGCGTCGCGAGCGGGGAGCCGCTGCCGCTGCGCCAGGACGAGCTGGCGATCGACGGCTGGGCGATGGAGGCGCGGCTCTATGCTGAGGATCCGGCGACCGGCTTCCTGCCGTCCACCGGTCCGCTCGAGGTGCTGCGACTGCCTGGCACCGAAGCGGGCCTGCGCTACGACATGGGCGTGGAGGCTGGGGACCGTGTCTCCGACCAGTATGACCCGATGCTGGGCAAGCTGATCGCGCGGGGGCAGGCCCGCGAAGCCGCCGCGGAGGCGCTCGCCACCGCGTGCCGGCTGGCGCAGGTCTGGCCGGTGCGCACCAACCTGGGCTTCGCCGCGCGTTGCCTCAGCCATCGGGAGTTCCGCTCCGGCGCGGTCGACACCGGCTTCATCGAGCGCCACCTAACCGCGCTGACCGAACCCGCGCTGCCGCTCGACGCGATGGCGCGCTGGGCCGCCGACGAGCTTGTCGCGCCGGAAGGCGAGGGGCCGTGGGAACGGAGCAGCGGCTTCCGCCTCAACGCCGCCCCGCGGCGCGAGGTCGCGTTGGTCGACGACCGCGGCGGCCGCTATGCGGTCGATCTTGCCGAGCCGGCCGCGCAGGCGTTCGGCGGCTTCGACACCGACGAGGGCCCGGTGGTGCAGCACGACGGCGAGCTGCGCCGCTTCCGCCGCTTCCGCGCCGAGCGTGCGGCAGGCGGCGGCGCTGCCGACGGCAGCCTGCTGGCGCCGATGCCGGGCCGAGTCACCGCGGTCGACGTCGGCGAGGGCCAAGCGGTCGCCAAGGGCCAGCGCCTGCTGACGCTCGAGGCGATGAAGATGGAGCATGGGCTGGTCGCGCCGTTTGACGGTACGGTGGCCGAGCTACCCGCGGCGGCGGGCGCAAAGGTTCGCGAGGGATCGTTGCTCGTACGAGTCGAGCGGGAGGAAGGCTGATGGCGGGACGCTTCTACGACCAGTGGCAGGTGGGCGACCGCCTGGTCCACGACATCCGCCGCACCGTGACCGAGACGGACAACCTGCTGTTCTCGACCATGACCCACAACCCGCAGCCGCTGCACCTGGATGCGGAGGCGGCGCGAGCGTCGGAGTTCGGGCAGATCCTGGTCAACGGCACTTTCACCTTCGCGCTGATGGTGGGGCTGTCTGTGGGCGACACGACGCTGGGCACGCTGATCGCGAACCTGGGCTACGACAAGCTGGTCCATCCGCAGCCGGTGTTCCTGGGCGACACGCTGCGCGCCGAAACCGAAGTGGTGGAGCTGCGCGACAGCCGGTCGCGGCCCGATGCCGGGATCGTCACCTTCCGCCACCAGCTGTTCAACCAGCGCGACGTGGTGGTGTGCGACTGCCTGCGAACCGCGCTGCTGCGGCGGAGCGCGGCATGAGGCTGCGGTCGCTGCTCTTCGTTCCTGCCGACCGGCCCGAACGCTTCGCCAAGGCGGCAGCGAGCGGGGCCGACGCGATCATCCTCGACCTGGAAGACTCGGTGCATCCGGACGCCAAGGATGTGGCGGCGCGAGAGGTGGCGGTGTCCCTGGAACAGCCGGTGGACAATGTCCTGCGGCTGGTGCGAATCAATCCGCTGGATACCGGACGCCTCGATGCCGACCTTGCCGCCGCGCGACGTGCCGACGGCATCGTGCTGCCCAAGGCGGAGGGCTCGGCGAGCATCCGCCGGCTCGTGGATCGGCTTGGAGGCGAAGGTCCCCCGGTTCTTCCGATCGCGACGGAGACACCTGCCGCGATCTTCGCGCTCGGCAGCTATTCGGAAGTCGCGGACCATCTGCTCGGGATCAGCTGGGGTGCGGAGGACCTGCCGGCAGCGATCGGCGCTGCCACCTCCCGGGAGGAGGACGGGCGCTACACCCCTCCCTATGAGATGGTACGCGCGCTCGCCTTGTTCGGCGCACACGCGGCCGGTGTGGCCGCGATCGACACCGTGTACCCGGCGCTGGCCGATCAAGATGGGCTGGTGCGCTATGCGGCGCGGGCGGCGCGGGACGGCTTTACGGGCATGCTCGCGCTCCACCCCGCGCAAGTACCCGTCATCAACGCCGCCTTCACGCCAACGCCCGATCAGCTTGAGGAAGCGCGGGCGGTGATCGCCGCATTCGCCGCTGCGCCGGGGGCAGGGGTGCTGCGCTACAAGGGACGCATGCTCGACGCGCCACACCTGAAGCAGGCGCAGCGCCTGCTCGCCCGCGCGAGCGCTTAGGCTCCGACCTCCGGCACCAGCTGTACCCCCAAAGACGCCAGCGCGTCCCAATAGCCGGGGTAGGTCTTCGCTACGCATCCCGGATCGAGGATACGGATCCCGCCGATCTTCAGACCCGCCAGGGAGAAGGCCATCGCGATGCGGTGATCGGCGTAGGTCTCGATCGCGGTCGGCAGCGTCTGGCCGGCCAGTCCGGGATCGCCATGGACCAGCAGGTCATCCCCTTGTTCCTCGGCGAGGCCGCTGCGAATGCGGTTCAGCTCGGTCGAAAGCGCGCGGACGCGATCGCATTCCTTGACGCGCAGGTTGGCGATGCCCGTGAAGCGCACGGGCCGCGCATTGAACGCGGCCAGCACGGCGAGCGTCGGTATCGCATCCTGCATCTGCGAACCGTCGATCACGCCCGGCATTTGGGGAGAGGCGGCGATCAGCGCCTGCGCCTTGGCGTCGGGTTGGCTGAAGCGATCCGAAGCCAGGCCGATGTCGATCTTGCCCCCGGTCAGGACCTCTGCCGCCCAGAGATAAGTGGCTGCCGAGGCATCCGGCTCCACCATGGCGTCTGCCGCCTGATAACCTGTGGCGGCGACCGTCCAGCCTGTCTGGCCCACCGGCATGATTTGGCCCCCGAAAGTCTCCATCGCAGCGAGCGTCAGGTCGATATAGCCGCGGGCGCCGATGTCGCCCCCGGCCAGCACGACCTCGACCGGACCTTTCGCGCAGGCTGCTGCGATCAGCAGTGCCGAGACATATTGGCTGGAAAGCCCTGCGTCGACGATCACCCGCCCGCCCGGGATGCCGACTCCTTCTACATGGACCGGCGGACAACCGCTGGGCGCGTCGATCGTAACCCCCATGCGGCGCAGCGCCTCCACCAGCGGCGC